>JBDHSX010000094.1:0-14479 GCA_039808365.1 Xanthobacteraceae bacterium | reverse complement strand
CGTGACGTTCTCCTTCACGGCCAGCGACGGCGTGGCCGTATCGCAGCGTGCCACGGTGACCATCACCGTGGCCGGCCTGAACGATGCGCCGACCGTGTCGGGGCCGGCCTCGGCGACCGTGAAGGAAGGCGACCTCGTTCGCGCCACCTTTACGGGCGCCGACATCGATCGCGACGACAGCGTCACTCTCGCGCTGGTGTCCGGACCCGCGACAGCCAGCTTCGACCCACGGACCGGCGCATTCAAGTGGCGCGCGCCGGATGGCCCCGCGGTGGAAACCGTATTGATCCGGGCGACCGACTCGCATGGCCTCTCGACCGATCATTCCTACAAAATCGCGGTGACCGACGTCGCGCCGACGCTGACGCTCAGCGGCGCCGCGACCATCGAGGTCGGCGCCGAATGGACGCTGACGCTCGGCTCCGCCGATCCGGGCGACGATCCGCCGCTTGGCTGGACGATCGATTGGGGCGACGGCACCCATGAGCGTATCGATGGCGCGGCCGACTCCGCGCGACATATATTCGCCCGAGCCGGGCATTTCACCGTGCGGGCCTTGCTGACCAACGACGATGGCAAGTTCGGCCCGCAAAGCCTGAGCGTCACGGCGCAACGCGCGCCGCTTCAGGTGACCGGCCTCACGGTGTCCGCCAGCGGCTTCCACGTCGCGTTCAACCATGCCTTCGTGGCCGACGACGTATCGCTCTACGGATCGGGTCCGGGCCTGGGCGCCAGCGATGTGCTGGTCTCCGATCTTCTGGGCTTCCGCGTCACCGGCTCGCTGGTGCTTGACGCCGATCGCGCCGGCTTCACCTTCATCAAGACCGGCGGCCCCCTCGTTCCGGATATCTACAAGGTCCGTATCGTGAGCGGCGCGTCCGCCTTGCACGATCCGGACGGCGCCCTCGACGGCGATCGCGACGGCAGGGCGGGCGGCGACTTCAAGGCCTATTTCGAGGTGGGACCACATCCCCGCGTCGTCAGCATGCCGGATGTCGTGACCTCGCCCGGCGGCGTGCTGCGCGACGCCGATGGGCGCGAAGGGCTCGCCGTCACCCTGAGCAACCTCGGCGGCGTGCGCAGCATCGAATTCGCGATCGACTACGATCCCTCGCTGGTGCAGTTCGACACCGTGAAAGCCGGCGACCTGCCGCGCGGCGCCACGATGCGGTTCGACATCGTCGACGGCACCGACGGCCGCAAGGAACTGCGGATCCGGATCGAGAGCCCGACGCCGCTGAAGGCCGGCGAGGTCGATCTGGTGCGGCTGTTCGGTCACGCCGGCCATACCTACGCCGGCACCGAGATCATCCACGTCAAGGTGCTCGGCATCAATGCCGAAAAGACCGGCGCCATCGGCGACGACGCCATTCAGGTCATCGCCAACATCAACGACGTGGATGACGACACGGTCGCGCTGACATCGCGCGACCAGAGCGAGATCCGCCGCTTCCGCGACGGCTTGCAATCCGGCTTCGCGGCATGGCGCCTGATCGATCCGTCGTTGCTGGTGGGTGAGACGCGCGGCGAACACGACACGCCATCGCGCCCGTGGTTCGATCCGGGCGTGATCTCCCTGCCCGACCGGGTCTTCGACGTTCTCAGGTCCAGGTTCGAATCGTCGATTGTCTGGCACGCTTACGGAACCGATCCTTCCGACTTCTTCGAGATCAAGCTCCCCAGGGAGGTCCGGCTCGATCAGCTCTTCGGCTCCGGCAAGCCACCCACCAGTTCGACCGATGCGATCGGCGGATCGGGCAAGGTGCGGTTCTGCCGGGCGACGTCGGCCACATTCGACTGGCAGTTCAAGATCGAGCAGTTGCTGCGAGTGCTCGGGCTGTCCGATGATGACCCGAACATCAAGGCGTCCGGCACCGCGCCGGCCCAGCCGTCGCCGCGCAGCGACAGCGAGCCGCCGCCGGCGAAGCCCGGTCGCTCCGGTGATCTCGGCCAGAACCATGCCCGGTTCGCGGCGGCCGAAACGCCGGTCGGCTCCGCCCGGGGCGCGGAACAGCCGACTAAAACTCCGCGCGTCGTCCTCGACGGCGGGCTTGGGGCCGTCGCATTCCTGCCGGCGATGCTGGCGGCCGCACCCCGATCGCACGACAAGCGCAAGTCGAAACCGAAAACCCATCGGAAGCCGTGGCAGGTCGATTTCCTCGGCGAGGATTCGGGTATGCTGGACCCGAACCGGGAGTTTGCCGTGCGTGCCGCGCCGGTGAACGAGGTGCCGTTGGAGACGGTCGTCGGATAGATGCGACAGTTGTATCGATTGGCCCTGGGCCTGCTCGTTTGTTGTTCGGTCGCGGAGGCCGAGGCGCAGGAGCGCCGGATCGTCTCGCGGGAAAAGCTCGATTGCCTGATCGAGGCGAGCGCCACGCTGAAGATCGGCGCGCCGGTTCCCGGCCTGATCCGCGACGTGCTGGTGGATCGTGGTGATGTCGTCCGTCAGGGCCAGGTGCTGGCGCGTCTTGAAAGCGAGGTCGAGGAAGCCGCCGTCGCGGCGGCCCGCTCGAAGGCCGAGAACGACAATCCGGTGGAAAGCGCGCAGGCGCGCATCGCGTTCCTGCACCGGAAATTCAAGCGCATGGAGACGCTGCGGGCGACCAGCGCCGTCACCGAAGCGGCCTATGACGAAGCCAGAACGGACGAGCGGGTCGCGATCCTCGCCGAGAAGGAGGCAAAGCTCAATCTCGACATCGCCAGGAGCGAGTTACGCCGCGCGGAAGGCGTGCTGCGGCAGCGCATCATCCAGAGTCCCCTCGACGCCGTCGTCACCGAGCGCGTGCTGGGGCCGGGCGAATATCGCACGGAGCAGGCGCATATTTTTGTCCTGGCGCGGATGAACCCGCTCTATGTCGAGGTCTTCGTCCCTCTCGCCTTGTTCGGCCAGATCGAGGTCGGCATGATCGCGGACGTCGAGCCCGAGGCCCCCGTCGGCGGCGTGCATCGCGCGGCCGTGACCGTGGTCGATACCTTGTTCGACGCCTCCAGCGGAACCTTCGGCGTGCGCCTGTCGCTGCCGAATCCCGATCTCAAGCTGCCCGGCGGCCTGCGATGCAAGATCCGCTTTCTCGAACGGTCCAGCAACCTGAGCGTGACGAAGCAATAGAGCATGATCCCGAAAAGTGGAAACCGGCTTTCGGAAAGATCATGCTCAAACAAAAAGACAAACGACGAGCCTGATTCAACGCGGTTGAATCAGGCTCGGGAGGCGCGTCTTGCACGCATCCGCGGTCGGTGAGGGATAGGATGTCAACCAGCCAGCCCGACGGCTATCGTTCCGGATCAGGCGCGGCGGAGAGCGCGGCGAACCAGTCGTGGGAAGCGTTCGCGGCGTCGCGATCGGCCGACGACGTGCTCGGGGCATGGCTTGCGCTGCAATGCAACGACGTCCGCGGCGCTCGCGCGGCGGCTCTATTGCTGGCGCGGCCGGATGGCTCCTTTGGCCCGGCCGCCGTCTGGCCGGAACGCTTCACCGACGTCACCCATCTCGCCACCGTCGCCGAACGCGCGCTCACCGAACGGGTCGGCGTGACGATTCCGAAACCGGCCGGCGCGGCGTCCGATGAGACCGGGCTTCTGATCGGATACCCGCTCGAGAGCCTGGGAGAGATCCACGGCGTGGTCGTGATGGATGTCGCGGCCCGGCCGGGTCCCGAATTGCAGCAGATCCTGCGCCGCATTCATTGGGGAACAGGGTGGGTCGAGGCATTCATCGCCCGCAACCGCGCCGCCGAGGCCGCGCAGAAGCTCAACGCCGCCTCGCTCGCGCTCGAAATGCTGGCGGTGGTCCACGAGCACAAGACGCTGGACGGCGCGGCGATCGGGCTCGTCAACGAGTTGGCGACGCGACTGGATTGCACGCGGGTCGCCTTCGGCCTGGTCGAGCGCGATCGCGTTCGCTTGCGGGCGCTTTCGAACACGGCGTGGTTTCAGGAACGGGCCGATATCGTGGCGGCCATCGAAGGCGCGATGGAGGAAGCCTACGATCAGGCGGCCACCGTCGTGCTGCCGTCGTTGCCGGAAACAACCGGCCGTATCGCCATCGCCCATGCCGATCTGATGAAGTCCTCCGCGGCCTTGAGCGTGGCCTCGGTGATCATGCGTCCGCGCGGCGAGACGATCGGCGTCCTGACCCTGGAGCGAAACGCCGGCCAGCCTTTCGACGCCGCAACCCTCGACGTGCTCCAGCTTGTGGGGGAGCTGGCCGGGCCGGTGCTGAAGCTGAAGGCCGAGACGCGGAAACTGCTCGCCGGCCGCGCGGCGGATATCGTCCGGGAAGCGGTTCATGCACTGTTCGGGCCGAAGCACCCCGCGATCAAGATCGCCACCGTGGCCGCGATGGTGACTCTCGCCACCCTGACGCTGTGGCGAAGCGAGTTTCGCGTGACCGCCAAATCGGTGCTTGAAGGATCCGTGCAACGGGCGGCGGTCGCGCCGTTCCAGGGGTTCATCCACGAGGCCCCGGCGAAAGCCGGAGACATCGTCCGGGCCGGCCAGTTGCTCGCCGCCATGGACGATCGGGATCTGCGATCGGACGTGATGAAATGGGAGAGCGAGCGCCAGAAGAACATCCAGCGCGAACGTGACGCGCTGGCCAAGCACGACCGCGCCGGCAGCCTGATCGCGGCCGCCCAGTTGCGCGAGGCCGAAGCCGAACTGGCGCTGGCGACCGACAAGCTGTCGCGCACCAGGATCGTCGCCGCGATCGACGGTCTGGTGGTCTCCGGCGACCTCAGTCAATTGATCGGAACGCCGATCGAACAGGGAAAGGTGCTGTTCGAAATATCGCCACTACATACCTATCGCGTCGTCGTTCAGGTCAGCGAATTCGATATCCGCTATGTTTTTCCGGGACAACAGGGGCTGATTTCGCTGACCGGCGCGGTGGGCGCGACCATTCCGTTTCAGGTCGAGCGGATTGCGCCGGTGACGACGCAGCTCAACGGCCGAAACGCCTTCCGGGTCGAGGGGCTGCTTGGAGACACCTCCGTCGAACTGCGTCCCGGCATGGAGGGCGTGGCGAAACTCTCGGCCGGTGAAGCCTCGCTGCTCTGGATCTGGACACGCAGCGTCATCGAGCGCATCCGGCTGGCGGCATGGGAGTGGACCCCATGACGGAGTCGTTCTTCAGCCACACCTGGTATCGGGTGGCCGAACTGAGGCCGCGAATACAGCCTCACGTCGACATTCACCGGCATCGATACCGCGGCAAGACCTGGTACGTCATGCACGACCAGGTGACCGGGCGCGTGCATCGCTTCACGCCCGCCGCCTATCTTCTGATCGGCAAGATGAACGGCGAGCGGGCGCTCGACCAGATCTGGAAAGAGGCCGCCGTTCAACTCGGCGAGGATGCGCCGTCCCAGGACGAGGTGGTGCGGCTATTGTCGCGGCTGCACAGCGCGGATCTGATCCAGTCGGATGAAGCCTCCGAGACGGCCGAATTGCTGGAACGCCTGACCAAGCATCGCTGGAGCCGGCTCAGCCGGAATTTCAAGAACCCGGTCGCGATCACAGTGTCGCTGATCGATCCGGATCGAGCCCTCGAAGCCATGATGGCGTTCTTGCGGCCCTTTGGCGCGAAGTTCTTTGTCGCGTTGTGGCTTGGCCTGGTGTTGCCCGCCGCGGTGTTGCTGACGCTGCACTGGCAGGAGTGGACGGAAAGCCTGCCTGAACGGACGCTCGCCAGCGAGAACCTGCTGCTGCTGGCGATGCTCTTCCCCGTCGTCAAGCTGCTTCACGAACTCGGCCACGGCCTCATGATCAAGGCGTTCGGCGGCACGGTCCACGACGCGGGCGTCATGCTGCTCGTTTTCGTTCCGGTGCCCTATGTCGACGCGTCGGCCTCGTTGTCGTTCAAGAGCAAGTATCGGCGCGCGCTGGTCGGGGCCGCCGGCATGATCGTCGAATTGGCGCTTGCGGCCATCGCCGTCTACATCTGGCTTTTCTCCGAACTGGGCCTCGTCAAGGCGATGGCGCTCGACGTGATCCTGATCGCCGGCTTCTCGACGCTTGTCGTCAACGGCAATCCGCTGTTTCGATTCGATGGCTACTATATTCTGAGCGACCTGCTGGAAATTCCCAATCTGGGCAGCCGATCCATCAATTATTGGGGCTGGTTGCTCCAGCGCCATCTGTTCGACGCGCAGACCCAGCAGCCGCATTCGGTGTCGCGGTCGGAAGCCCCGTGGCTACTGGCCTACGCGCCGTTGTCTTATGTTTATCGCATCTTTGTTTTCGTCAGCATCGCCTTGTTCGTCGCCACCGAATATCTGGCGGTCGGCGTCGCCATCGCCATCTGGTCGCTGATCGCGAGCTTCGTCATCCCGATCGGGCGGATTGTGGTCTTCCTGTTCAACAGTCCGACGCTGAAGGATCGGCGCGGCCGCGCCATCGCCGTTTCGGCGGCTGGATTCCTGACGATCGCGGCGCTGATCATGCTGGTCCCGGCGCCGCTCGCCACCGTCAGCGAAGGAATCATATGGCTCCCGGAGGAGGCGCAGGTCCGGGCCGGCACCAGCGGGTTCATCAGCCGTCTTCAGGTCGCGTCCGATACGCGGGTCGAGGCCGGCGATCCGCTGTTTCAACTGGAGGAGCCTCATCTGGCCGCGCGGCTCCTGGTTCAGCAGCAGCGCGTCGCGGAGGTTGAAACGCGTTTGCGCGCGGAAGAGGTCAATGATCGCGTCAAGGCGGCCCTGGTCCGTCAGGAGCTTGAAGCGGAGCGTTCCGAGTTGCGACGCCTCTCGCTTCGGGCTGAGCGGCTGGTGGTCCGCAGTCCGAGAGGCGGCACGTTCGTCGCCTTGCGGCCCGACGACGCGCAAGGCCGCTACATCACGGAGGGAACGATCATCGGCTTCGTCGTGGGCGACGAGCCGCGGACCGTGCGCGCCGTGGTCCGCCAGGACAACATCGAACTCGTTCGCAATCATTTGCGGGGCGTTCGCGCCAGGATCGCCGATCGCCTTCAGGACGATTTCGAGGCCTCGATCATTCGCGAGGTGCCCGCCGCCGGCGACGCCTTGCCGAGCAAGGCGCTCGGCGTCGCCGGCGGGGGACGCATCGCCACCGATCCGCGAGATGGCGAAAGCGCCACCGCGATCGAGCGGGTTTTCCAGCTTGACGTGCGGCTGTCGCCGCCGCCGAGCGACGCGAAATACGGCCTTCGCGTTTATCTGCGTTTCGATCACGACTGGGAGGCGCTTGGCTGGCAATGGCATCGCCGCCTCCGACAACTGTTCCTCGCCTATTTCGATGTCTGACGTCTCGCTCCGCCCCTGGCTGACGCCCGAGCGCATCACCGCGCCCCTGACGGAACGCCAGCGCGTGGAACTGAAGTGGTGGGACCGTCTCTGCTACGCGGCCGTCGGGCCGCTGCGGCGACGGGCGGTGGTCCGATCGTTCGCGCGGGGAGATATCGCCGATATGACGGACGCATTCGCGGCCGAAATGGAAGCTCGCGATGATGACGAATTGCGCGCGGCCGTCGATAATCTCCGGCCTCGGCTGATCGCCCAGGGATTTACTCCGGAGCTGGCGGCGCGCTCGTTCGCGCTGGTGCGCGAGGTGACCGGTCGCAAGCTCGGGATGCGGCATCGCCCGGTTCAGTTGATGGGCGGCTACGTCATATTGTGCGGCCATCTCGCCGAAATGCGAACGGGCGAGGGCAAGACCATCACTGCGCTGCTGCCGGCGGCGACGGCGGCGCTGGCGGGCATGTCGGTGCATGTGATCACGGTCAACGACTATCTCGCCGCGCGCGACGCGGAGCAGTTGCGGCCGGTTTATGAGACGCTCGGGCTGACGGTCGGCCTCGTCGTTCACGATCAGTCGCCGCAGCAGCGCGCCAGCGCTTATGCGTGCGATGTCGTTTATGCCTGCAACAAGGAACTCGTGTTCGACTACCTGCGCGATCGCAATGCGATCGGGCGTCCGTCCCAGGCCCGCATCATGGCATCGCGGCTCGCCCACCCCCGCGAGTCGCGGGGCGTGATGCGCGGGCTGCACTTCGCGCTTGTCGACGAGGCGGACGGCATCCTGATCGACGAGGCGAGGACACCGCTCATCATCTCCCGGGAACACGAGCCGGATATGCCCGGCTCGCTTTGCGCCACGCTGTTGACGGCGGCGCGCGGGCTGCGAACGGGCGATGACTTCACCATCCTGAAAGCGCGGCGAACGGTCCGCCTGACGCCCGCCGGCCGCGAACGGATCTCCGCGTTGCAGGCGTCGCTCGAAGGACACTGGAAAGCCAAGCGCGCCCGCGAGGAACTCGTCGAGCAGGCCCTGGCGGCGTTATGGCTCTATCACAGGGATCAGCACTACATCGTCACGGACGGCAAGGTCCAGATCGTCGACGAGTTTACCGGGCGCACGATGCCGGATCGTCAGTGGCAGCGCGGCTTGCAGCAACTGATCGAAGCCAAGGAGGGCTGCGCCGTCTCCGGTCGCCGCGAGACGCTGACCCAGATCACCTATCAGCAGTTCTTCCGCAGGTATCTGCACCTGTCCGGCATGACCGGCACGGCGACGGAAATCGCCGGCGAACTGGATGCGGTCTACGGCTTGCGCGTCGTCAGGATTCCGACCAACAAGCCTGATGCGAAGCGCGATCTTGGCGTTGTCCTGCGCCGCGATCAGGCCGCCAAAGGGAAAGCCGTCGTCGACGCGGCCCGCGCGCTGGTTGAGCGGCGCAGGGCCGTCCTGATCGGCACGCGATCCGTGGAGGCTTCGGAAGCGCTGGCCCGGCTTTTCACCGACGCCGGCCTGCCGCACGTCGTCCTCAACGCCCGCAACGAGCCCGAGGAAGCGAAGCTGGTCGCGGCGGCCGGGGAAGCCGGCCGCATCACCATCGCCACCAACATGGCGGGGCGTGGCACCGACATCAAGCTCTCGCCCGAAGTCGCGGCCAATGGCGGCCTCCACGTCATTCTGACCGAATATCACGAGTCCGGCCGGATCGACCGGCAGTTGTTCGGCCGCTGCGGCCGGCAGGGTGATCCGGGCTCGCATCAGGCCATTGTCGCCCTGGACGATCATCTGTTCGATTTATACGCCGGGCCCTTGGCGCGGCTCCTGGCCAAATGGCACGCGGCCGATGGCAGGATGCCGGCATGGATCGCGCATCTTCTGCGGATCGCCGCGCAGACGCGCGCCGAACGGCTGCACCGGCGGATCCGCCGCGCCACGCTGAAGGCCGACCTCGATCTTGAAAAGGCGCTCGCCTTTTCAAAACACACAAGAGCTTGATGCGTCCGGCCCGGACACGCCGCCGTCCGCGTACGGCGAAACGCGCAGCTTCTACGGCTTCGCGACCTCCAGCCGGAACCGTCCCGCGCCGCCGCGTCCGAGCGGCTTCTGCAATTCCGGCAGGATGGTTCGCAATTCAGCGGCCAGCGTCCACGGCGGATTGACGATCAAAAGGCCGCAGGACGTGAGCCCCTGCCCTTCGGCGGCCGGCGCGACGCTGAATTCCAGCCGCAGGCATTTATCGCCCGCGCCCTTCGCGGCCGCGGCGGAGGCGACCTGCCGCGCCAGCGCATCGGTCAAACGGCGGCTTTTCACCGGATACCATAGCAGGTAGATGCCGGTCGGCCACTTCGCGAAGGTCGCCGCGAACACCCGCGCCAGCCGCTCGAATTCGTCCGGCTGCTCGAACGGCGGATCGATCAGCACCAGCCCGCGCCGCTCGTTCGGCGGCACGAAGGCCGGCAGCGCGGTCCAGCCGTCGAGATCGACCACCCGCGCCTGTTCGTCGCGGCGCAGCGCGTCGATCAACTGCTTGCGCGGGCCGGGCGCGAGTTCGCACGCCGTCATGCGATCCTGCGGCCGCAGCAAAGCGCGCGCGATCAGGGGCGAGCCGGGATAGGCTTCCAGCTTCCCCGGCGGATTGAAGGCGCGCACGATATCGAGATAGGGCGCGATCAGGGCGCCGGCCTGCGGCGAGAATCGCGCCGCCAGCACCCGCGCGATGCCGGTGAGCCATTCGCCGCCGCGCACGGCCTCCTCGCCGGTGAGATCGTAGCGGCCGGCGCCGGCATGGCTGTCGATGACGCGGAACGGCGCCGGCTTGTCGTGCAGATAGGTCAGGACGCGCACCAGCACGAGATGCTTGACGACATCGGCGAAATTGCCGGCATGAAAGGCGTGGCGATAGTTCATGCCGCCGTTGTGACGGCATCGCCGCCGGAATGCAACCTGATCCGGGCCGCCATGACGGCCTTACACCGCCGCCATAATCGGCTACAACGGGCCATCATGCGCTTCAGCTTCATTCACGCCGCCGACCTCCACATCGACAGTCCGCTCGCCGGCCTCGGCGTCAAGGACAAGGCGGTGGCGGAGCGGTTCGCGCGGGCCTGCCGCCGCGCCGTCGAGGCGCTGGTGGCGGAGACCATCGCCAGCGAGGCGGCGTTCCTGATCATCGCCGGCGACGTGTTCGACGGCGACTGGAAGGACGTCGGCACCGGACTGTTCTTCGTCCGCGCCATCAGCGCGCTGCATCGCGCCGGCATCCCGGTCTTCATCGTCAAGGGCAATCACGACGCCGACAGCGTGATGTCGCGCGACCTGCCCTATCCCGACACGGTGCAGGTGTTCCCTTCCAGCAAGGCGGCGACGCTGCAACTCGACGCCCATCGCGTCGCCCTGCACGGCCGCAGCTTCCCGCACCGGCTGACCGGCGATTTCGTCCAGACCTATCCGGCGCGGCGCGACGGCTGGCTCAACATCGGCGTGCTGCACACCTCGCTCGACGGCCGCCCCGGCCACGACGGCTATGCCCCCTGCTCGGTCGATGACCTCAAGCGCTTCGGCTACGATTACTGGGCGCTGGGCCACATCCACACCGCCGAGATCGTCA
The DNA here is from genome assembly GCA_039808365.1 of Xanthobacteraceae bacterium. GTDB lineage: Bacteria > Pseudomonadota > Alphaproteobacteria > Rhizobiales > Xanthobacteraceae > 62-47. The sequence continues at coordinate 3,615 of JBDHSX010000094.1, read as the reverse complement.
GCCGCGATCCGTGGATCGTGTTCCCCGGCAATCTGCAAGGCCGCAGCGTGCGCGAAACCGGCCCCAAGGGGGCGATGCGCGTCACCGTTGAGGACGGGCGCATCATCGAGGTGACGCCGCTCGCGCTCGACGGCGCGCGCTGGGCCCATCTCGACATCGACGTCGGCGACTTCACCGACGAGGCCGCCGTGGTCGGGCGGATCGAGGCGGCGCTGACCGAGGCGCTTGCGGCGGCGGACGACCGTCCCCTCGCCGCGCGGATCACGCTGCGCGGCGTGACGCCGCTGCACGATCATCTGGTCGCGCGCCGCGAGACGTTGCAGGACGAGCTTCGCGCCACCGGCTTTCGCCTCGCCGAGGATTGCTGGATCGAGCAACTCAAGGTCCGGACCACCGCGCCGCCCCGCCCGCTCCCGGCTTCGCCGGACACTGACGCGATCGATATCGACGCCATGCTGCGCGCGGCCGCCGCCGACCCCGATTTCGCCGCGAGCCTCGAACGGCTGGTCAAGGAGATCGAGGACAAGCTGCCGAAAGACCTGCGCGAGCAATGGCGCAAGACCGAGGCGCTCGCCACGCTGTCCGACGACGCCCGCGCGCTCTTGGCCGGAGCGCTGACGTGAAACTGACGCGGCTCGCCCTTGAGCGCTACGGCGCCTTCACCGATCGCGTGCTGACGTTCGCGCCCGACGCCGCGCTGCATGTCGTCCACGGCGCCAATGAAAGCGGCAAGACCTCGGCGCTGTCCGCCATCGGCGACCTGTTGTTCGGCTTCGGCGCCCGCACCGCCTACAACTTCCGCCACGACAACGCCGCGCTGCGCGTCGGCGGCACGCTGTTGCATTCCGACGGCCGACAACTCGCGATCCGCCGCCGCAAGGGCAACCGCAACACGCTGCTCGACGACGCCGATCAGCCGCTGCCCGACGACATGCTGGCGCCGTGGCTCGGCGGCCTCGCGCGCGACACCTTCGACCGCGAATTCGGCCTCACGGCGGAGGCGCTGCGGCGCGGCGGCGACGACCTGCTCAAGGCCGGCGGCCGGCTCGCGGAAACCCTGGCGGCGAGTTCGGCCGGCCTGAGCGCGCTGACGCGCCTCAAGGAGCGGCTGCAAGGCGAGGCGGATGACCTGTTCACGCCGCATCGCAAGGCCAGCCGGGCGTTCTATGTCGCCGCCGACCGCCGCGACTTGGCCGACCGGACCTTGCGCGACAGCATCGTCACCCGCGACGCCTTGCGGGCTGCGGACGACGCCGCGCGCGAGGCCGAGGCGCGGCTCGCCGCGCTCAACCAGGCGCACGGCGACAGCGGCAAGGCGCTCGCCCGCTGGCAGCGCACCCTGCGGGTCCGCTCCCGGCTGGCGCGGCTCGACGATATCGCGATCGAGCACGCCGCGCTGGCCGACCTTCCCGCGATCCCGCCGGCGACGCTCGCGGAATGGCGCGAGGCCGTTGCGACCGAGGCCGAGATCGCGCGCGAACTGGCGCGGCTGGAGGCTGCGGACGCCGCCAACGCCGCCGAAATCGCGACGCTGGCGATCAACGAGACGATGCTGGCGCAGGCCGCCGCCATCGAGGCGCTGCGCGACCGCATGGGCGCGATCCGCAAGGATCTCGAAGACCTGCCGCGCCGCCGGCAGGCGCGCGACGCGGCAAAGGCCGCGCTCGACGACGGCGCGCGGCGGCTGGCGCTATCGTCGCATATCGCGCTGCTGGACCGGCTTCCGACCGACGCGGCGCAAGCCGGCGCGCGCGATCTGATCGCGCGGCGCAAACAGGCCGAACAGGCCATCGCCGACACCGATGCGCGCCACGCCCGGCTCGCCCGCGAGCTTGACGATTTCGCCACCGGGCCGGCCGACGCCCCCGCCGCCGTCGATCCCGAGCCGTTGCGGCAACGCTTCGAGGCGCTGGGCGATGTCGCGGCGCAGGCCGAGCGGCTGCGCCGCGAGAGCGCGGCGCTGGAGGTCGAAACCGACGCGCTCAAGGCCGCCGCCCGCGCGCTCGATCCCTCGCCCGGCCCGCTGGACGGCCTGGCCGCGCTGGCGGTGCCGGATGGCGGACAGATCGGCCGGTTCGCGCGGGACTTCGCCGATCATGATGACATCGTCCGGCAGCGCGCCGCGAGCCTCGCCGATCTCGACACCACCATCGTCGCGACCAAGGCCGAACTGGCGCAACTTACCGGCATCGCGCCGATGCCGAGCCACGACGATCTCGCCGCGGCGCGGCGGCGGCGCGACGCGGGCTTTGCCGCGCTGCGCGAGGCGATCGACGGCGACCACGCCGTCCGCGATCAAAAATTCGCCGAGGTCGTCCGCGCCGCGCGCGACATCGACAGCATCACCGACCTGCTGCTGGGCGACACAAAGCGCGCCACCCGCCAGGACGACGCCAGGCGACGCCTAAGCATCCAGCAAGCCGACCGCGACCGTCACGCGGCCGCGCTTGCCGAGGCGCAAGCCCGCCGCGCCGCCTTGGATCAAAGCTGGCGGCAAGCCTGGGCGACGGCGGGACTGACGCCGCGCGACCCGGCCGACATGCTGCGCTGGCGCGACCGCTTCGACGACATCCTGCGGCGGCTCGACAAGCTCGGCCCGCAACACGCCGACCTCAAGGCGCTGGGCGCGAGCCTCGCCGCCGGCAAGACCGCCGCCCTCGCCTTCCTCGACGCCGCCGGCCGCGCGCCGGACCGGACGCTGACGGCGGAAGCCCTCTATCGCGAGGCCAAATCCCGGCTCGACGAATTGCGCGCGGCGTGGGCCGACGCCAAGGCCCGCGCGGCGAGCCGGCAACGCATCGAACGCGACCTGCGCGAGGCCGAGGTTGCCCGCGCGACGGCAGGCGAGTCGCTCGCCACACTGATGCAGGCGTGGCCCCGCGCAATGGCCGGCATCGCCCTTGCGGAGACGGCGACGCCGGCCGAGGCCGAGGCGACGCTGGCGGTGTGGCAGGGCATCGCGGTGCCGAAGGCGAGTTTCGAGCGCGAGAGCCGCAGCGTGTCGACCATGGAGGCCGACATCGCGGCGTTCGAGCGCGACGTGCGCGACATGGTGGCGCGCATCGCGCCGGAGCTTGCGGCGGACACCGCCGCGGAGGCGCTGGCGCGGCTGTGGCGCGACCTCGATACGACGCGCCGCGCCAGCGACCTGCGCGCGCGGCTGCGCGAGGCCAGCGCCCGCCACGCCGCCGACCGTCAGGCGCTGACGGCGCGGCGCGCGGCCAACGCGGTGCGACTCGATCAGGCTTGTGACGCCCTGCATTGCGCCGGGACGGAGGCGCTCGCCGTCGCGCTCGACCGCCTCAATACCCGTCAGCAACTCGAAAGCGAAAGCGCCCGGCTCCACCGCGACCTCACCGAAACCGGCGACGGCCTTGACGAGGCGGCGCTGCGGCACGAGCGCGAGGGCCTCGATCTCGATCTGCTGCCGGGCGACATCGAGCGCGAGCAGATCCGGCAGGCGCAACTGTTGCAGGACATCGCCGCCGCCTCCGCCACCCTTCAGCAGAAACGCGGCGAGCGCGACGGCCTGCTGCAAGGCCGCGACGCCCATGCCGCCGCCAGCGAGCGCGCCCAGGCCGACGCCGAACTGCTGGCGATCGCCGAACGCTGGCT
>JBDHSX010000093.1:0-14844 GCA_039808365.1 Xanthobacteraceae bacterium | reverse complement strand
TGCCGCCGGTTACTTGCGGCCGACCCAGACCGGCTTGCGTTTCTCGACAAACGCGTTGATGCCCTCGCGGGCATCGGCATGCGCCATGTTCCGCACCACGAGTTCGCCGGCATATTCGTAGGCATCCGAGATCGGCATCTGCAACTGGCGATAGAACGCCTGCTTGCCGATGGCCAGGGTGTAGGTCGATTTCGAGGCGATCTCCGCGGCGAGCACGTCGACCGTCGCGTCAAGACGCTCGGGCTCGACCACCTCGTTGACGAGGCCGACCCGCAGCGCGAATTCCGCGTCGTAAAGACGCCCCGTCGTCAGCATCTGCATGGCGTGCTTCGGCATCACCGTGCGCGACAGCGCCACCATCGGCGTCAGGCACCACAGACCGATATTGACGCCCGGCGTGGCGAAGCGCGCCTCGCTGGAGGCGATCGCCAGGTCGGCGCTGGCGACCAGCTGGCAGCCGGCCGCCGAGGCGACGCCCTCGACGCGGGCAATGATAATCTGCGGCTGATCGCGCATCAATTGCATCATCGCCGAACAGCGCGTCGAGACGGTCTTGAAAAATTCCGGGTCGGTCTCGCTGTCGAATTCGGTGAGGTCGTGCCCCGCGCAGAAGATCCTCTTGCCGACCCCGCCCAGCACGATCACCGCGATCGACGTCTCCCGGCGCAGATCCGTCAAGTGTCGGGCCAAGGCGTCGATGGTCGCCAGCGACAGGCTATTGCCGTTGCGCGGGCGGTTCAGGGAAAGGTAGGACACCGCGCCCCGATCCTCGCGGGTGACAAGTTCATTTTCCTCGCTCATGGCCTGATGTCCCTCGTCGCTCGTTCTGTCGTTCGCCTTGAATAACCCGCGACATTCATAACTTTGAACCCGGCCTCGGGCAATCGCCGCCGATCCAACCGGTTCCGGCTTTTTTCCCTCAATAAGCCGCGCGCAGAATCGTCATGATATCGTCCGCCGAAGCGATCGGACGGAGATTGGCTTTCACGAAGGCGTTGGCGAGGCCGGTTTCGGCGACGCGCGGCAGCGTGGCTTCGTTCACGCCGAGTTCGGAGAGCCGGGTCGGAAGCCCGAGCCCCGCGATGAACCGGCGCACGGCGCTGGCAGCGGATGGGTCGGCGTCGTCGAACGCGGCGGCAATGTCCGCTTGCCGATCGCGCGCCACGGCCTCGTTGAACGACAGCACCGCCGGCAACAGCACGCAGGACGTCATGCCATGCGGAACTCCCGCGATCGCGCCGAGCTGGTGACCGAGGCCGTGGCTGGCGCCATAACGGACGCGGCCGATGCTGGAGCCGGCGAGCCAGGCGCCGAGTTGACCGCGATGGCGCGCATCCGCACTGGCGGGATCGCGGCGCGCGGCATTCAGTCCTTCCCGCAGCAAGCCCAGGCCGCGCAACGCCAGCGCGTCGGTGAACGGGTTGGCGTCGCGGGACAGCACCGTCTCGATGCCGTGGTCAACCGCGCGGATGCCGGTCGACAGCCACAGGTCGAGCGGGGTGTCGGCGGCGAGCCAGGGATCATAGACGATGATTTCGGGCGCCAGCGTCTCCGATCGGTAAAGGTGTTTGATCCCCGTGACGACGTCGGTCGCGCCGCCGATAATGCCGAATTCCGCCGCCGAAAGCGTGGTCGGAACGGCGACGATGGGGATGTTTCGCGTGGCCGGCGAGTTCTGCGCGACGCCGTGCTGATCCGTCACCGCGCGCAAGCCCAGCAGCCGGTCCCGTCCGTCGACCGCGGCGGCGGCCGCGAGCGTGCCGATCTTGGCGGCGTCGATGGCGCTGCCGCCGCCGAACACGACGATCAGGTCGGGCGCGGTGCGTTCGATCATCGCCGTCAATGCCAGCACGACATCGAACGGCGTATGTGGCTTGAGGTCGCTGAAGATTGGAAGCGCGACGGGCCCGAGTTCGTCGAGCGTGGTCTTCACGATCGGGTTGTCGAGCAAGGACGTCGTCACGATCGGCAAAACCCGGCGCGCGTCACGCTGACGCGCGAGCTCCGCCACCTTGCGCCCGGCGCGCGCGCCATAATGGACGGCCGGCTGCCGCAACATCGCCAGCGTTCCGGCTTCGATTGTCATGGGTCGGGTCCTGCTCTGGGCCGAGGCGGGCGGATGAACATCGGAGCGGCGGCGCGTGCCTTGTTTATTGCCCGACAGAGAACGCTTGAACCCGACGACCGTCAAGAGGCGGCGCGTCGATCCTCGCCCCGAAAGCCACGCTGCGTAAATGCGTCGCAAGCCGTAGCGCCGGCCACGAACAGGAAGCCCGTCGCCCGGCGGCATCGAATTTCGATGCGTTCGTTGGCTTCGCGGTTGTCAGCCGAGAAAAAATCGCGCTAGTTTCAGTTGGCAATTGCACCCCGCAAGACTCTGCTTCCGATTCCGGGCTCTTGCCTGGACCGACCACACGCGCCGTCACACAATCCCTCTGTGAGTGAATCGATGACAACCCAACTCGACATGAATTTTTCCCTCCCGGCCCATGTGAGCGAACTCGCCGATCGGGTGAAGGCGTTCGTCACCGACACCGTCGTTCCCTTCGAGAACGACCCGCGCTGGACCTCGCACGGACCGACCGACGAACTGCGCCGCGAACTGAACGCGCTGGCGCGAAAGGCCGGGGTCTTCGCTCCGCACGCGCCGGCGGAGTATGGCGGTCAGGGATTGTCCCATATCGGCCGGGCCGCGGTCTTCACGGCGGCCGGCTATTCGATGCTGGGGCCGGTGGCCTTGCATTGCGCGGCGCCGGACGAGGGCAACATTCACCTGCTCGACGTGGTGGCGCGGCCGGATCAGCGCGAACGCTATCTGAAGCCGTTGGCGACCGGACAGGTCCGATCCTGCTTCTGCATGACGGAGCCCGCGCCGGGCGCCGGATCCGACCCGGCCCAATTGCGCACGACGGCGCGCCGGGATGGCGACGGCTGGGTGATCGATGGCGAAAAATGGCTGATCACCGGCGCCGAGGGCGCGGGTTTCGCGATCATCATGGCGCGCGTCGAGGGCGAAGGCATGGACGGCGCCGCCACGATGTTTCTCGCCGATCTGCCCAACCCCGCGTTTCAGATCGAGCGAACGCTCGACACCATCGACTCCAGCTTCGTCGGCGGCCACGCGGTGGTGCGCTTCAATGGGCTCCGTGTCGGCGCCGACGCCGTTCTCGGCGAGATCGGCCAGGGTTTCCGCCATGCCCAGGTCCGGCTGGCGCCGGCGCGGCTGACCCATTGCATGCGCTGGCTGGGATCGGCGATCCGCGCGCAGGAGATCGCCACCGAGTTCGCGCGGCGTCGAACCGCCTTCGGGCATCCGCTCGGCCAGCACGAGGGGGTTTCGTTCATGCTCGCCGACAACGCCATGGATATCCATCAGGCGCAGTTGACGGTCTGGCATGCGGCCTGGGTGCTCGACAAGGGCGAGCGCGGATCCACGGAAAGCTCGATGGCCAAGGTCATTTGCTCGGAAGCGATCGCGCGCGTCGCCGATCGCTCGTTGCAGATCCTGGGCGGGCTCGGCACCACGCGCGACACCATCGTCGAACGGTTCTATCGCGACGTTCGCGCCTTCCGCATCTATGACGGTCCTTCCGAGGTCCATCGCTGGGCGATCGGCCGCCGCATCGTCGGCAAGTAACCGCCAGCGCGTCAATCGGGAGGGTCGAATGCGCGACGTATGGTCACCGAACGAAGCGAGCGCTGTCGAAGGCTACGACAAGCTTTGCGCCGATTTTCACTGGCGAGTGCCGCCATCGTTCAATTTCGGCACCGATGTGATCGACCGGCGGGCGCGTGAGCAGGATGGCCCGGCGCTGATCTGGGAAAACGCCGCCGGCGCGACCAGGACATACAGCTATTCGGACCTCTCGGAACTGTCGAACCGGCTCGCGAACGTGTTGCGATCCAAAGGCGTCGCCAAGGGCGATCGCGTCATCGTCATGCTGCCGCGCCTGCCGGAATGGTTCGTCGCGCTGATCGCGACGATGAAAATCGGCGCGGTGCCGATCCCGTGCATTGAAATGCTGACCGCGCGGGATATCGACTACCGTGTCGCCAACTCGGGAGCCAAGGCGGCGATTTGCCGGGCCGAGCACACCGAAAAATTCGCCTCGGTCCGCGACGCGATCGGCGTGCGTCTGGCGATCGGAGGCACGGAGGGCTGGCTCGACTGGCAGAGCGAGCTTGACCGCGCCGCCGCAACGCTCGTGCCGGCCGAGGTTCATGCCGAGGACCCGGCGATCATGTATTACACCTCGGGCTCGACCGGCCATCCGAAAGCCGTGGTCCACGCCGCGCGCGCGATCTATGCGTGGCGCGTTTCGGCGATCTACTGGCTCGACCTGCGCCCCGGCGAGGTGATCTGGTGCACGGCCGACACCGGCTGGAGCAAGGCCGGCACCAGCATCATCTTCGGGCCGCTGAGTTGCGGCGCCTGCGCGTTCTTTTTCGATGGTCCGTTCGTCCCGCAAGGCCGGCTCCCCCTGCTGCGCAAGCATGGCGTCACGGTGTATTGCGCGCCGGGCACGGAATTGTCGCAGGTCGTGGGCGAAGTGCGCACGCCGGGCGACCTCGGCCGGTTGCGCCGCGTGGTGACCGCAGGCGAGGCGATGAACCCCGTCGTGGCCGAGCGTTGGCAGCAGGCGACCGGCATCCGCATCGATGAAGCCTACGGACAGACCGAGGCGCTGATGCTGTCCCTGAACTATCCGGGCGAGCCGGTGCGCTACGGTTCGATGGGGCGACCGTCTCCGGGCAGCGACCTCGACGTCATCGATGCCGGCGGCCAACGCCTGCCGGCCGGGCAGGAGGGCGATCTCGCGCTCAAACTTCCGAACCCGCAGCTTATGCTGGGCTATTGGAAAGATGCCGAGCGCACCGCGGCGTGTTTTCGCGATGGTCCGGACGGGCGCTGGTTTCTGACCAGCGACCGCGCGGAAAAGGACGCCGACGGTTATCTCTGGTATCGCGGACGTTCCGACGACGTCATCAATTCCGCCGGCTACCGGATCGGACCGATCGAGGTGGAAAATGCCTTGGCCGAGCATCCGCTGGTGCAGATGTGCGCGGTGGTGGCGAGCCCCGACCCCGAGCGCGGCGAGATCGTCAAGGCGTTCGTGGTGTTGCGGCCGGAGGGCAAGCCGTCGCCGGATCTGACGCGCGAACTCCAGGATCACGTCAAGTCGGTCACCGCGCCCTATAAATATCCGCGCGCGATCGAATATGTCGCCGAGCTTCCGGTCACGATCGCCGGCAAAATCCGCCGTCGTGAGCTTCGGGATCGCGAGTTCGCGCGGCGCGGATGACCGGCGCAGGCCGAATCGTCAGGCGAGCGTGATCCCGCCGTCGACGATCAGGGTCTGGCCGATGGTGTAGGACGACAAGGGCGAAGCGAGAAACAGCGCGGTGCCCGCGATGTCCTCGGGTTGTCCGAGCCGCTTGAGTGGCACGCGCTGCTCGGTCGCCTCGCGGCGCTTGGGATGATCGGTCGTGACTTTCGTCAGCTTCGTCGCGATCAGTCCGGGCGCGATGCCGTTGACCCGGATGCCGTCCTCCGCCCAGGCTTCCCCCAGCGTGCGCGTGAGACCGACCGCGCCGGCTTTCGAGGCGTTGTAGGCGGGATTGCCCTTGGTCGAGCGAAATCCCGCCATCGAACTGAGAATGATGATGGAGCCGCGGCTGGCCTTGAGCATGCCGTGAAACTTCAGGCTGCAAGCCATCAGGCTGTTGAGGTTGACGTCGATGATCCGGCGAAAACCCTCCATCTCGAATTCGCGCCGGCCGTAAAGCACGATGCCCTGGGACAGGATCAGCACATCGAGCTTGTCGAACGCCGGCTGAAACGCCTCGATCGCCGCGAAGTCCCCGACGTCGACCTGCGCGTAATGCAGCCCTGAAAGATCGGAGCCCTCGCCGATGTCGTAGTCCGACGCGCTGGTCCGGGTGCCCCAGACATGGACCTCCGCGCCGTGATGGCGAAACGCCTGGGCGATGGCGTTGCCGATCCCGCTCGATCCGCCGACCACCAGCACCGATCGGCCCTTGAAATTCAAATCATCCACGTCCGCACCGCATGAGAAAGCCTCGTCGCACTCGAAAGATATCTCATCCAACCATGATATGGAATCACCGCTTCCGTCGCCAGATGTCGAGAAGCGACGCGCATTTTGCGCGAAACGGCAGCCGCTCGTCGGTGACCGCATCGAGGAAATTCGCGAGGCGCTGGGATTTGATCAGGGTGTACACCGTCACCGCGGTGAAGGCCGCTGTGGTCAAGATAAAGTAGACGGCCTTGACGGCCAGGGGCTCCGATGCCGCCGCGATCACGTTCATCCCGAGAAAGCCGGTCACGGAGGTCCAGATCAGGCCGATGGTGGTGACGACGGTCAGCCGCAGGAAGGTCATCGATTGTCGCCGCAGCAGATCGCTGTCGAGATAGGCGCTCATGTCCTGCAATTCGTCGCGGATATCGGTGTAGAGGTGTTGGGTGCCGATATGGCTGACGAGAATGCGGTAGACGTTGCGCGCCTGGACCTGATCCGACACCTCCTGAAACCAGTAGCGGTGGGTGAACCGGAGAAACTTTTCGAGATGCGCCCTGATCTCGGTGCGAAACCGGCGCACCGAATCGGGGCGTTCCGTATTGAGATTCGTCACCGTCTGCACCATGCGATCCGACAGCATCAGCAGGGCGGCCTTGTGCATGTGGACGATCAGGACCAGCAGAAAATACTGATGACGGAATTGGCCGAGAATGCCGCGTTCCGGATCCGTGAAAAACGACCGCCTGGCGTCACCCACCATGAGAAACGCATGATCGTGGCACATCAGGCGGATGCTCAATCCTTCATCGAAATGGTCGGCGTCGAAATATTTGTCGTAGCAGCAGGACTGCTCGAATTCGGCGAGGTGGCGCTCGGAATAGGGCAGTGCGTTTCGGTCGCCCGCGCCGCTGGTGTAGGCCAGCCGGATGTAGTCGGATCGCGTCATCTCCGCGAGCGGGTCCATCGCGAGATAGGCCATCACGGGCATCCGGTAGCCTTCGAGCTGGCGGAAGCGCAACGCGCCGGGATGTTCGGAATGATCGGAGACCAGCGGCTTCAGCAGAAACTGCCAATGGAAGGACAGCGCCGGCGCGCGGGCGCGCAGCACGGCGGCGAGATAGACGTCGCGGTCTTCGTAGTTCGACGCCGCCAGCACGCGCTCGTCGCTGGACAGCCATTCAACCCTGTGCGGGCAATTGAGGCCGTTGCCGTTGCTGTCCCAGCCCGCCGGATAGGCCCGGCCGAAGCTGCGAAGCATATTCTGGGCGACGCTGAGCGGGATGTCTGATCCGCAGATTTCGATCGCCAGAATGGCCAGATCGAGGTCGTGAAAAAAGTAAAGATCGACGTGCCGGATCTCGAACGTCGCGGGGTCGTCGTTCGCCGAAAACGCCACCCGGACCTTGGCGATATCCGAGCGACGATAGGCTTTGATCAGCGGCTGGCGGGAGGACGAGGCCGCGCCCCGGTGCGCGCCTTCGCCGTAGAACAGGCGTTGCACATACGGCAGGAACGTCACGAATTCCCGGTAGTGCCGTTCCTGGACATGGTCGATGTCGGTGTTGAACTCGTCGTCGACCTCCTTCCAAATCCGCTCAGGATCGTCCTGCAACGGACCCCAGTGGTCGCCGCCGGTCCCCTTCCTCGACGATATGAGATGAAGCGGCCAGAGCAGGATCTGGTGAAAGGAGCGGACGATGGGCATCGGGCCGGGCCCGGTGAGTGGGGACGGCATGTGATCGGATGCTCGCTCCATGGGCGCTACGGATGTCCTGTCGCTTCTCGTCCAGCGATGATTTCGGCGCGGGCGTCGTCGCGGCCGACGAAAATGTCCGCTGCCGTGCCGGCCGCTTGGTCGGGGACTTCAATGATGCAATCGTGGTCGCGGGCTTGATCAAAATCGTCTCCGCCCGTTGTCTCAAGAACAGTGATTAAGCTACTTACGGCCAAAAGAATGTGTCAACATTCATTTCGCAACGAGCATCGTTCAAGGAGCCGCCGATATGACCTCGTCTCTCCATGATGATATGGAGCGCCCGCTTCACGAGTACCTTCGGCGGCACGCGCGGGAGATCCCGGAGAAGCCGGCATGTATCTGGTACGGCAGGGAAATCAGTTACGTCGCGCTTGATCGCGCGAGCGACGCGTTCGCCGCCCGGCTACAGCAGTTGGGGGTGAAAAAGGGCGATCCCGTCGCGCTGTACCTGAGCAATTGCCCGCAATATCTGATGGCGCATTACGGTATTCAGAAGATCGGCGCGGTCGCCTCGCCTTGCAGCCCGCTGAACCGGGAGCACGAACTGGCCTATCAGCTCGACGATCTCGGATGCCGCGTCATCGTCGCCGCCGAGCCTCAACTGTCGGTGGTGGATCAGGTTCGCGACAAGACGGCGCTGGAGCACGTCTTCGTCGTGCGCTACGCCGATCTGCTTCCTGATGAACCGACGCTTCCCATCCCCGATGAACTCCGCGCCCCGGCGGCGAGCGCGGCTGCCTCGGCCGCCGGCGTCGAGGATTTTCTGGCCGCGACCCGTGGCGGCGCGACGCCGACGCCGGTCGCCATCGACATGGATGACGTGTCGCTGATGGTCTACACCTCCGGCAGCACCGGGCGGCCCAAGGGGGCGATGCTGACCTATCGCAACGCCACCTACAAGACCGCCGTCTCGGCGCTTTGCGGCACGGTCGGCGCTGACGACATCCTGCTCTCGATCCCGCCGCTCTACCACATCGCCGGCATGCTGATGGGCGTCAATATTCCGGTCTTCGCCGGCGCCACCAGTGTTCTGCTCCACCGGTTCGATCCCCTGACGGTGGTGCAGGCGATCCAGCGCTATCGGGTGAACTGGTGGTACAGCATCGCGACCATGAACATCGCGATCATGCAACTGCCGAACGTGCGGGATTTCGACCTCTCCAGCCTGCGCACCAACCCGGTGACCAGCTTCGGCGTCGACTGGACCGAGGCGCTGGACCGGCAGTGGCGCGATTTCGCGCGAAACTGCAAATCGTTCGAAGCCGCCTACGGCCTCAGCGAGACGCACACCATGGACACCTACATGCCCAGCGACGCGGTGCGATGGGGGACGCACGGCAAACCGGTTCCCGGAGCCGAGGTTCGGATAAAAGATCCCGAAACCGGTCGCGACGTCGCCGTCGGCGCGTCCGGGGAAATCGTGATCCGCAGTCCCGGTGTCTTCAAGGGCTATCGCAACCGTCCGGACGCGACCGCGGAAACGCTGCGGGACGGCTGGGTCCACACCGGCGACATCGGCCGTCTGGACGCCGATGGCTATCTCACCTTCCAGGGCCGCACCAAGGAGATGATCAAGGTGTCCGGCTACAGCGTGTTCCCGGAAGAAGTCGAGGCGATCCTCAACAAGCACCCGGCGATCGCCGCGTCGGCCGTCATCGGCACGCCGGATCCGACCAAGGGCGAGGTGGTGAAAGCCTTCGTCATCCTCAGGCCGGGCCAGGCTCTCGACGGCGCCGGACTGACAGCCTGGGCGCGGGACAACATGGCCCCCTACAAGGCGCCGCGCGAAATACGGTTCGTCGACGAGTTGCCGCGATCGCCGGCGGGCAAGCTGCTGCGCCGAATGCTGAAGGACCATCCCTAGGAGCTTCGGCTGCCGCCCCTCATCGCGACCGTGAGCGGCTTGCACAGCCGCCAGCCGCTTTCCCGGCGGTCGTCTTTCCGCGCCTCGTCGCCGCCAGGTGTCCCCATTTGACCGCCGGGGGAGCAAAATAACCCTTTGTGCGGATTGGAACCGTTCCATATTGTGGGGCGACGACCGGGCGCGGCTGCAAGGGCGCCGGTTGATAATAGAGGGCTTGGCAATGAACGCTCCGATTCCCCGAGGGAATGTCACACTCGAAGACAAGTTCAACGTTCAAAGCGGGTGGATTTATCTCACGGGCACCCAGGCGCTGACGCGGCTGCCGATCCAGCAGGCGATCCGCGACAAGGCCGCGGGCCTGAACACGGGCGGCTTCATCTCCGGCTATCGCGGCTCGCCGCTCGGCCGCTACGATATGGAGCTGTGGGCGCAGAAGAAGCTGCTCGAACAGCACAACATTCACTTCATGCCCGGCATTAACGAGGACCTCGCCGCCACCGCGGTCTGGGGCGCGCAATATGTCGGCGCGATCCCCGGCGCCAAGGTCGATGGCGTGTTCTCGATCTGGTACGGCAAGGGGCCGGGCACGGACCGCAGCACCGACGCCTTCCGCCATCTCGGCGTCGCCGGCGCCAACAAGAACGGCGGTGTGCTGGCGATCGCCGGCGACGACCACGGCGTCAAGTCATCGACCGTCTACAACTTTTCCGACCCGATCTTCATCGCGACGGGAATGCCGGTGCTCTATCCCTCCAATACGCAGGAGCTGCTGGAGCTGGGTCTGCACGGCATCGCGCTGAGCCGCTTCTCGGGCTGCGCCGTCGGCTTCAAGATTCACAACGATATCGTCGAGGGCGGCGGCTCGGTCTATGTCGGCCCGGACGCGCCGGCCATCGTGCTGCCCGATCTTCCCGCCGCGCCGGAGCTTGGACCGGAAGGCCGCAATATCCGCATCTTCGACCCGCCGCTGGGCGGGGAGGAAAGGCTGGTCAATCACCGGCTGCCGGCGGCGATCGCCTATGCCCGCGCCAACAACCTGAACTACATGGTTCAGACCGTGCCCAACGCCAGGATCGGCATCCTCTCGGCCGGCAAGTCGTTTCAGGACGTGATGCAGTCGCTGGCCGGCCTCGATCTCACCGAGGAGCGGCAGCAGGAGCTTGGCCTGCGCGTGGGCAAGGCCGGGATGATCTGGCCGCTCGATCCGGCGTTCATCGAAAAGTTCGCCGCCGGTCTCGACACCATCATTGTCGTCGAGGAGAAGCGCGGCATCCTTGAGGATCAGCTCAAGGGCATCCTCTACGACCTCGCGCTGCCCGGCCGGCCGCGCGTCGTCGGCAAATACGACAGCGCCAACGCTTTCGCGCCGGAGCGCGGCGACATCGTGTTCCGGGGCTGGGGCGAGTTGTCCTCGGCCGTGATCGGGCGGGTGATCGCGGCCGAGTTGCACCGGCTCCATCCCGAGCGGACGGACCTGCCGTCCGCGACCCCGCCGGCGGTGATGAAGCGCGCCGGCGCCAACGATGCCACCTCGCCCAGCCGCAATCCCGGCTTCTGCTCCGGCTGCCCGCACAATCGTTCGACCAAGGTGCCGGATGGCTCGCGGGCGATCGCCGGCATCGGCTGCCACGGCATGGCGCCGCTCAACGATCCGATGAAGACGCTGCCGATCTATGCTCAGATGGGCGGCGAAGGCATTCACTGGCTTGGTCAGCACAAATTCACCCACGAGAAGCACGTCTTCTCCAATATTGGCGACGGCACCTATTTCCATTCGGGGTTCCTCGCGATCCGCCAGTCGATCGCCGCCAAGGCCAACATCACCTACAAGGTGCTGGTCAACGGCTTCGTGTCGATGACCGGCGGCCAGCCGATCGACGGTGAACTGTCGGTCCACCAGATCGTCACCGAACTGGCGGCCGAGGGCGCCAAGGCGATCTTCGTGCTGACCGACGACCTCGACAAATACGGCCCCGGCTCGCTGCCCGGCGGCGTGACGCTGCTGCCGCGCACCGAGCTTGACGAGGTGATGAAGCGTTGCCGCGACATCGAGGGCGTCACCATCATCGTTTACGACCAGCCCTGCGCCACCGAGCGCCGCCGCCTGCGCAAGCGCGGCAAATGGGCCGATCCCGCCAAGCGCACCTTCATCAACGCGGCGGTGTGCGAAGGCTGCGGCGATTGCTCGAAGACCTCGAACTGCATGTCGGTCGAGCCGCTGGAGACCGAGTTCGGCCGCAAGCGCAAGATCAACCAGAATTCCTGCAACAAGGATTTCAGTTGCGTCGAGGGCTTCTGTCCGAGCTTCGTGACGGTGCATGGCGGCACCTTGCGCAAGGCGAAGAAAGGCGGCGTCGGCAATGTCGATTTCCCCGACCTGCCGATGCCCGCGCGGCCTGAACTGACGCGCGACTATTCGCTGCTCCTGACCGGCGTCGGCGGCACCGGCGTCGTCACCGTCGGCCAGGTGCTCGGCATGGCCGCCCATGTCGAGGGCCTTGTGACCTCGGTGCTCGACGTGACCGGCCTCGCGCAAAAGTACGGCGCGGTGATGTCGCATGTCCGCATCGCGCCGACCGCCGATCATCTGCACGCGACCCGGATCGCCGACGCCGAAGCGGATGCCGTGGTTGGTTGCGATCTCGTCGTCACCGCCGGCGACGAGGCGCTGCTGCGCATCAAGCCGGGCACGAGCCGCGTCGTGGTGGCGAGCGATCTGGTGCCGACCACCGACTTCTCGCGCAATCCGGATTGGCAGCTCGACCAGAATGCGCTGATCGAGCGGATCCGGGCGCGTTGCGGCAAGGATAACCTGCTCGCGGTCGAGGGGCTGCGCATCGCCTCGCGCCTGATGGGCGACACGCTGGCCACCAATATGTTCATGCTGGGGGCGGCCTGGCAGAAGGGCTATATCCCGCTGTCGCTGGACTCGATCATGAGGGCGATCGAACTGAACGGCGCGCAGGTCGAGTTCAACAAGACCAGCTTCCTGTGGGGCCGGCGCGCCGCGGTCGATCTCGACGCCGTCGAGAAAGCCGCCGCCACGGGCAGCAGCGTGAAGCCGCTGCCGAAACGCATCGACATGTCGCGCGACGCCGTCGTCGCCCGCTCGATGGCCTATCTCACCGACTACCAGGACGAAGCCTACGCGCAGCGCTACAAGGCGCTGGTCGACCGCGCCATCGCCGCCGAGGCCGCCAAGGGCCTCGACGACCGCTTCAGCACCGCGGTCGCGCGTTATTACTTCAAGCTGCTGGCGATCAAGGACGAATTCGAGGTCGCCCGTCTCTATGCCTCGGATACCTTCAAACGCGAATTGGCGGCCACGTTCGAGGGCGACTACAAGATCCGTTTCCATGTCGGCGCCTGGCCGTTCGGCGGCATCGACGAGAACGGCAAACCTTACAAGAAGGAGGTCGGCCCCTGGCTGATGAGCGCGTTCGGCCTGCTCAAGCACTTCAAGGGTCTGCGCGGCACGATGTTCGATCCCTTCCGCAACAGCGACGAGCGCAAGCTCGCGCATCGTCTGCTGGCGGAGTATGAGCAGGACGTCGGCGCGTTGATCGCCCGGCTCGACCGCGGCAATGTCGACACCGCGGTCACGCTGGCCTCGCTGCCGGAGAAAATCCGCGGCTACGGCCATGTCCGCGAGCGTCACGTCGCGCAGGTCGAGAAAGAGCGGGCCGCGATCAAGGCCGCGAAATCCGTCGCCGCGTAAGGAGCAGACGATGGATCCGGTGATCGAGCATCTGACCACCATCGTCGGCGCTCGCGGCGTGCTCGGCCCGGCCGATCTCGGCGCCCGCGCCGACGGCATCTTCTCCTCCGAGACCATGCAGGGGCGGGCCCTGGTCCGCCCGGCGAACACGGCGGAGGTGTCCGCCGTGATGCGGTGGTGCCACGAGCAGGGGCTTGTCGTGATTCCTCACGGCGGCCTGACCGGCCTGACCCACGCCACCAAATCCGGGCCATCCGACATCATCATCTCGACCGAGCGCATGCGCGCGATCGAGGCGATCGATCCGATGCAGCGCACCGCGACGGTGCAGGCCGGGGTCACCTTGCAGGCGTTGCAGGAGGCGGTGGAAGCGCAGGGGATGATCTATCCGCTCGACCTCGGCGCGCGCGGCACCGCGACGCTCGGCGGCACGGTCGCCACCAATGCCGGCGGCAATCGCGTGCTGCGCTATGGCATGACGCGCGACATGGTGCTCGGCCTTGAGGCAGTGCTGGCCGACGGCACGGTGATCTCCTCGCTCTACCCGCTGATCAAGAACAACACCGGCTACGATCTCAAGCACCTGTTCATCGGCTCCGAAGGCACGCTCGGCGTCATCACGCGGCTGGTGCTGCGGTTGCGCGAAAAGCCGCTGGCGAGTCACACCGCGATGGTCGCGGTCGAGACGTTCGACCAGGTGGCGGGGCTCTTGCGCCACATGGACCGCGCGCTTGGCGGCGCGCTGTCGTCGTTCGAGGTGATGTGGCGCTCCTATTACACGCTGGTGACGACACCGCCGGCCAAGGGCCGCGCGCCGCTGCCGAACGGCCATTCCTTCTATGTGCTGCTGGAAAGCCAGGGCAGCGCGCCTGAGCGCGACGCCGAGAATTTTCAGGAAGCGCTCGGCGCGGCCATGGAGCAGGGCCTCTTGGTCGATGCGATGATCGCGCAGTCGGAATCCGAAACCCGGGCGTTGTGGGCCATTCGCGACGATGTCGTCCAACTCCGTCGCGACGGCGATCCGGTCGGCTTCGACATCTCGTTGCCAGTGTCGCGGATGGACGACTATGTGCGGGAGGTCGAGCGCCGGCTCGAAGCTCTTCCCATCAAGAGCCTGCTCTATGTGTTCGGCCACCTCGGCGACGGCAACCTGCATGTCGTGGTCGCGGTCCCGGGCGGCTTCACGCCCGATCTCAAGCACGAGATCGAGACAGCGGTTTATGCGCCGTTGCAGGCGCGCGGCGGATCGGTCTCGGCCGAGCACGGCATCGGCCTCGACAAGAAGCCATGGCTGCCGGTGAGCCGCACCGAACCGGAACTGGCGGTGATGCGCCATCAAGCGCGCGCTCGATCCGCGCGGGCTGCTCAATCCCGGCAAGATTTTGGACCTGCCCGGCGGCTAAGGTCTGATTGTTCGAGATTGAAGCGCTCGACCGTCGCCCGTAAATCAGGCGTCATCGCCCGC
>JBDHSX010000092.1:0-14855 GCA_039808365.1 Xanthobacteraceae bacterium | reverse complement strand
TGCGCGGAAATAGACAGGCCGCACCCCGTGGAACCAAAGACGGGACGAAAACGATCTAATGTTTCGTCACTGTCATTGTTTTTGTAACATTGGAACGCAGATACGTCAATATGACTGACATAAATTTCCCGAAGCTCAAAACCAGGGCCAAGGCTGGCGGCGCCGCCGGTCCACGCGGCGATGCCGCCCCGAGCGGCGATGGGCCGCCGCTGCGCTGGGACATCATCGAGCTTTTGTTTTTCGCCTATCGCGATTTCGTCGGCGACGCCGACCATGTGCTGGAGGCATTCGGCTTCGGCCGCGCCCATCACCGCGTCGTGCATTTCGTGCATCGCTATCCGGGCCTCACCGTCGCCGACCTCTTGGGCGTGCTGCGCATCACCAAGCAATCGCTGGGGCGGGTTCTCAAGCAGTTGCTTGAGGAAGGCTATATCGTGCAGCGGGCCGGCGACCAGGATCGGCGGCAGCGCCTGTTGTACGCCACCGCCAAGGGCGAGACGCTGATCGCGAAACTCGCCGGCTTGCAGACCGACCGGATCACGCGGGCGATGCGGGACCTAAGCGCGTCGGACGCCGCCGCGGTCAGCCAGTTCCTGCGCGCCATGATCGATCGCGAAGAATCCGACAAGGTGCTGGAAAGTTTGCTGGATCATCACCGTCCCGAGACGCGGGACTAATGACAACGGTTTCCCCCATGGCGCACCCGCCGATCCAACCCGCCGACGACGCCCCGCATCTGCTGCTGGTCGACGACGACCGCCGCATCCGCGACCTGCTGTCGCGCTTTCTCGCCAGCGAGGGCTACCGCGTCACCACCGCAATGAGCGCCGCCGATGCCCGCGCCAAGTTGCAGGGGTTGCATTTCGACCTGCTGATTCTCGACGTGATGATGCCGGGCGAGAACGGCTTCGATCTGGCGCGCTTCATCCGCACCACCTCCACGGTGCCGATCGTGATGCTGACCGCGCGGCACGAGGCCGAAAGCCGGATCGAAGGCTTGCAGATCGGCGCCGACGATTATGTCGCGAAGCCGTTCGAGCCGCGCGAACTGCTGTTGCGGATCGGCAATATTCTCAAGCGCGCCGCGCCCGCGCCGGTGGAGAAAGTGGAATCGGTACGGTTCGGACCGTTCATCTATTATCTCGATCGCGGCGAATTGCGCGAGGGCGAAACCGTCGTGCATCTGACCGACCGCGAACGCGAGATGCTGCGTATTCTCGCCGCCATACCGGGCGAGACGGTGTCGCGCGGCGATCTCACCGGGCCGGGCGGCACCGTCAACGAGCGCGCGGTCGACGTGCAGATCAACCGGCTGCGCCGCAAGATCGAGCGCGATCCGGCCAATCCGCTGTTCCTGCAAGCGGTGCGCGGCATCGGCTATCGTCTGGTCGCCTCGCCGTGAGCGCGCGCCGATGAGCACGCTCGACACCGGCCTGACCCTGATCCGCGGCGCCGCGCAGCGCGTCGCCGCCTTCAATGCGCGCCTCGGCAACTCGTTCAAGAACTGGATGCCGAAGGGCCTCTATGCCCGCGCGCTCTTGATCATGATCGTGCCGATGGTGGTGCTGCAATCGGTGGTCGCCTTCGTGTTCATGGAGCGGCACTGGAATACGGTGACGCGGCGGCTGTCGGCCACGGTGGTGCAGGACATCGCCGCGATGATCGATATCTACAAGGGCTACCCGCAGGACAAGGATCACGAGTTGCTGCGGCGGATCGCGCAGCAACGGCTCGGGCTGGTGGTGGATTTCCTACCCGTAGGCGACATGCCGCCGCCCGGTCCGAAGCCGTTTTTCTCGCTGCTCGACCAATCGCTGTCGGCGCAGATCGGCCGGCAGATTTCCCGGCCGTTCTGGATCGACACCGTCGGGCGTTCCTCGCTGGTGGAAATCCGCGTGCAGCTCGACGATTCGGTGATGCGGGTGTTCGCGCAGCGCAGCGCCGCCTACGCCTCGAATTCGGAGATCTTCTTTCTCTGGATGTTCAGCACCTCGTCGGTGCTGCTGATCGTCGCGGTGCTGTTCCTGCGAAACCAGATCCGGCCGATCGTGCGGCTGGCCGACGCCGCCGAGAGTTTCGGCAAGGGCCGCGAGGCACCGAATTTTCGCCCGCGCGGCGCGCTGGAGGTGCGGCGCGCGGCGCACGCCTTCATCGAGATGAAAACCCGCATCGAGCGCGCCATGGAGCAGCGCACGGCGATGCTGGCCGGCGTCAGCCACGACCTGCGTACCATCCTGACCCGCTTCAAGCTCGAACTCGAACTGATCGGCGACAATCCCGAGCTTGAGGGCATGCGCAAGGATGTCGACGAGATGTCCGGCATGCTGGAGGCCTACCTCGCCTTCGCCCGCGGCGACGGCGACGAGCGGGCGCAGCCCACCGATATTTCCGCGACGCTGGAGGAATTGCGCGGCGACGCCGAACGCGACGGCCACACCGCGACGGTGTCGTTCCAGGGGCTGCCGGTGGTGACGGTGAAACCGGCGGCGTTCAAGCGCTGCCTCGGCAATCTGGTGTCGAACGCATCGCGCTACGCCACCACCATCGCCATCGCCGGCCATCGCGACCATCGCTGGCTGACCATCACGGTCGATGACGACGGTCCCGGCATTCCGCAGAACATGCGGGAGGACGTGTTCAAGCCGTTCCTGCGGCTCGACGACGCCCGCAATCAGGATGAAGGCGGCAGCGGGCTGGGCCTCGCCATCACCCGCGACATCGCCCGCTCGCACGGCGGCGACGTCACCCTCGGCGACAGCCCGATGGGCGGCCTGCGCGCTACGGTAAGAATTCCGGTGTGATCGCTTGTTTTGTCGTCATCGCGAGGAGCGTAAGCGACGAAGCAATCCAGTCCTTACTTCGCAGGTTCTGGAGTGCTTCGCTTCGCTCGCAATGACGATTAAAGTTGGTGATCACCAAGGTCCGGGAGTATGGGTCCCCGCCGGCGCGGGGACGACCCGATGGGCGGAGCCTGTCGCCAACCCTCAGCCATCGACCTTGAGCGCGGCAATAAAAGCTTCCTGCGGGATGTCGACCTTGCCGAACTGCCGCATCTTCTTCTTGCCTTCCTTCTGCTTCTCCAGAAGCTTGCGCTTGCGGGTGATGTCGCCGCCGTAACATTTCGCGGTGACGTCCTTGCGCAGCGCCCGCACCGTCTCGCGCGCGATCACCTTGCCGCCGATCGCCGCCTGAATCGGAATCTGGAACATGTGCGGCGGGATCAGCTCCTTCATCTTCTCGACCATGGCGCGGCCGCGCCCCTCGGCGCGGGTGCGATGCACCAGCATCGACAGCGCATCCACCGGCTCGTTGTTGACGAGGATCTGCATCTTGACCAGATCGGCGGCGCGATAGTCGGTGAGATGATAGTCGAACGAGGCGTAGCCCTTCGACACCGATTTCAGCCGGTCGTAGAAGTCGAACACCACCTCGTTGAGCGGCAGTTCGTATTTCACCATGGCGCGGGCGCCGACATAGGTGAGTTCCTTCTGCACGCCGCGCCGCTCCTGGCACAGCTTGAGCACGCTGCCGAGATAGTCGTCGGGGGTGAGAATGGTGGCCTCGATCCACGGTTCCTCGATCTCGGCGATCTTCACCACGTCCGGCATGTCGATCGGATTGTGAATCTCGATCTCGCGGCCGTCGGTCAGGTGCATCTTGTAGATGACGCTGGGCGCGGTGGCGATCAGGTTGAGGTCGAACTCGCGGGAGAGCCGCTCCTGGATGATTTCCAGATGCAGGAGCCCGAGGAAGCCGCAGCGGAAGCCGAAGCCGAGCGCGGCCGAGGTCTCCATCTCGAACGAGAAGCTGGCGTCGTTGAGCCGCAGCTTGCCCATCGCCGCGCGCAGCGTCTCGAAATCGTCGGCGTCGACCGGAAACAGGCCGCAGAACACCACCGGCACCGCCGGCTTGAAGCCCGGCAGCATGTCCTTAACCGGATGCCGGTCGTCGGTGATGGTGTCGCCGACGCGGGTGTCGGCCACTTCCTTGATGGCGGCGGTAATGAAACCGACCTCGCCGGGGCCGAGTTCGTCGACATTGACCATTTTCGGCGTGAAATAGCCGACGCGCTCGACGTCATAGGCGGCGTTGGTGCCCATCATGCGGATGCGGCTGCCCTTCCGCAGCACGCCGTCGACGATGCGCACCAGCACCACCACGCCCAAATAGACGTCGTACCAGCTATCGACCAGCAGCGCCTTCAGCGGCGCGGCGCGGTCGCCTTGCGGCGGCGGCAGCCGGGTGACGATGGCCTCCAGCACGTCGGGAATGCCGAGCCCGGTCTTGGCCGAGATCATCACCGCGTCGGAGGCGTCGATGCCGATCACGTCCTCGATCTGCTGCTTGACCTGCTCGGGCTCGGCGGCCGGCAGATCCACCTTGTTGAGCACCGGGACGATTTCAAGATTGTTGTCGATGGCCTGATAGACGTTGGCCAGCGTCTGCGCCTCGACGCCCTGCGAGGCGTCGACCACCAGCAGCGCGCCCTCACAGGCGGCAAGGCACCGGCTGACCTCATAGGCGAAGTCGACATGGCCGGGCGTGTCCATCAGGTTGAAGATGTAGTCCTTGCCATCCTTGGCCTTGTAATGGAGGCGGACGGTCTGGGCCTTGATGGTGATGCCGCGCTCGCGCTCGATATCCATCGAATCGAGCACCTGCTCCTTCATCTCGCGGTCCTGCAACCCGCCCGTGGTCTGGATCAGGCGGTCGGCCAGCGTCGATTTGCCATGGTCGATATGGGCGACGATGGAGAAATTGCGGATGTTCGAAATGGGAGCTTTGGTCATCGGCGCGAGATAGCATTGGCTCCTCTCACCAGCAACTGTCTTGGAATCCGTCCAATTCACCAATGGTCGATTTGCCTTCTGGCGTGGCCGAATCTAGTAGTGGGCGCTTTATCGGTTCCGGAATGCCTGCCCGAAGCCGTTCGGGGCGTTCCTTACGGGAACGTGAAAAGGTCCGCGAATGCCCGTTTCTCCGTCGCACGCTGGTCCACGCCGCCGCCGTTCCGGGTGGCGGCGGATGGCCGCGTGGGTCGTGGCCTGCGCGACCGACCCCCGGGTGAGCCGGGCGCTGGTGGCGGGCTTCATCCTGCTTCACGTGGCGCTGTGGAGCCGCATTCTCACGGTGCTGAAGCAGGGCCAGGACATCCATTTCGACATCGCCGAGGCCTATGCCTGGGGCCAGCAGTTCCTGCTCGGCTATGGCAAGCATCCGCCGCTGTCGGGCTGGGTCGCGGGCGTCTGGTTCCGGCTGTTTCCGGTGACGAATGGGTCGGCCTACGCGCTGGCGATGGCGGTCGCCGGCTTCAGCCTGTGGGTGTGCTGGCTGATCGCGCTGCGGGTGGTCGATCGCCGCCGGGCGTTCTTTATCGTGGTCATGCTGGCGATCTATCCGATCTTCAACTTCAAGGGCTTCAAGTTCAACGCCGACCTGATCCAGCTCGCCACCATGCCGCTTCTGGTGCTGGCCTATCTGCATGCATTCGACAAGCGAACCGCCGTTTCGGGCCTCTGGCTCGGGCTGGCGGGCGCGCTGGCGTTGCTGGCGAAATACTGGGCGCTGACGATGATCGGCGCCATCGGCATCGCCGCGTTGCTGCATCCGCAGCGGCTTTCGTTCCTGCGTTCGCCGGCGCCGTGGGTGGCGATCGCGGCCATGCTGGCGGCGTTGACGCCACATCTCGGCTGGTTGTGGCGCAACGACTTCCGGCCGCTGACCTACGCCGGCGGCGTCTATGAAATCTCCAGCCGCGTCGAGAGCCTGCGCCTCGTAAGCAATTATCTCGGGCATAGCGTCGCGCTGCTGCTGCTGCCGGTCGTGCTCGGCGCGCTGGCGCTGGTGTTCCCGCCGTGGCGCTCGCTGGCGCTGGTGCGAAATTTTTCGACGGTGGCGCGGCTGAACTGGTCGCGGGATCCCAATCCGGCGGTGCGGATCCCGCAGGCGCTTCAGATCTGGATCATCCAGGCGGTCGTCGCCGTCGGGCCGCCGCTCGGCGGCATCGCGTTCGCGATCTACATGAAAACGGACTGGGGCATTCCGCTGTTCTTCCTGGTGCCGCTGGCGCTGCTGGCGATCCCGATGCTGCGCGTCCCGCGCATCGCATTGTTCCGCCTCGCCGCGATCTGGCTGTTCGCCAGCCTGGTGACGCTGGCGGCCGCGCCGGAAATCGCGGGCCGCGTCGCGCCGCGCGAGACCACCAACGGCGTCGGCAACGAGGCGATCGACGGCCGCTCGGAGCTTGCGCGCGATCTCACCCAGCAATGGCGGTTGCGCTTCAACACGCCATGGCCGGCGGTGGTGGGATCGACGCGGGTGTCCAATCTCATGGCATTCTACAGCCCCGATCATCCGACGCCGCTGGCCCCCGAGGAACCGCCGTCGGGCCTGATCAACGCTACTGAGGCGCGGCGCGTGGGCTTCATCGGCATCTGCGAGGCGGGCGGGCCATTCTACCAGCAATGCGACGCCTGGATGAAAGCCAACGCCGCCGATGCGACGCGGACCATCATCAGCACCCGGCGATTCTTCAACGGCAAGCCGGGGCCGATGGTAAGCTGGGAAATTCATTTCGTGCCGCCAGAGGCGGCTCGGGCCGCGTCGAGCCCGCCGCAACGCTGACAATTGCGCTTGAACGAAACTGACGATAACGCCGTCGAGGCCGCGCACCTCGCCCGCATTGTCAGCCGTGACCGCCGGCGCGCGGCGGTGGCGCGGCGCGGGCTCGCGCGCTGGATCGGGGCGACCGCTGTCGTCCTCATCGTTCACGCCGCCGCGCTCTGGCTTGCGGCGCGCTGGCGATCGGTCGAGGCGGTGGCGGGCGGACCGCCGCCGGCGGTGATGATCGATCTGGTGCCGCTGTCGGTTGCGCCCGAGGCGCCGCCGCAACAGGTCGCGCCGGGGCCACAGATGACCGAGGCGCAACCGCAGACGACGCCGGAGTCAGAGGAACCGCCAAAGCCGGAACCCGAGGTGACGCCTGAACCTCGGCCTCCCGCGCCCGAACCGGACGTCGAGATGCCGGAATTGCCCAAGGCGGACGACGCCGCCGCCACGTTGACGCCGCCCGAACCACCGAGGCCCGAACCGCCGAAGGAGCCTGAGCCCAAGCCGATCAAGCCGCCGCCGAAGGAGAGAGCCGAACACGCCAAGCCGCGCGAGCCCGCCCACCATGCCGCGCCGCGCAGTTCGGCTCCCCCATCAGCGCGGGCTCAACGCGCCGAGCGCGCGGCGGCGCCCGCCCCCGGAATGGCTTCGTCCGCCGCCGCGGCGGCGTCGTGGCGAAGCGAGTTGATGGCGCACCTCAATCGCTACAAGCGCTTTCCGCCGGGCGCGGCAGGCACCGGGACCGTCACCGTCGCCTTCACCATCAACCGCGCCGGACAGGTGACCGGTTCGCGGCTGCTGCGTTCGTCCGGCGACCGCGTGCTCGACGCCGAGGCGGTCGCCCTGCCGCGCCGCGCCAGTCCGGTTCCCGCGCCACCGCCCGGCACCGGCGGAAGCACCCTCGGCCTGGCGGTGCCGATCCGGTTCTCGCGTTGAGATGGGTGCGAGACAATGACGGCCCACCTGCCGTCATGTCGCGGGGATGTTCGTCTCCGCCTGCCGGTAGAACTCGACGAACATGCGGCCCGGTTCGAGAAACACGACCCGGTGCGGCACCTGCGATTCGATCACGACGGTTTCACCGGCGCGCACGATTTTCTCGCCCTGATGCGGGGCTTCCAGCCGGAACTGCACGACACCGTCCAGCACATGCAGCAGTCCCCATGTTCCGGCCTTGGTGCTGTGCGCCGATTGCAGCTTGGCCGGCAGGCTGTCGGAATGGAAATCCGGCGAACGCCCGTAGGCAACGAAACCGGGCGGCATTTCGGAACGGATCGTCGACATGCGGTGATGGTCCTGTGTGCTGATCAAGACAAGACCGTCATCGCGACGAGGGCAAGCTCCGAAGCGATCCAGAACCCTCACCCCCGCTTGCCGGGAGGAAGAAGGGAGAAGGTGCTTCGCTCGCGATGACGGCGCCGTTGTCCGGATTGCAGAAGTATTTTTGTTTCAAGAAACGTGTTTGATCATCCGGTGCAGGAAGACATTGAAGCGCTGCCACGCCGCCGGGTCGCTGTGTCGCAGTTCGGCGCAGGCTTGTCCGGCAAGGCGGCAGGCGGCGTCGGCTTCGCCGCTGGCCGCCAGCGCTTCGAGACTGGCCAGCAGCACGCCGGCCAGCGGCGTGGTCGCGGCGGCTTTCTTCGCCACATGGTCGGGCGCCGCCATCAGACGATTCCCAGATGGACTTTGGCGGCGTCCGTCATCATGTCCGGCGTCCACGGCGGGTCGTAGGTCAGCGCGATATCGACAAATTCGACGGCCGGCACGCTCCACGCCGCGTCGCGCGCGCCGTCCTTGAGATAGCCGGTCGCCGGACAACCGCGCGTCGTCGTCGTCATCGCCACGCGCACCACGCCGCCGTCCTCGACCTCGACGCCGTAGACCAGCCCGAGATCGACAATGTTGTAGCCGAGTTCCGGATCGATCACGAGGCGCAGCGCCTCCCTGATCCGTTCCGCGAAGGCGTCGCTTTCTTCGGGCGTCATGCGGCCTCCTTCGCGGCCCCGACGCGAATCAGGATCTTGTAGGTCTTGCCGTCGGGCTCGAAGCCGCCGCGCCAGGCGTGGCCGCGCTTGGCCAGTTCCGGCAGCAGGAACATCGGCTCGCGGCAGAGCAGCGCCGACAGCACCGCGCCCTTCGCCATGGTTTCGGTCGCGGCGAGGATGCGGACCATCGGCTCCGGCGGCTCAAGCTCGCGATTGTCCATTTCCTGCGCGGGCGATGGCCATGCGTCGTCGGTCGCGGGCTTCGGCGCGGCGGCGGCCGTCGCGGGCATGGCCGACGCGCCCGGCGAGAACAGCACCTCCCAGTCGCCGCCGCCGATCTCCCGCGCCTCGTGGCTGAACCCGCGCGCGCCCAGCACCTGGAACAGCGGCGCCGGCTTGAAGGTCGCCAGCAGCCGCAAACCCTCGCCGGGTTGCAGCTTCGCCACCGCCGCCATGATCGCGCCGAATGGCTCGCCGCCGGCGCGCAGGATGGGGCGGACATCGACGTCGATGAATTGCGTGGTCATGCGTATCTCCTTCAACCAGGCTGAATCGATGCGTGCAACAGATGCGGCGGCCGGACCCCCTTGGGCAGCCGCATCGCGGGGGCGACATTGGCGAGGCGGCGGGTGCGCATCAGTTCGACGCCGATGCCCACGGTCGAAAACAGCATCGCGCCGGCGGCGAAACGAAACAGCCCGGGCTGCGCCAACAGCAACGCGGCCGCTGCGATCCATACCGCGACGAAATACAACGTGAACCATTTTTGCGCGCGCGCCTCAGTGACGAGATCCTGCACGCGCGGCGTCGCCGTCTTGCCCAGCACCGGGCCGTAGCATTCAAGCCAGGTGAGGAAGGCGACGATCTTGTAGAGCTTGGCGAGGCCGAACCCCGAGAGCCACGCGAAGCCGACCAGAAACACCACGACGCCGACATGATCGGCGAAGCGGCCGACGGCCAGCAGGACGATACCGATCACCACCGTCGCCGCCAGATTGGCCAGCGCCACGCCGGCCATGCGGCTGTTGAGTTCGACAACGCGGCGCTTGCGCGCGCGATAGAGATGCACGATGTCGCCGCCGTAAAGCGCGACAGCGGCGACACCGAGCAGGCCGCCGATGCCGACGGCCGCCATCACGTTGCCGGCCAGACAGATCGCCGCCGCGCCGCCGATGACGACGGCGGCGAGCGCCGCCGCGCCGAGATAGAGCACGCCGCGCGTGGTGCGGCCCTCAAGCTCCGGGGCCAGCATGAACATCGCCAGCAGGCGATAGCTGACGCCGATCGCGGTGAAGGTGAGCCAGCCGCCAAGCCCGGCGATGACATGGATCGGCAGGCCGAACGCCGCGACGTCCACCAGATGCGGCACCGCGGCGACCCCGCTCAACACCAGCGCGAAGATGATGCCGAACACCACCGTCGCCGCGAGGCTGCACAGCCCGCCGACCACGAAGCGCGCGGACAATGGCAGAGGTCGCGCCGCCCACAGCGTGCGGCCGAGATTCCACAACACCAGCGTAAAGCCCGCGCCAAGCAGGATCGCGGCGGCCGGGAGGAACTGGAATGGCGTTTGGATGATGCCGCCGAGCTGGGCGAAGCCGAGCAGCAGCGCGGCGAGACCGACGATCAGGAGGCCGAGCGTCGGCAGCGGCAGCGTGTCGCTGTGGAGCGGGCGAACCACCAGCACCGGGACGAACTGAAACAGCGCGCCGCACATCAACAGGCTGAGCCAGCCGATCGCGACCAGGTGAACCAGCAGCAGCGTTTCCGGCGCGGCGATCGGCGCCTGGGGATAGCCGATGCCCGCCAGCATCACCGCCTCGGCGGCGATCAGCGCCATCACGGCGGTCGCGAAATAGGACATCGTCCAGCGGGATAAAGCGACGCCGACCACGGCGACATTCCTTTTGAAAAAGCGCGCCGGCGGCATGACGCCGCCGACGCGACCGGCAAACCGTGGCGATGGATCGGCTTGCCGACAACTGAGCGGTCACGCGGCGCGGACGCGCGCGCCGCGCAAAACGGATCACGCAGCCTTGAACTGCTTGCCGATCTCGACTTTCCAGACCGCCGGCCCCTTCTCCAGATAAGTCCACGAGAACTCGTTCGGATGCTCGGCTTCCAACTGATAATAGAGCGGCTTGGGATCGTGATCGTTCACCAGAACGAACGAATCGCCCGCCGCCAGCTCAGCGACGAGCTGGAAAATCTTGGCGTGGCGTTGCGCCGGAATAAGGCTGCGCACATCGAGTTCGGGGGCGGCGGTTTCTTCAGTGGTCTGACACATGGCGGCTCCTTTGGCGGCTCCTGTCATCGCCCGTCGCGGGCTTGCATCGGATTGCATCGCGGCCTGTCGCCGGTTTCGTGGATCGGTGGCGGCAAGACGTCCGTGATGCCGGGATAGTCGCGCTATAAAGATATATTGTCAATACATCTTATTGGCGCGACAGAGGCGATGCCGGCGGCGCGGGGCGGACCCGCGAAACAATGATGAACGGTCAGGCCAGGGTCGCGAGCGTCGCGGCGTCGATCCAGAACACCTCGCCCTCGGAGTCCTCGGTGTCGAGCCAGAGCATTGGCAATTCCGGATAGGCCGCCTCCAGCGCATCGCGGCCGCGGCCGATCTCGCACAGGAGTCCGCCATTCGGCGTCAGATGCCACGCGGCCTCGCGCAGGATGCGATGCACGATGGCGAGCCCGTCGTCGCCGCCGTCGAATGCCATCCTCGGCTCGTGCCGGCACTCGCGCGGCAAATCCGCCATGCCCTGGGCGTCGACATAGGGCGGATTGCTGATGATGAGATCGTAGCGCGCGTCCCCCAGCGGGGCGAACAGATCGCCGTGATGGAGCGCGATGCGATCGGCGAGGCCGTAGTCGGCGACATTGCGCGCCGCCACCTTGAGCGCATCCTTCGACAGATCGACGGCATCGATCCGCGCATTGGGGAAATAGCGGCTCGCCAGGATCGCGAGACACCCCGAGCCGGTGCACAGATCGAGCACGCTTTCCACCGCGCCGAGATCGTCGATCAGCGCGCCGCCGTCAACCTCGTCCGCTCCGGCGAAATGCGAATCCAGCAATTCGCCGATAAAGGAGCGCGGCACGATGACCCGCTCGTCGACGTAAAACGGCAGCCCGCGCATGTAGACCTTGTTGACCAGATAGGCGGTCGGCTTGCGGGTCTCGACCCGCCGCGCGATCAGGTCGAGCAGTTTCGCGCCTTCCGCCGTCGTCACGCGCGCGGTCGCGAACATCTCAAGCTGGTCGGGATGCAGATGCAGCGCCTCGCAGACCAGGAACGCCGCGTCCGCCACCGGATCCGTGGTGCCGTGGGCGAACACCAGCTCGGCCTCGGTGAAGCGGCTGACGGCGTAGCGGACGAAATCCAGCAACGTCACCAGTTCGCCGCGCGCGGGACGGACGATCCTCGCGGCAGTCGCGGCCTTTGCCGCGCGGGGCGGCGCGGCTTTTTTCGCTGCGGCCTTCGCCGGGGCGCGCGTCTGTTTGGAGCGTGTCTTTTTCACCATCAGGATTTGGTCCAGCGCGCGGCGGCCGCGTCGTCATGCGCGGCGGCGTCAACCCAGTTGGCGCCGGCGGCGCGTTCCTCGCGCTTCCAGAACGGCGCGCGCGTCTTCAGGTAGTCCATCAGAAATTCCGCCGCCTCGAACGCCGCCTGACGATGCGACGACGCGGTGACCACCAGCACGATGTTCTCGCCCGGTTTGATGCGGCCATGGCGATGAATGATGGTGACGCCGGTGAGCGGCCAGCGCGCCAGCGCCTCCGCGACATGGCGGCCGATCTCGGCTTCCGCCATGCCGGGATAATGTTCGAGCGTCAGCGCGTCGATGGCGTCGCCGTCAACGCCGCCCCGGCAGACGCCGCTGAACGACACCACCGCGCCGACATCGGTGCGCCCGGCGCTCATCGCCGCGATCTCGCGCGCGGTGTCGAAGTCGGCCTGTTGCAGGCGGATGGTGACGGGGACAGTCATGGAATTACGATATTACTCCAGCCGTCATTGCGAGCGAAGCGAAGCAATTCAGAAAGCCGCAAAGCAAGACCTGGATTGCTTCGCTTTGCTCGCAATGACGAAAGTCACGATGGGGCTCGAATCTGCCCCACCCTACCCGCCAGTCATCGGCGGAAACAGCGCGATCTCGCGCGCTCCGGCGATGGCGGTTTCCGGCGGCACGTGGGCGTGGTCGATGGCGGCGCGGATGACTTGGGGAACCTCGAAGGCATGGGCATAAGTCTCGCCACGCCGCGCCAGCCAGCCGATCAGGTCGCCCACGGTGCGCACCTCGGCCGGCGGCTCGACGATTTCCTCCGCCTTGCCGATGCGCTCGCGCACCCAGGCGAAATAGACCACCTTCATGCGTCCGCCTCGATCAGGTGATGGATGCCGGCGCGGAAATAATCCCAGCCGGTGTAGATCGTGAAGATCGCCGACAGCCACAGCAGCAGCAGGCCGATCTGGGTGACGAACGGAAACACCCGGTCGCCGGCCTCGCCGGCCAGCAGGAAGCCGATCGCCACCAGTTGCGCGGTGGTTTTCCACTTGGCGAGCCTGGTCACCGGCACGCTGACCCGCAGCGCCGCGAGATATTCGCGCAGGCCCGACACCAGGATTTCGCGGCACAGGATGACGATGGCGGCCCACAGGGTCCAGCCGTGGATGATGCCGTCCGCCGCCAGCATCAGCAGGCAGGAGGCGACCAGGAGCTTGTCGGCGATCGGGTCGAGCATCCGGCCGAGCGCCGATTGCTGATCCCAGATCCGGGCGTAGTAACCGTCGAGGAAATCGGTGATGGCGGCGGCGATGAACACCGCCAGCGCCACCCAGCGCAACCACAGCGGCCCCTCCATGATCGACTGGGCGTAGACGCAGCCGACCACCACCGGGATCGCCGCGATCCGGGCAAAGGTCAGGATATTCGGGAGCGATAACCCGTTCCGCGCCGGGCTTCTGGTGGTCGCCGTATTCATTCGCTCTACCAATACCGCCGTTACGCCAAGGTCAACCGTCCGCGCATCAATTTCGCCCGCTCGTGGAGCGGATTTGACATTCGCGACCCACTCTACAGCAATCTCAGAAAGCGAATGTCAAATCCAAAGCTCCACTAGAAACTCTATATTTGCTAGTGGCTTTTTGATTCCAACATTTGCGTAAGCCCTGGCCGAGATGAGGGTGCAAATGTTGGAATCGAGCCACTAGCCCGGCTGCGCGTGGAAAAACGCGAAGATCCGGCGGGCGCTCTCGGCGCTGATCCCCGGCACCTTGCCGAGGTCGGCGAGCGAGGCCCGCTCGATCTCCTTCAGCGTGCCGAAGTGATGCAGCAGCGCCCGCTTGCGCGAGGGGCCGATGCCTTCGATCTCCTGCAACCCGGCCTCGCGGATGTCCTTTTTGCGCAATTTGCGGTGCGAGCCGATCACGAAGCGGTGCGCCTCGTCGCGCAGCCGCTGGATGAAATACAGCACCGGGTCGCGCGGTTCCAGCTTGATCGGCTCGCGGCCGGCCATGAACAGGGTTTCGCGGCCGGCGTCGCGATCCGGCCCCTTCGCCACCGCCATCAGCGCGACCTGGGTCAGCCCGAGTTCGTCGAACACCGCCTGCGCGGCGTTGAGCTGGCCGCGGCCGCCGTCAATGATGACCAGATCGGGCCATTGCTGCGGCGTCTCGTCGCTGCTCTCGGCCGGCTTGGCGGGGTCCGGCCCCTGCGTCAGCAGCCGCTTGAAGCGCCGCTCCAGCACCTCGCGCATCATGGCGTAGTCGTCGCCCGGCGTCAGACCCTCGGAGCGGATGTTGAACTTGCGGTACTGGCTTTTCAGGAACCCGTCGGGACCTGCGACGATCATGGCGCCGACCGCGTTGGTGCCCTGAATGTGGCTGTTGTCGTAGACCTCAACGCGGCGCGGCGGCTCCCGCAACGAGAGGGCGGTCGCGAGCCCCTGCAACAGCCGCGCCTGGGTCGCGGTGTCGGCCAGCTTGCGGCCGAGCGCCTCGCGGGCATTGGTCAGGGCGTGGGCGACCAGGTCCTTCTTCTCACCCCGCCTTGGCATCGTCACCTCGACCTTGAAGCCGGCCTTGACGGTCAGCGCGCTCGCCAGCAACGCGCGCTCCTCGATGTCATGCGACAGCAGCACCAGCCTCGGCGGCGGCTTGTCATCATAGAACTGCGCGAGGAACGCGCCCAGCACCTCCTCGCAGGTGAAGGACTTTTCCGCGCGCGGGAAGTAAGCGCGGTTGCCCCAGTTCTG
>JBDHSX010000091.1:0-15000 GCA_039808365.1 Xanthobacteraceae bacterium | reverse complement strand
GCCTGAACCAGGGTCAGGGCGGCCACGGCGGCGGTGTCGGCGCGCAGGATGCGCGGCCCGAGCGACAGCCGCACCACCCGCGGCTGCTTCAGCAGCGCGGCGCGCTCGGCCTCGGAAAATCCGCCCTCGGGGCCGACAAGGACGTCGATGCCGCCGCCCCGCGCGCCGTCGCTCAAGGCGGCGACGGGGGCGGCGACCTCGGCCGCCTCGTCGCAGAACACCAGGAGGCGCGCCGGATCGCGCCCGGCGAGGTAGCGCTCCAGCGGTTGCGGCGCGTCCACCGCGGCGATGCTCAGGATGCCGCATTGCTCGGCGGCCTCGATGACATTGGCGCGCATCCGCTCAAGGTTGACGCGGCTGACCTGGGTGTGCCGCGTCACCACCGGCTGCAACGTCGCCGCGCCCATCTCGACCGCCTTCTGCACCATGTAATCGAGGCGCGCGTGTTTCAGCGGCGCGAACACATAGGCGAGATCGGGCAGGCTGTCCTGCGGCCGCGTCCGGGCGACGATGTCGAGGCGGTCCGCCCGCTTGCCGCCGGCGATCGCGGCGCGCCATTCGCCGTCGCGGCCGTTGAAGACCAGAACGGCGTCCCCCGCGCCGAGCCGCAGCACGTTGCCGAGATAATTGGCCTGCCCCCGTTCCAGCGCGATGCCCGCGCCGGCCGACAGCCTTGCGTCGACGAACAGGCGGGGACTGCGGAAATCGGCCAGCGGCATGATCGGGACATCCTGTGATCGGGGCGTTTTAGGGCATGATCGGCCGGGATGGAAACGCTTGCCGTCATTCTGAGAGTCTGGCGCGAAATGAGGCGTCATCGTCCGCGACGGCGGACGATCCCGTATTCAAGGGAGCTTGTGGGGAGCTTTGGACCTGCCATGGCGTACTGGATGCTCCGCTTTCGCGGAGCATGACGTTTCCCGCGCTGGGAATCCGCGCGCCTCGCGCATTCTCGCGTCAATGCCAGCATGTCGCGGGCGCGTGCCGTGCTCTTGCCCCATTCGGCGGGTTGTTAACGCGGAGCGGGAATCGTAAAAGGTTCAAAACCGCAAATCGCCGCGTATTTCGAGAACCTTGATCGTCCGTCGAGTTCTGCCGGAGGGGAAACCGTGAGCATCCGCTGTCTGATCGCGCCGTTGACGGTCGCCGCCCTGCTCGGGGCGGCTGGTTCGGTTTACGCGCAGGGCGCGTTTCCGGCGCCGCTGCCGGCCGGCGTCACGCCGGCGGCCAAGCCGTCGCCATTCCCACCGGTCAACGCCAACGGCGGCGTGATCAAGGACGATCCGGCGTTCCCGCCGGTCAACGGCGCCGCCAAGTCGCCGTTTCCGCCGGTCAACGGCGCCGCCGCCAGTTCGCCATTCCCGCCGGTCAACGGCGCGCCCAGCGCCTCGCTCGGGGGGGCGAGCCCGTTCCCGTCGAACGGCGCGCCGCCGGTCGCGGGCGGCGCGTTTTCCGCGCCGCAAGCCGGCCCGCCGCCGGGCGGAGATGATTGCATGAAGGAGTTCATGCCGCTGCGCAAGGAAGCGGAGCGGCGCGGCGCGCTGATCAAGGCGGCCAGCGACCGTCGCGCCCCGGCCGCCGAGGCCTGCAAGCTGATCGGCAGTTTCTCGCAGGCCGAAGTGAAGATGATCAAATACGTCCAGGCCAACCAGCAGAAATGCGGGATCCCGCCGACGGTGACCGACCAGCTCAAGAACGGCCACAAGAACACCGAGAAGATGCAGCGGCAGGTCTGCAACGTGGCGCATCAGCAGGGCCAGCAGCCGCGCGGCATGGCCGGCCCGAGCCTGTCCGACGTGCTCGGCTCCTCGGCGTCGATGCCCGAGCCCACCGGCAAGGCGCGGCGCGGCGGCAGCACCTTCGACACGCTCAGCGGCAACGTGCTGACGCGATGACGGCGGCCCGCGCCATCGCGGTGCGGCCAACGGTGCTGTCATGAGCGGCGCGACCGCCCGCGTCGCCGATTCCACCGGCAACTGGGTCGACAACCGCGCGCCCGAGTGGACGCGGCCTTATCTGCGGCTGGCGCGCTTCGATCGCCCGATCGGTTCGTGGCTGCTGCTGATGCCGTGCTGGTGGTCGGCGGCGCTGGCTTCCGGCGTCGCCGGCGACGTCAGCGATCTGCCGCGCGTCGTGGCGCTGTTCTTCATCGGCGCCTTCGTGATGCGCGGCGCCGGCTGCACCTGGAACGACATCACCGACCGCAACCTCGACACCAAGGTGGAGCGCACCCGTTCGCGGCCGATCCCGGCCGGGCAGGTGAGCGTGGCGCAGGCGCTGGCGTTCCTGGTGTTGCAGGCGCTGGTCGGCCTCGCGGTGCTGTTGCAGTTCAACCGCTTCGCGATCTGGACCGGCATCGCGTCGCTTGCGATCGTCGCGGTCTATCCGTTCATGAAGCGCATCACCTACTGGCCGCAGGTGACGCTCGGGCTGGCGTTCTCATGGGGCGCGCTGATGGGATTCGCGGTGACCCTGGAACGGCTGCCGCCGGCGGCGCTTGTGCTCTACGCCGGCTCGATCTGCTGGGTGATCGCCTACGATACCATCTACGCCCATCAGGACACCGAGGACGACGTGCTGGTCGGCATCAAATCGACCGCGCTGTTGTTCGGCGACAAGACGAAACCGGCGCTGACGATTTTCTATTCCGCCGCCGTGGCGCTGA
The DNA here is from genome assembly GCA_039808365.1 of Xanthobacteraceae bacterium. Classification (GTDB taxonomy): domain Bacteria; phylum Pseudomonadota; class Alphaproteobacteria; order Rhizobiales; family Xanthobacteraceae; genus 62-47. Next base: position 12,335 of record JBDHSX010000091.1, on the reverse strand, counting down.
TCGGCGTCGCGCTGTGGCTCGCCGGCGCGGGATGGCCGGCGGCGCTGGGCCTGGTCGCCTTCGCCGCGCATCTGGCGTGGCAGGTGCGCCGGCTCGATATTTCGAACTCCGCGCTGTGCCTGCGCATCTTCAAATCCAACCGCGACGCCGGCCTGTTGCTGTTTGCGATGCTGGTGATCGACGCGGTGCTGCGGGCGGCGGGGTAGTCTCCGTCGTTTGCCGTCATTGCGAGCGAAGCGAAGCAATCCAGTCTTTACTATGCGACCTCCGGATTGCTTCGTCGCTTTGCTCCTCGCAATGACGAAGTCGTTTGTTCCGTGATGACGGAGTCGTCAGGTGTGCAATGACGAAGTGATTAGTCGCGCGCGATGATCTCGAACGCGTCGCGATGCACCGTGGCCTCGGTGATCGGGCCGCCGGCGCGGCGGCGCGCCAGGAAGCGCGGGCGGCGCTTGGCGACGGCGTTGCGGCGTCGCCGGCGCGGCGCCGGCTGGCGCTGGATCTCGACGAGCTGCGGCAGCGCGAACAGCTCGCTCCAGGTTCGCCAGGTGTCGTCGATCGCGGCGGGATCGTCGATCTCGCACAGCGGCACCGACAGCGACGGATCGCGATGCATCAAGACCAGCATCTGCGTCTCGCCACGATCGCGGATCGCGACGCCGAGGAAATCGCGCGTCCGCACGTTGATCGCCATCCGCATGCCGTGGACGGCGCGGCGCAGCACGATGTGCTCGCGATGAAGTTCGATGTGCCGGATGTTGCCGTCGGCGCGCATGTCGTGCGCCTCGAAGCTGACCGGGAGTGAGTGGGGGTCGAGCCGCGCGATGCGGCCCGACCCTGCGGATAAGGATCCGCCTGTCGCTGTTTGACGTCTCAAGGTCGTGTCTCCCCGCCGGGATTATGTTCCCGATCGATGCGTGAGACTGTGCCAGAGCCGCGTCCGGATTCGCTTAAAAAGGCTGGTTAATCGAAAGTCACTTGCCCTGCTTCCGCCGGCATGATTGACAAGTCCTTGGCGGGGATGATTGACGAGTCGTTGCAAGGACGCCTTCGATTTGTCGCGAAAGCGCCGCGCCGCGCTTGAAACCCGCGCCGATCAGGCACATCTGCGCGTGACGACCATTCGATTCGCTTGCTTGACGCTTTCTCGGGATTTTGTTCGTGATGGATTCACCAAATCATTCGACGGCTGATACGTCGCGGTCCACCGACGGCGGCCTGCTCGATCAGTCCGCCCTGCGCGATCTGGCGCAGCGTCTGGTCGAGGCGGCGCGCCGCGCCGGCGCCGACGCCGCCGACGCGGTGGCGGTGCGCGGCGTCGCGCACGGCGTCGACGTGCGCGACGGCCGCGTCGAGGAATCGGAGCGTTCCGAGGGCGACGATGTCGGGTTGCGCGTCATCGTCGGCAAGCGGCAGGCGGTGGTCTCGACCAACGATATCGGCGGCGACGGCATCGCCAAACTCGCCGAGCGCGCGGTGGCGATGGCGCGCGTCGCGCCCGATGACGCCTATGTCGGCCTCGCCGATCCGGCGCTGTTGGCGCGCGAGTTTCCCGATCTCGATCTGCTCGACCCGACGCTGCCGTCGACCGCCGAACTGGAACGCCGCGCGCTGGACGCGGAAGCGGCCGCGCTCGCGGTGAACGGCGTCACCAAATCCGGCGGCGCGTCGGCCTCCTGCGGCATCGGCGGCATGGTGCTGGTGACCTCGACCGGCTTCCATGGCGCGTATCTCCGTTCAAGTCACGGCATCTCGATGACCGCGATTTCCGGCGAAGGCACCGCGATGGAGCGCGACTACGATTTCAGCTCCGCGCTGCACGCCGCCGATCTGGCCTCGCCCGAGGCCATCGGCCGCAGCGCCGGCGAACGCGCGGTGGCGCGCGCCAATCCGCGCAAGGCCGAAACCTGCAAGGTCCCGGTGATCTTCGATCCGCGCGTCGCGGGCTCGCTGGTCGGGCATGTGGCGGGCGCGGCCAACGGCGCCTCGATCGCGCGCAAGACCTCGTTCCTCAAGGATCGTCTCGGCCAGCAACTGTTCGCGAACGGCGTCCGCATCATCGACGATCCGCGCCGCGTGCGGGGCCTGCGCTCGCAGGCGTTCGACGCCGAGGGCGTGGCGACGAAACCGCTCGCCCTCATCGACGACGGCGTCCTGACCTCGTGGCTGCTGGATTGCGCCACCGCGCGCGAACTGGGCATGACCACCACCGGCCACGCCCATCGCGGCGTGTCGTCGTCGCCGACGCCGGGCGCCTACAACCTGCACATGGAAGCCGGCGACGTGACGCCGGCCGAACTGATGGCCGACATCAAGCAGGGCTTCTACGTCACCGACCTGATCGGCTCCGGCGTCAACGGCGTCACCGGCGATTACAGCCGCGGCGCGTCGGGGTTCTGGATCGAGAACGGTCAACCGGGCTATGCGGTCAGCGAGATGACCATCGCCGGCCACCTGATCGAGATGTTCAAGACGCTGCGCCCGGCCAACGATCTCACGTTCCGCTACGGCGTCAACGCGCCGACGTTGCGCATCGAGGGGCTGACGATTGCCGGACGCTGATCGCGCATACGCCGGGCGCGACGGCGCGCTGCTGGCGGACACGGTGCGCGAGGCCGGCGCGCTGGCGCTGTCGAAGTTTCAGACCGAGTTGCGAAGCTGGACCAAGGGCGCGTCGTCGCCGGTGTCGGAAGCCGACATCGCCGTCAACAACCTGATCGAGCGGCGGTTGCGGCAGGCGACGCCCGACTACGGCTGGTTGTCGGAGGAGAGCGCCGACGACCTCGCGCGACTCGGCCACAAGCGCGTGTGGATCGTCGATCCGATCGACGGCACCCGCAGCTATCTCGCCGGCCGCGAGGACTGGTGCGTCAGCGTGGCGCTGGTCGAGGACGACGCGCCGGTGCTGGCGGCGGTGTTCGCGCCGGTCACCGACGAGTTCTTTTTCGCCGCCCGGGGTTTGGGCGCCTCGCTGCACGAAGCGCCGATCCACGCCGCCGCCGGCACGGCGCTTGATTTCGGCCGGATGGCGGGTCCCAAGCCGATCATCGAGCGGCTCGGCCTGCCGCGCGACGGCGCGGCGATCCATCCGCGCATCGGCTCGCTGGCGCTGCGGCTGTGCCGGATCGGCGACGGCACCCTGGACATCGCCTTCGCCGGCGGGCAGAGCCGCGACTGGGACCTCGCGGCGGCGGATTTGATCGTCCACGAAGCGGGTGGTAGGATGACCACGCTTTCGGGCGAGCCGATCGGCTATAACCGCCCGGATGTCACCCATGGCGTGCTGGTCGCGGCGGGGCGTGAGCGCCATACCCGCGTCGTCAGCCATTTTCGCAGTCACCCGCTCCCCTGGTGACGTCGATCATGAGCCATTCGGCACGGTCAGCGAACCCTTAACGGCGATGAGGACAGCACGGCGATGACGGAGCCCGCGCGGCAGTTGCTCCATCTGGTGATCGGGGGCGAACTGACGGATCTCGATGACGTCACCTTCAGGGACCTCGACAAGGTCGATATCGTCGGCGTCTATCCCAACTACGCCAGCGCTTTGGCGGCGTGGCGGGCCAAGGCGCAGCAGACGGTCGACAACGCCCATATGCGTTACTTCATCGTTCACCTGCATCGGCTGCTCGATCCGGGCAAGGATTCGGGTCGGACCGCAGACTTAAAGCCCGCCACTTGAAACACCTTGTCCGCAATGCGTTGCGCGCGCCCTGGTTCCAGCGCGTCGCCGGCGTCATGGCCGCCGAATACCTGCGGCTGGTCTGGCTGACCAACCGCTTCCGCTTCGAGCCCGCCGACGTCTACGACATCGTCGAGCCGCAGATGCCGGTGATCCTGGCGTTCTGGCACGGCCAGCATTTCATGACGCCGTTCATCCGCCGGGACGGCCATCGCGCCAAGGTGCTGATCTCGCGCCACCGCGACGGCGAGATCAACGCCATCACCGCCGCGCGGCTGAAGATCGGCGCGGTGCGCGGCTCCGGCGACCACGGCTCCGCCTTCCACCGCAAGGGCGGCGTCGGCGCGTTCCGGGAAATGCTCCGGGCGCTGGAGGAGAATTACAACATGGCGCTCACCGCCGACGTGCCGAAGCGGTCGCGCATCGCCGGCCTCGGGATTATCATGCTGGCGCGCGAGTCGGGGCGGCCGATCATGCCGTTCGCGATGGCCACCAGCCGTTACGTGCGTTTGAACAATTGGGACCGCACCACCATCAATCTGCCGTTCGGCCGGGGCGCGCTGGTCGGCGGCGAGGTGATCGAGGTGCCGCCGGATGCGGATGCCGACGCCATGGAAGCCTTGCGGGCGCGACTGGAGGCGACCCTGAACGACGCCACGCGGCGCGCCTATATCGCGGTCGGCCGCGAGGAGGGCGGGCATGCCTGACCCGTTGCCGCCGCTGTTGCGCGCCTATCGCGCGATGTCCGCGGCCGCGCCGCCGGTCGTCGGCCTGTTGGCGCGGCGGCGCATCAAGCAGGGCAAGGAGGATCCGGCGCGGGTCTCCGAACGGCGCGGCATCGCCGGCAAGCCGCGTCCCGACGGCCCGCTGGTGTGGATTCACGGCGCCAGCGTCGGCGAGGTGCTGGCGGCGGCGGCGCTGATCGAGCGATTGCGCGCGCGCGGCTTCCACGTGCTGGTGACCTCCGGCACCGTGACCTCGGCGGCCATCGTCGCCAAGCGCTTTCCCGCCGAGGTGCTGCACCAATACCTGCCTTACGACGCGCCGAAATTCGTCGCCCGCTTTCTCGATCACTGGCAGCCGTCGCTGGCGCTGTTCGTCGAATCCGATCTGTGGCCGAATCTGATTCTGGCCTGTTCGGCGCGGCGGGTGCCGATGGTGCTGATCAACGGCCGGATGTCGCCGCGCTCGTTCCCGCGCTGGCAGCGCGCGGCGCAGACCATCGCGGCGCTGCTCGGGCGGTTCGATATCTGCCTCGCGCAATCGCAGCTCGATGCCGAGCGCCTCAAAGCGCTCGGCGCCGACAGCGTCGCCGTCACCGGCAACCTGAAGTGGGACGTCGCCGCGCCGCCGGTCGACAACGCCCGGCTGGAACGGCTGATGGCGCTGACGCGCGGCCGGCGGGTGGTGGCGGCGGCCTCCACCCATCCCGGCGAGGAGGAAATCCTGATCGCCGCCCACAAGAAGCTGGCGGTCTACTTTCCCGGCCTGCTCACCGTGATCGCGCCGCGCCATCCGCAGCGCGGCGCGGCGGTGGCGCGGCTCGCCTCCGAGGCCGGCGTCGAGGTGGCGTTGCGCTCGCGCGAGCAACTGCCCGGCGCGCGCACCGGCATCTATGTCGCCGACACCATGGGCGAACTCGGGCTGTTCTATCGCCTGGCGCCGATCGTGTTCATGGGCGGCTCGCTGGTGCCGCATGGCGGCCAGAACCCGATCGAGCCGGCGAAACTCGGCGCGGCCATCGTGCACGGGCCGCATACCTTCAACTTCACCGAGGTCTATGAGGCGTTCGATCGCGCCGGCGGCGCGCGGCTCGCTGCCAACGAAAGCGAGCTGGTGCGCGAGTTCGGCCGGCTCATCAACGACGCCGCGGCGCGGCAGGCCGCGATCGCGCGCGCCGAGCAGGTGGTCGCCGAACTCGGCGGCGCGCTGGAGCGCACGCTCGACGCGCTGCGGCCCTATCTGCTGCAATTGCGGTTCGACCGGGGGGCGGCGGATGCATGAGCCGGCCTTCTGGCATCGGCCGTCATCCCTGACCTCGCGTCTGCTGCTGCCGTTCGCCGCGCTCTACGGCGCCATCGCCGCGCGGCGGATGGCGCGGCCGGGGATCGATGCCGGCGTGCCGGTGATCTGCGTCGGCAATTATCACACCGGCGGCGCCGGCAAGACCCCGACCGTGCTGGCGCTGGCGGAAATGCTGCGCGGGCGGGGCGAACGGCCGTTCGTGCTCAGTCGCGGCTACGGCGGGTCGCAGGCCGGGCCGCTGCGGGTCGATGTCGCGCGACATGCGGCGGCGGATGTCGGCGACGAGCCGCTGATGATGGCGGCGCACGCGCCCGTCGTGATCGCGCGGGATCGCGTCGCGGGCGCGAAACTGGCGCGCGAGGCCGGGGCCAGCGTCATCGTCATGGATGACGGCTTCCAGAATCCGGCGCTGCGCAAGAATTTTTCGCTGATCGTCATCGATGCGGCGCGCGGGCTCGGCAACGGCCTGGTGTTTCCGGCCGGCCCCCTGCGCGCGCCGCTTGAGCCGCAACTGGCGCGCACCGATGCGCTGCTGGTGATCGGCGCGGGCGACGCCGCCGCCGCCGTGGCGGGCGCGGTGGCCGCGCGCGGCGCGCCGGTGTTTCGCGCGAACATCGTTCCCGATGACGGCGTGTTGCAGGCGTTGCGCGGCCAGCGCGTGCTGGCCTTCGCCGGCATCGGCGATCCCGGCCGCTTTGTCGCGACGCTGCGCGCGCACGGCGTCGAGGTGGCGGCGGAGCGGCGCTTTCCCGATCATCATCGCTTCACGCGACGGGAGATTGAGGCGTTGCGTGAGGAAGCGGCGCGCGAAAAACTCGCGCTGGTGACCACGGAAAAGGATTTTGCGCGGCTGTCCGGCGGCGATGCCGCCGCCCTGCGCGCCGCCATCACCGCGCTGCCGGTGACGCTGCGGTTCGACGACGAGACGCGATGGCGCGGGCTGCTGGACGCATGCGTCCCCGCCTGCGCGGGGACGACATGAGGTGCGTTATCCCTTCAGCGCCTCGGGAAAGTGCCGCTTCAGCACCGCCTCGGGGGTGGCGTAGGCTTCCTGGCGGTCGACGCTCCAGTATTTCAACTCCTCGATCGGGATGTGAGCGCCGCTGACGGCGCAGATCACATAGGCGCCCGGCGCGATCACGCGAAAATCGCCGTCGAGATATTCCAGCTTGGCCTCGCCATGGCTCGACGGCCCGAATCTGTTCAGCACGGTCGCTCTCCTCGCGGTTCCTCGCGGCCCGCGCAATCCCTCTCGATGTCACGGCATCGTCTAGCACAGAACGGCCGCGACGGCATACCCGCTAGATGGGGATGGTTTGCGGCGTTTGCAGGGAACCGATTTTATCGCCGTCATCGCGAGCGCCGCGAAGCAATCCGGAAAGCCACGGAGCAAGAACTGGATTGCTTCGTCGCTCGCGCGCCGCGCAATGACGACCGGGAGCGCGGTTTTAAAACAGATCGCCCTGGTCCGACGGCGTGGCCGGACGTCTGGCGGGCTTGGCGGCGGGGTTCGGCGATTCGCGCCGGGCCGGTGGCGGATCGCCGTCGGCGGTGGCTTTGACGCGGCCGTCGGCGAATTCGAGATCGAGCCGCAGGCCGGGCGCGATCGCCGCGGCGTTGCGCAGCGCATGGCCGCTGCCGTCCCGCACCAGCGCGAAGCCGCGCGCCAGCACGCTCTTGTAGGACAGCGCCGCCAAAAGCTGTCCGGCATGGCCGACGCGACCGCGCTGGCGTTGCAGCGATGTCGCGACCGCGCGGCGCGCGCGGTCCGCGAGGCGCTCGATGCGCTCTCTTTCGCGCGCGATCGCCGCGCGATGCGCGAGCGCGGTGGCCGCGCGCGCCGCCTTCAGCCGTAGCGCCAGCGCGTCGAAGCGCGCGCGCCGCTGCCGCAGCGTCACCCGCGCGCCATGCGCGAGCCGCGCGCCGCAGGCCGTGGTCTGCTGCCGCGCCTGCGCCACCTGCGCCCGCAGCACGTTCAGCGTCAGCCCGCCGCTGGCGCGGGTGAAGCGGCGATGATGCAGCTGGGTGTTGGCGGTGAGCGCGCGCGGCAGCCCGGCGGTGGCGGCGTCGAAGCGCTGGCGCGGGATCGCCAGGATGTCGGCGGCCGAGGGCAGGGCGCGGGCGAGGCCGCGCAGATCGTTGCGGCGGCGCTCCTGCCCGCGCTGCCAGCACAGCATGGCGCGGCGGGCCAGGCTTGCGACCTCGACGAACAATTCGGCGCGCACCGGCACCGCCATCTCGGCGGCGGCGGTCGGCGTCGGCGCGCGCTTGTCGGCGACGTAGTCGATCAGCGTCACGTCGGTTTCGTGGCCGACCGCCGAGATCAGCGGGATCATGCTCGCCGCCGCCGCGCGCACCACGATTTCCTCGTTGAACGACCACAGGTCCTCCAGCGAGCCGCCGCCGCGCGCCACGATCAGGAGGTCGGGTCTGGGAACCGGGCCGCCCGCCTCCAGCGCGTTGAAGCCGTCGATGGCGGCGGCGATCTGTTCGGCGGAGCCTTCGCCCTGCACCCGCACCGGCCACACGATGACATGGCGCGGGAAGCGGTCGTCGAGACGGTGCAGGATGTCGCGGATCACCGCGCCGGTCGGCGAGGTGACGACGCCGATCACCTCCGGCAGATAGGGCAGAAGCTGCTTGCGCGCCTCGTCGAACAGGCCCTCGGCGGCGAACGTCTTCTTGCGCTCCTCCATCAGGGCCATCAGCGCGCCGACGCCGGCGGGCTCCAGCGCCTCGATCACGATCTGGTATTTCGACGAGCCGGGATAGGTGGTGAGCTTGCCGGTGGCGACCACCTCCAGCCCCTCCTGCGGCTTGAACCGCATCCGGCCAAAGCTGCCGCGCCAGATCACCGCCTCGATCTTGGCCTTGTCGTCCTTCAGCGCGAAATAGCAGTGGCCGGAGGCGTGCGCGCCGCGAAAGCCGGAAATCTCGCCGCGCACCCGGACATGGCCGAAGGCGTCCTCCACCGTCCGCTTGAGGTCCGACGACAGTTCGGACACGGTGTATTCGGGCGCGTTGGCGAGCAGCGGGGCGGATTCGGCGGGCATCGACATCCATTCTGTCCAGGCAGGGCGGTCATGCCCGGACTTGATCCGGGCATCCATCTTCTAGAAAAGGGGGATGGATTGCCGGGTCAAGCCCGGCGATGACGGTTCGAGGCGCTTCATCACATGAAACCCGCTCCGGACCGTTCGGACATCAGTGAAAACCCGAGAATACAGGATTCCATGAACATCCTCGTGCTGGGTTCCGGCGGCCGCGAACATGCGCTGTGCTGGAAGATCGCGGCCTCGCCGCTGCTGACCAAACTCTGGTGCGCGCCGGGCAATGCCGGAATCGCGCAGGACGCCGAATGCGTCGCGCTCGATGTCGCCGACCACGCGGCGGTGATCGATTTCTGCCGCCGCAATAAAATCGATCTGGTGGTGGTCGGCCCCGACGCGCTGATCGCCGCCGGCATCGTCGACGACCTCACCGCCGCCGGCTTCAAGGCGTTCGGGCCGACCAAGGCGGCGGGGCGGCTGGAAAGCTCGAAAAGTTTTACGAAACAGCTTTGCCGCGACAACGCCATCCCGACCGCCGCTTACGCGCATTTCACCGACGCCGAAGCCGCCAGGGCATACGTGCGCGAGCGCGGCGCGCCGATCGTGGTCAAGGCCGACGGGCTCGCCGCCGGCAAGGGCGTGGTGGTGGCGACCACGCCGGATGAGGCGCTTGCCGCCATCGACATGATGTTCGGCGGCGGTTTCGGCGCGGCCGGCGCGGAAGTCGTCATCGAGGAATTCATGGAGGGCGAGGAAGCCTCGTTCTTCGCGCTGTGCGACGGCGACACCGCGCTGCCGCTCGCCACCGCCCAGGATCACAAGCGCGCCTTCGACGGCGACAGCGGGCCGAACACCGGCGGCATGGGCGCCTATTCGCCCGCGCCGGTGATGACCGAGGCGATGAATGCGCGCGTCATGGATGAAATGATCCTGCCGACGCTGCGCGCGCTGAAAGCCATGGGCACGCCGTACAAGGGCGTTCTCTACGCCGGCGTCATGATCACCAAGGACGGGCCGAAGCTGGTCGAATACAACGCCCGTTTCGGCGATCCGGAATGCCAGGTGCTGATGATCCGGATGATGTCGGACATCGTGCCGGCGCTGCTCGCCGCCGTCGACGGCGAATTGAGACATTTCGATCTGCGCTGGTATCCCGAGCCCGCGCTCACCGTCATCATGGCGACCAAAGGCTATCCCGGCGACGCGCCGAAGGGGTCGCGGATCGAGGGGCTTGAGGAGGCCGCGCGGGTCGAGGGCGTCGAGATTTTCCACGCCGGCACCAAGCGCGTCGACGGCCATATCGTCGCCAATGGCGGCCGCGTGCTCAACGTCTGCGCCTCGGGCCGCACCGTGCGGGAGGCGCAAGCGCGCGCCTATCGGGCCGTCGATCTGGTCCGCTGGCCCGAAGGTTTTTGCCGCCGCGACATCGGCTGGCGCGCGGTGGAGCGGGAACGAACAGGAAGCTGAGGCATTTTCCGGTCGTCATGCCCGCGCAGGCGGGCATCCAGTATGTCGCGCCCTCTGTTGTCTGATCGATGAGTTGATGTTTACTGGATCATCCGCCTTCGCGGATGATGACGGAGAACATAGTTCATGCCCGATCTCGCCGACCTGTTTCCCGGCTATAAATCCGAATGGATCTCGACCAGCGGCGGGCGCATCTTCGCCCGCGTCGGCGGCAATGGGCCGCCGCTGTTGCTGCTGCACGGTTTTCCGCAGACCCATGTGATGTGGCACAAGGCGGCGCCGCGCCTCGCCGAGCGCTTCACCGTGATCGTCGCCGATCTGCCCGGCTACGGCTGGTCCGACATGCCGGAAAGCGACGCCGACCACACGCCCTACACCAAGCGCGCGATGGCCAAGGTGCTGGTGGAGGCGATGGAGCAACTTGGTCATGTCCATTTCGCGCTGGCCGGGCACGATCGCGGCGCGCGGGTCGCCTACCGGCTGGCGCTGGACCATCCCGGCCGCCTGTCGAAGCTGGCGGTGCTGGATATCCTGCCGACGTTTGAATACTGGGCGCGGATGGATCGCGCCATGGCGCTGAAGATCTATCACTGGGCGTTTCTGGCGCAGCCCGCGCCGCTGCCGGAAAAACTGATCCTCGGCGATTCCGACGCTTACTTCCGCCACACGCTGGCGAGCTGGACCGCGACCCGCACGCTGGATGCGTTCGATCCGCGGGCGCTGCTGCACTATCTCACGGCGGGGCGCGATCCCTCGCGGGTCCATGCGATGTGCGAGGATTATCGCGCCGGCGCCTATGCCGACTTCGCGCACGACAAGGCGGACCGCGACGCCGGCCGCCAGATCACCGTGCCGATGCTGGCGCTGTGGGGCAACGCCGGCGTCGCCGCCAGCGCCGCCACGCCGCTCGACACCTGGAAGACCTGGGCGAGCCACGTCAGCGGCGACGGCATCGCCAGCGGCCATTTCATGCCGGAGGAAAACCCCGACGCCACCGCGGAGGCGCTGCTGGGGTTTTTCGGGGGGTAGCTTTCCATCGTCACTGCGAGCAGCGTCAGCGACGAAGCAATCCAGTCCTTCCTCCGTGTCTTTCTGGATTGCTTCGCGGAGCTTGTGCTCGGACGGCATGAAACGCCGATCCGAGGGCTCGCGGCGGAAAATGACGGCGCAAAATGCTACCGCCGCGCCTTGAAGAATTCCCGCAGCAGCGCGGCCGCCCGGCTTTCACCGACGGAAGGATAGACCTCCGGCGCGTGGTGGCAGGTCGGCGCGGCGAAGAAACGCACGCCGCACTCCACCGCGCCGCCCTTGGGATCGAGCGCGCCGAAATACAGCCGCCGGATCCGCGAAAACGAGATCGCCGCCGCGCACATGGTGCAGGGTTCCAGCGTCACATAGAGGTCGCAATCGGTCAGCCGCTCGGTGCCGCTGGCGCGGGCGGCCTCGCGCAGCGCCACCATTTCGGCGTGGGCGGTGGGATCGCGGTCGGTCAGGGTACGATTGCCGGCGCGGGCGATCACGGTGTTGTCGCGGACGATGACGCAGCCCACCGGCACCTCGCCGGCTGATCCCGCGGCTTCGGCCTGCTCCAGCGCCAAATCCATGAAACTTGCCGCGCCCATTTGCCGTTTCTCGCCTCGTTTCCCGCCAGGAACTCTGTTATGACGGCGCCTTCGCGATTTCGACGCACACAGACGAGAGCCTTCATGCCCCGCGACAACGACAAAAACAACGCCTCGCCGCGCGGCCGGCGCGACCGCCAGACCGGTGGCAAGGGGCGTCCGGCCGAAAAGGGGCGTCCAGCCGGGGCGGGGCGCTCCGGCGCCAAGCGCGGCCCCGAGAAGAAATTCGCCAAGCGGGCGGCGGGGCCCAAGCCCGACGGCGAGCGCCGCGCTTACGCCGGCAAATCGGAGGGCGGCAAGCCGTTCGGCAAGAAGCCTTCCACTGGCCGGCGCGACGGCGACCGGCCGACATTTTCGCGCGGTCCGCGTAAGGAATTCGGCGCACGCGAGGATCGCGGTGGCGAGAAGCGCACTTATGCGCCGCGCGGCGAGGGCTTTCGCAAGGACGCCCCGCGCAAGGATTTTGGATCGCGCGATGGCGAACGCAAA
>JBDHSX010000090.1:0-15205 GCA_039808365.1 Xanthobacteraceae bacterium | reverse complement strand
GATGACGGCTGCGATGGCGATCAGCAGTGCGAGAAATTCCATGGGGCCTCGATCGTTGCGTCAACGGGGAGCGTCCCGATGGGCTGGTCGACGGTTGGAGAAATGCAGGCGCGCGCTGTCGCGGCGGTGTGCGTCATCAGTGCGGGGACCGCCGCATCCGGTTCAACGGTGTTCCGTGTTGCGTGGAACCGGGGCTATTCCAGATCGATCCGGAACGGACGGCCCTCGATCGACAGATCGCCCGGTCCGATCGCGTCGAGCGCGCGCAGCATGCGGCCGTCGCGGCCGAGCGCGCGGTCGGCCAGCGAGACGATCAGGCGGTTGGGGTGGGCGCTGGGCGAGGCCCGCCGGATTTGTCGCGCGATGGCGGCCTCGTCGCGATGCGGATTCAGCGCACAGACGGCGGCGAAGGCGCTGGCGGTCGAGCGGCTGATGCCGGCATAGCAATGCACCACCAGCGGCGCCTGCCGGTCCCAGTCGCGCACGAAGGCGAGCACGCGGTCGACATGTTGCTCCGACGGCGCGACAAAGCCGTCGGCGGGCTCGTTGATGTCGTCCATCGAGATCATCAGGTGATGGGCCTCCCGCACCGAGATGGGACGCCGCACGCGGCTGATATCGCCCATCACGGTGAGGATGTGGCTGGCGCCGGTCGCTTGCACGGTCGATGCCAGCGCGGCAAGCGAACACACATGAATCATGCTGTATTTCCCTGTCGTTGGTCCGAATTATAGTCACCGCGTCGCGGCGGTGGAAGCGTCAGGGATGAAGCGTTTTGAATCGCGCCAGGAATCGCTTGCCGGCCTTGCCGGCCGACCACGGCGTCAAATAATCGTGTTCGGTGGCGGCGGGCAGCGCCGGGTCGCGGCCGAACAGCCGTTTCGCCTCGCTCTCGGAAAAGCCCGCGAGCCGCGTCGCTTCGAGATAGGCCGCGCCGCGATCGGCGGCCTTGATCGCCTCGGTGAACGGTTCCGGCAGCGCCGCCGGCAGGCCGAAGCGGATGTGGATCGCGCCGAGCAGGCGTTTCTCCACGGTCTTGTAGGAACCGCCGATCACCGCCTTGAACGGCGAGATCATGTCGCCGATGACGTATTCCGGCGCGTCGTGCAGCAAGGCCGCCAGCCGCAACGACTGGCCGGCGCGCGGCAGCGCGTGGCGCAGCACCGCCTCGACCAGCAGCGTATGCTGAGCCACCGAGAAGATGTGCGCGCCCTCGGTCTGGCCGTTCCAGCGCGCGACGCGGGCGAGGCCGTGGGCGATGTCGACGATTTCGATATCGAGCGGCGAGGGATCGACCAGGTCGAGCCGCCGGCCCGACAGCATGCGCTGCCAGACACGGGTATCGGCTTTCGCGGACCGCGAACCGGATCGCGCCTCTGATCGCGTCATGGCGCGGCGAGGCGGCGGGCGCGCTGCTGGCCGCTGCAAACCGCGTGGCAATGGCAACTCACCAGGTGATCGTTGACCATGCCGGTCGCCTGCATGAAGGCGTAGACGATGGTGGGGCCCACGAACTTGAAGCCGCGCGAGACGAGGTCCTTCGAGATTTTCACCGACAGCGGCGTCGAGGCGGGCACGCTGGCGGTGGTCTTGAAGGCGTTGACCTTGGGCTTGCCGTCGACGTAATCCCACAACAGTTTCGAGAAGCCGGGGCCGTGCTCCATGATATCGAGATAGGCTTGCGCGCTTTTCACCGCGCCCTCGATCTTGGCGCGATTGCGCACGATGCCGGCATCCTGCATCAGCGCGTGGATTTTCTTGTCGTCATAGCGCGCGATCCTTGCCGGCTCGAAATCGTCGAAGGCGCGGCGGAAGTTGTCGCGCTTGCGCAGGATGGTGATCCACGACAGCCCGGCCTGAAAGCCGTCGAGAATGAGTTTCTCATAGAGCGCGCGGTCGTCGTATTCCGGCACGCCCCATTCGGTGTCGTGATAGGCGACGTAAAGCGGATCCTCGCCCGGCCACGGGCAGCGCGTCAGGCCATCGGCGTGGGTGACGGCGCGGCTCATGCGACGGTCTTCTTTTGCAGGCCGCGCACGGCATCCGGATCCTTGAGGCGGATGGCGACGTCACCGGCGATCAGCGGCGTGCCGGCGTCGAGCGCGTCCGAGACCTTGTCGATGCGCATCGTCGCGAGCCCTTCGCCCTGCGCGGACGATCCCATGGTGCCGACCTGCCTGTCGCCGGCGAGGATCGGCGCGCCGGCCTGCGGCGCCGCGCCGTCGAAGGCGACGCGCACGGTGCGGGTGCGCGCGGTGCCGCGATGCTGCATCCGCGACACCACTTCCTGGCCGACATAGCAACCCTTGTCGAAATCGACGCCGTGGAAGCGGTCCATGTTGGTCTCGTGCGGAAAGGCGTCGCCGTAGCTGAAATCGACGCCGCCGCGCGGCACCCCGCAGGCGATGCGGTGCGCCTCATAGGCGGCCTCCGTCGTCATTTCCGCGCCGGCCGCGGCCGCCGCCGCGGCGGCGGTTTCCGGCGCAATCAGGATGCGCCAGCCCAGCCCCTCGGCGCGGAGATCCCGGAAGCGGGGATCCGCCGTGGCCGCCGGTTCGCCACCCCACAGCGCGAGCACGCCGACGGCGTCGGAAAGGTTCGCCACCGTGACCTTGGCGCGCAGCTTGTAGAAGCCGAGCTTGGCGGCGAGTGGCCCCGCCAGCGCGCGCGGGCAGTCGATCAGCAGGCCGCCGCCATCGCCCGCCGGCGCTTCGGTGATCAGGAAGTCGGCGACGATCTTGCCCTGCGGGGTCAGCAGCGCGCCGAACCGCCCCGCGCCCGGTTGCAGCCGGGTGGTGTCGGTGGTGACGAGCCCGTTGAGGAAGGTTTTCGCATCCTCGCCGCTGAGCTTGATGACACCCCGGTCGGAAAGAAGCGCTGCGTGCATTGTCGAAGTCTCGGAGAACGATTCGGGGAATGAAGATCCGGCCGCGCCGGAACGGGTCCCGAACGTAAGCCTCGCGCCGGCAAACGACAAGGCCGCGACCGGCCATGGTCCGGGGTGTGGGGCTTTGAATATCCGGAAGGGAGCGCGGCGGCCTATTGTCTCGCCAGCATCAGCGAGAATTCGCCGTTGCGGACGCGGTTCGGCAGACCTTCGACGAATTTCGCCACGGCGTCCTCGCCATAGGTGGACACCAGTTCGGCGAAGGCGGTGAACAGGCTGGCCTGCGCCAGGCAATCGCCGTCGATGCCGTCGTGCAATGCCTCCGCCCACGCCTCGTTGAGATAGCCCAGCGCCGCCTGCTTCTGGTCCTGGTCGGGCATCAAGTGGCTGGCGGCGAGGGAGGATAAGGACTGGCTCATGCAATTTCCGACGGCAAGGGCGATCCGCGCGAGGGCGACCCGTTGGAGCGCCCGGACACATGCAACGTTTAACATGCCCCGGCGTGTCGGCGAGGCGCTTCTTTAGGAAAGGTTAACGGCGCGCCGCAATCCTGCGCGATTGTTCCCGACTGCGTCGCCGCTGCAACGCCGGCGCGGCGGCGCGAGGGTCAGTTGGCGTAGCGCGCGGTGAGGTCGCGGGAGATTTTCGCGCCTTCGTCGATGGCCCGCTTGATGGCGATATGGGCCGCCGGGGTGCAGGTCCGGTAGGTCTGCTGGAAGCCGTTATAGCCGCGGTTGAAACTGGCGATCAGCCGCGCGCGGCGCTCGCCGGAAGGCGTTTCGGCGTTGATCAGCGCCTGCATCTCGTTGCGCCACTTCGCGCCTTCGTTGGCGCCGCACAGGCCGCGCAGATAGTGCAGCGTCCCGAGCAGTTCGGCGAGCCGTTGTAGGTCGCCGTCGAACGGCGCGGCGGCATCCTGCGCCCGCGCGTGAGGCGCCTGAAAGCCCGCGCCGCATGCCGCCAGAAGCAAGATTGCCGCTAAAAGTTGTTTCCGCATCATCGGGTCCGGATTTCGGCTGATATGCCTTGCCGGGGTGGCCGGCGCAAGCCGTCACGGCGCGACCAGCCGCCGGGCGGCGTCGACGATCTCGGCCAGCCCCTGCGTGGTTCGCAACCCCATAAGTTCCTCCGGCGCGATCCAGCGGAAATCGTCCAGTTCCCCGTTGAGCGTCACCTCGCCGGCGCGCCAGCGGGCGGCGAAGGAAATCACCACATAATGGCCGGCGCGCCCGGCGGCGGGGTCCGGCAACACCTCGCGCCAGCCGGCGAAGCCGACGATGTCGATGGCCAGCGCCGTTTCCTCGCACACCTCGCGCATGGCCGCCTGATGCAGCGCCTCGCCGTGTTCGACGCGGCCGCCGGGAACCGAATAGAGCCCGCGTCCCGGCGCGTTGGCGCGGCGCGCCACCAGCACACGGTGGTCGCGGAAGATCACCGCGCTGACGGCGAGTTGCGGGCGGCCGTGGACGGAAGCGGGCGGTGGTGGCGTGGTATGGTCGGTCGAGGAGATCATCGGCCTCTCTTTTAGCCCGCCGGGTTGAAAGATGTTGAAGATATTTTGCTTCAGGCGCGGGGAAAATCATGTGCGGCCGTTTCGTCATCACATCGCCACCGGCGGCGATCCGCGCCGCGTTCGACTATCGCGAGCAGCCGAATTTTCCGGCGCGCCTTAACATCGCCCCGACCCAGCCGGTCGGCGTGGTGCTGGCGGAGGGCGGCGCGCGTCACTTTCGCCTGATGCGCTGGGGATTCCTTCCGGCATGGGTCAAGGATCCGCGCGGCTTCCCGCTCTTGATCAACGCGCGCGCCGAGACGGTGCGCGACAAGCCGGCGTTCCGCAACGCCATCCGGCGGCGGCGCTGCCTCGTTCCCGCCGATGGCTATTACGAATGGCAGACCATCGGAAACCGGAAGCTGCCGTATTTCATCTATGTGCGCGACGGCGGGCCGATCGGCTTCGCCGCCGTCGCGGAGACCTGGTGCGGGCCGAACGGCGAGGAGGTCGATACCGTTGCGATCGTCACCGCCGCGGCGCGCGGCGGGCTCAAGGCCCTGCATGATCGCGTGCCGGTGACGATTGAGCCCCCGGATTTCGGGCGCTGGCTGGATTGCGCCGCGATCAATGTCAACGAAGCCGCGACGCTCATGGTCGCGCCCGCCGAGGGCGTGTTTGCCTGGCATCGCGTCTCGCGCGACGTCAATCGCGTCGCCAATGACGACGCCCGGCTGATCCTGCCGCTGTCGGCGTCACAGATCGCGGAAGAGGAGGCGGTCACGTCGCGGAGGCCGGCGACGCCGGATGACGACGGCCAAGGGTCGCTGTTCTGAGGTGCTGGTATCAGTGATTGGCTTGACGGCGTCGAGGCCGTCATGACAATGACGCCGAATGTCGCGCGCAACCCTGATCGAACCCGTCGTCATGCTGGCGACGATCCTGCAATGGATCGTTCTGGCCACGCTCACCGGGGTCGTGGTCGGCAGCGGCACCAGCCTGTTCCTGCACGGCCTGTTCTTTTTGACGGACCGGACGGAATCGGTGTCGCTGCCGTGGCAGATGGCGCTGTTGCCGCTGGGCGGATTGCTCAACGGCCTGCTGCTGCATTACGGCTACAAGATCAACCGCTCCGGGCTTGGCGATTCCGTGATCGGGGCGGTGCATCGTCAGTCCGGCCAGATGCCGCTCGCGACCATCGCCATCAAGCCGGTGGCGGCGATCATCACGCTGGCGTCGGGCGGCTCGGCCGGCAAGGAAGGGCCGTGCTCGCATATCGGCGCCTCCCTCGCGTCAGGGCTGGGACGGCTGCTCGGCCTCAATGTCGAGTTGCAGAAGCGGCTTGTGGCGTGCGGCGTCAGCGCCGGTTTCGCCAGCGTGTTCGGTACGCCGATCGCCGGCGCGATCTACGGCGTCGAGGTGCTGGCGATGGGCCGCATCCGTCACGACTTCCTGTTTCCGGCGGTGATCGCGGGCGTCGCCTCGTTCGAGGTCAGCAAGTTCTGGAATATTCCTTATCAGTATTACAACATGCAACTGCTGCCGCACTTCGACGGCGTGCTGTTTTTCAAGACGATCGTCATCGGGATCGTCTGCGGCATCGTTGCCGGCGTCTTCGTCGAAGCGGTCATGTACGCGCGGCGCGCGTTCTCGCGCCTGCAGGTGCGCTACGATGTGTGGCCGCCCCTGATGCCGCTCATCGGCGGCCTGCTGCTGGCGATATTGATCGTCGTCATTCCCAGCGACTATCTCGGGCTCGGCCTGCCGCTGATGGATCGCGCGCTGGCCGGAGAGCCGATGCCGTATCTTGGCTTCTTGTGGAAGACGCTGCTGGTCGCCGTCACCCTCGGGTCAGGATTTTACGGCGGCATCGTCACGCCGCAATTCGTGATCGGGGCGATCACCGGCAATGTCGTCGCGCATCTGCTCGGGATCAGTCCGACGCTCGGCGCGGCGGTGGGGCTGGTGGCGGTGGTGGCGGCGGCGTCCAACACGCCGATCGCGGCGATCCTGATGGGGGTCGAGTTGTTCGGCGGCGTCGCCGGCACTGTCTATGTCGCCGGCGCGGCGATGGCCGCCTATGTCATGATCGGCCATCGCAGCGTCTATCCCGATCAATTGGTCGCCTATCCCAAATCGACCTGGATGCACGGCGGCTTCGATCTTCCGATCGGACAGGAGAAGATACGCCTCTCGTTCGGCCTGCTGAAATGGATCAGCCGGATGCAGACGAAACGCGATCATCTGTTGCGACGTGACGTCAAGGCGCAGCGCCACGCACGACGCGCGGACGGCGACAATCGCGAAGGCCGGGCGTAGCCGCGCCGCCTACAGCACCTTGCCGGGATTCATGATGTTGAGCGGATCGAGCAGCGCCTTGATGCCGCGCATCACCTCGATCGCCACCTTGTCCTTCACGTCCGGCAATTCGTCGCGTTTCATCACGCCGATGCCGTGCTCGGCCGAGATCGAGCCGCCCATGCGCAGCACGATCTCGAACACCACGGCGTTGACGTCGTGCCAGCGCGCGAGAAACGCTTCCTTGTCGCCGCCGACCGGCTGGCTGACATTGTAGTGAATGTTGCCGTCGCCGAGATGGCCGAACGGCACCGGGCGGCAGCCGGGCAACAATTTCATCACTGCGGCGTTGGCTTCCGCGATGAAGGCCGGCACCGCGGCGACCGGCACGGAGACGTCGTGCTTGATCGAGCCGCCTTCGGGTTTCTGCGCCGGCGAGATCACCTCGCGCAGGGTCCAGAACGCGGCGCGTTGCGCGAGACTGTCGGCGATCGCCGCGTCATCGATAATGCCGTCCTCGAAGGCGCGGGTCAGAATGGCCTCAAGCGTGGCGCGGGCGTCGTCACGCGACGATGAGATTTCCATCAGCACGTACCACGGATGACGCGAGGCCAGCGGATCGCGGATCGACGGGCCATGCTTGACGCAGAAATCGATGCAGATTTCGGCCATCAGCTCGAAACTGGTGAGATTGCCCGCCGCTTCGCCCTGCGCGATCTCCAGCAGCCTCAGCGCCTGCGCTGGCGAGGCCAATCCGACGAATGCGGCGTCGACGCTGCGCGGCTTGGGAAACAACTTCAAGGTCGCGGCGGTGATGACGCCGAGCGTGCCTTCCGCGCCGATGAAGAGATTGTGCAGATTGTAGCCGGTGTTGTCCTTCTTCAATTTCGACAGCGTGTTGAGCACGCGGCCGTCGGCCAGCACGACTTCGAGGCCGAGCGCCATCGCGCGCGCCACGCCATAGGCCAGCGCGCCGGTGCCGCCGGCGTTGGTGGAGAGATTGCCGCCGATGGTGCAGCTTCCCTCCGCGCCGAGCGACAGCGGAAACAGCCGGTCCACGCTGTCGGCGCGCTGCTGCAAGTTTTGCAGCACGCAACCGGCTTCCGCCGTCATGGTGTTGGATTGCGGATCGACGTCGCGGATTTTGTCGAGCCGGCGCAGCGACAGCACCACCTCGCCGTGATGCGGCGTCTGGCCGCCGACGAGGCCGGTGTTGCCGCCTTGCGGCACCAAAGCGGTGCGCGTCTCGCTCGCCAGTTTACAGATCGCGGCGACTTCGGCGGTGGTGCCGGGCCGCAGCACCAGGGGCGAGCGGCCATGATAGAGGTTGCGTTCCTCGGTGACGTAGGCGGCGATCTCGTCCGGATCGGTGACGCCGTAGCGGTCGCCGACGATGGTCTTGAACCGCGCGATCAGTTCGGGCGCGAGCGGCGACGGGGCGATGGTCATGGCGCGTCTCTTGTGACTTGTGACTGGGCTCGATCGGCCTCACGTCGGAGGAACGGCGGCGCGGCGCAGCCGGTCGTTGATGGCTTCGCCGAGATCGTGCTCGGGGACGGGCATCACCGCGATGGCGCGGGCGTGGGCTTGGTCGAGCGCGCGCAGATGGCCGAACAGGTTGGCGGCGGCTTCCGTCAGATCGCCGCGCTCCGAGAGGTTGAGGATTCTTGCGGCGACATCGTGTCCGGGGATAGCGGCCGGCCCGAATGCCAGCAGCGCCTCGCCGGGTTCGACGCGGGTCGCGTCGAGCCGGACCGGGGTGCGCGGCGCGTAATGCGAGGCCAGCATGCCGGGAGCCATCGGCTGGCCGCCGGCGTCAGGTCGCGGGCGCGGCCGCCGCAGCACCTGGCCCAGCACCTGTTCGATGGCGCCGCGCGGCAGTCCGCCGGGCCGCAGCAACAGCGGCGGATCAAAGCAGCCGACGATGGTCGATTCGACCCCGACCGCGACCGGCCCGCCGTCGACGATCAGGTCGATGCGGCCATCGAGGTCGCTCGCGACATGGGCGGCGGCGGTGGGGGAGACATGGCCGGAACGGTTGGCGGAGGGGGCGACGATGGGCCGACCCAGCGCCCGCAAAATATCCCGCGCCACGGGATGGGCGGGGACGCGCACCGCGACGGTGTCGAGCCCGGCGGTGGCGAGGTCGGCGACCGGGCAGTCCGGCGCCTTCGGCAGCACCAGGGTCAGCGGACCGGGCCAGAACGCCTCCGCCAGCTTGCGGGCGGTCGTGTCGAAACGGGCGATTCGCTCCGCATGGGCGAGATCGGCGACGTGGGCGATCAGCGGATTGAAGGAGGGGCGGCCCTTGGCCCGGTAGAGCCGGGCGATCGCCTCCGGATGGGTCGCGTCGGCCCCGAGGCCGTAGACCGTTTCGGTGGGAAACGCCACCAGACCGCCCGCCGCGAGGCATCGCGCGGCCTCCGCGACGGCGGTTTCGCCCGCCGGGATGATTTTTGTGGTCGGCTCGACGGCCATTCGGTTCCGATCTTCCATTCGCTGTCTTGCGGTGGCCGCAAGCGGAGGTTATAAGCCGCCCCATCGTCGGAGTGTGGCTCAGCCCGGTAGAGCACTGCGTTCGGGACGCAGGGGTCGCAGGTTCAAATCCTGCCACTCCGACCAGCTTGTCTTGCCAGCTTTTCTTGCCATCGATGTCCCGGGTTTCGATGTCCCTGAGATTTCGGCGTGATGTCGCGATCTCAGCCGCCGATACACATCTTTTTGGCCTCGCGGTCAAATTCCCCGCCATGATTCCGGCGCGTGAATCGATTTTGGCTGACACTCGGGCGACAAGCGGCCGGCGGGTTGGGGTATGCACGATCTGATCAGCGACATCGCGCTCAGCATTCTGTTCGCCTGGGTGCTGGGGGTTCTGGCCCATGTCGCGCGCCAGCCGCTGATTCTGGCCTATCTGGTCGGCGGCTTTTTGATCGGCCCCCACGGCGTCGGCTGGGTCAAGTCGGACGAATCGATCGCCATCATTTCCGAACTCGGCCTGATCTTCATGCTGTTCATGATCGGGCTGGAGATCGACCTGAAGAAGATCGTCCGCGCCGGCCGCGTCATCATGATCGCGGCGGGCGGGCAATTGCTCGGCGGCTGCCTGCTCGGCGTCGCCGTATTCATGGCGGCGGGGCTCGGGCTCGGCGCCGGGCGCTTCGACGCGCTCTATCTCGCGGTGGCCTGCGCGCTGTCGAGCACCGTCATCATCGTCAAGGTGCTCTACGAGCGGCGCGAGCTGGATACGCTGCCGGGCCGCATCACGCTTGGCGTGCTGGTGGTGCAGGATATTTTCGCGATCCTGTTCCTGGCGATCGAGCCCAGCCTCGACAACCTTCAGCCCGGCGTCGTGCTGTTGTCGGTGGTCCGCGTCGGCGCGCTGGTGGCCACCGCGTGGGGCATCAGCCGCTATGTGCTGCCAAAACTGTTTCACCAGATCGCGCGGCGGCCCGAACTGGTGCTGCTCGGCGCGCTGGCGTGGTGTTTCCTGATCGGCGAGGTCGCCGAACTGCTGCACCTGTCGCGCGAGATGGGCTCGCTGGTGGCCGGCGTCTCGCTCTCGACCTTCCCCTACGCGCTCGACGTCACCGCCAAGGTCACGACGCTGCGGGACTTCTTCATCACGCTGTTCTTCGTGACGCTCGGCATGACCATTCCGGTGCCCGACCGCGCGGTGATCGGATTGGCGCTGGCGATCGCGGCGTTCGCCTTCGTCAGCCGTCTGGTCACCACCTTCGTGCCGCTCTATCTGATGCGGCAGGGTTTGCGCACCAGCCTGCTGCCGGCGGTCAATCTGGCGCAGATCAGCGAGTTCTCGCTGGTGGTGATCCAGACCGGGGTGCTGGCCAAGCACATTTCGACCCAGACGGCGAACGCCGCCTCGTTCGCCTTCGTGCTGCTGGCGGTGATCTCGACCTTTCTGATCGGGCGCAGCGACCGCATCGTGCGCGCGGCCATCGCGCCGTTGAAGCGGCTCGGCCTGCGCGACCTCGACGCCGCGGAACTGGCCGCGACCGAGGCGGGCGAGGGCTCGGGCGCTGCGCGGCGCATCGTGATTCTCGGCTTTTACCGCGCCGCCAGCGCCCTGCTCGGCGAGATCGAGCGGCAGGACAGCTCGCTGCTCGACCAGATCACCGTGGTCGATTTCAATCCGAACGTGTTCCGCAACCTCACCGCGCGCGGGGTGCATGTGATCTATGGCGACGTCAGCAATGTCGAGACGCTGGTTCACGCCGGCGTCGGCCGCGCCGGAATCGTCATCCTCAGTGTGCCGGACGCGCTGCTCAAGGGCACCAACAACGAGAAACTGGTCCGCCACGTCCGCGCGCTGAACCCCAGGGCCAAGATCATCTCGACCGCCGACGTGCTCGCCACCGTCGCCGATCAGTATGCCGCCGGCGCGGACTATGTCGCCGTGCCGCGCCTGTCCGACGCGCAGGACCTGTTTCACGCCATCGAGGCCGCCGACAACGGCCTGCTCGGCGCCAAGCGCGCCGAGATCGACGCCCGCCTCGCCGAGCGCGCCGAGGTGCTGCCGTAGGAGGGGCTCAGTCGTCATTGCGAGCGCAAGCGACGAAGCAATCCAGTCCTTGCTTCCCGGCCCCTGGATCGCTTCGCGGAGCCTGTGCTCGGACAGTGCCATAGCGCGTCGAAGACGCGCGTCAACGCGCTTGTGACACTGATCCGAGTGCTCGCCATGACGGAGAAACCGGCTATGACGGCGGCGCGGAGTTGCGTTGCCCCCCGCACTGCGCCATATGAACGGGGTCATTGTCAGAGTACCCCCGCATGGCCCATCCGATACCCGAAGTGTTGCAGGCGTTCGCCGCCGGAGAAATCGTCGTCGTCACCGATGACGACGACCGCGAGGGCGAGGGCGACCTGATCGTCGCGGCCTCGCTCTGCACCGCCGAGAAAATGGCGTTCATCATCCGCCATACCTCCGGCATCGTCTGCGCGCCGCTGACCACCGACGAGGCGCGGCGGCTGCGGCTCGATCCGATGGTGGCGCAGAACGACTCCAACCACACCACCGCCTTCACCGTCTCGATCGACTACAAGCCGGACGGCGGCACCGGCATCTCCGCCGACGAGCGCGCCTCGTGCTGCCGGGCGCTGGCCAACCCCAATGTCGGCGCCAGCGATTTCGCGCGGCCCGGCCATATCTTTCCGCTGATCGCGCGCGACGGCGGCGTGCTGCTGCGCTCCGGGCATACCGAGGCCGCCGTCGACCTGTGCAAGCTCGCCGGGCTGCCGCCGGTCGGCGTCATCAGCGAATTGATGAACGACGACGGCACCGTGACCAAGGGCGAGCAGGTGACGCGCTTCGCCGCCGCGCACAACCTCAAGCACGTCACCATCGCCGATATCATCGCCTACCGTCAGGCGCGCGAAAAGCTGATCGAGCGGGTCTCGACCTTCCATGTCGACAGCCCGATCGGGCCGCTGCAAGGCTACGCCTATCGCTCGCCGTTCGACTCGATCGCCCACGCCGCTTTCGTCTACAACGGCATCGGCGACGGCCACAACGTGCTGACGCGCTTTCACAAGCCGAACATCGTGCGCGATATCTTCAGCGGCCCGGAGCGGATGGGCCAGGTGCTGGAAAAGTTCAGGCTCGCCGGGCGCGGCGTGCTGGTGTATCTGCGCGACGGCGCCGCCGGCGTGCCGGTCGCGCCGATCGATCAGCCGAAGACGGCCGAGGCCGACCGCAACCGGCAATGGCGCGAGGTCGGCGTCGGCGCGCAGATCCTGCGCGATCTCGGCGTCACCTCGATCCGTCATCTGACGTCGTCGACCCACGACTACAAGGGCCTGTCGGGTTTCGGCATCGAGATCCTCGCGACCGAGCGCCTTGAAGGCTGACGGGCAAGGATTTAGAGTGACGTGAATTAGAATGAAATAGAAGTCAGGTCCGATCGCTCGTCGTCTTCGTCATTGCGAGGAGCGTGAGCTCCGACGCAATCCAGTCCTTGCTTTGCGGCCTCTGGATTGCTTCGCTTCGCTCGCAATGACGATTTAGCCTCAATTCATCCGCGATCTGAAAGGAAACCCATGGGCGTGCGTCCGCAAGGCAAAGACAAGTCGGGCTTGGCGAGTTTCAAGTGGGACGATCCGTTCCTGCTCGACGAGCAACTGACCGAGGACGAGCGGCTGATCCGCGACACCGCGCGCGCCTACGCGCAGGACAAGCTGCTGCCGCGCGTCTCGCAAGCCTATCTGGAGGAGAAGACCGACCGCGAGATCTTCAACGAGATGGGCGAACTCGGGCTGATCGGCGTCACGCTGCCGGAGGAATACGGTTGCGCCCACGCCAGTTACGTGGCTTACGGTCTGGTGGCGCGCGAGATCGAGCGGGTGGATTCCGGCTATCGCTCGATGAACTCGGTGCAGTCGTCGCTGGTGATGCATCCGATCTACGCTTACGGCGACGACAACCAGCGCAAGACATATCTGCCGAAGCTCGCCAGCGGTGAGTGGGTCGGCTGCTTCGGCCTCACCGAGCCCGACGCCGGTTCCGATCCCGGCGGCATGAAGACCCGCGCGGAGAAGGTGTCCGACGGCTATCGCCTGACCGGATCCAAGATGTGGATCTCCAACGCGCCGATCGCCGACGTGTTCGTGGTGTGGGCCAAGTCGGCAGCGCATGACGACCAGATCCGCGGCTTCATCCTCGAAAAAGGCATGAAGGGCCTGTCGGCGCCGAAGATCGGCGGCAAGCTCAGCTTGCGCGCCTCGATCACCGGCGAGATCGTGATGGACGGCGTGGTGGTGCCTGAAAGCGCGCTGCTGCCCAACGTCTCCGGCCTGAAAGGTCCGTTCGGCTGCCTCAACCGCGCCCGTTACGGCATCTCGTGGGGCGCGATGGGGGCGGCGGAGGACTGCATGCACCGCGCCCGGCAATACACGCTCGACCGCAAGCAGTTCAACCGGCCGCTGGCTGCGAACCAACTGATCCAGAAGAAGCTCGCCGACATGGAAACCGAGATCGCGCTCGGGTTGCAGGGAAGCCTGCGCGTGGGCCGCCTGATGGACGAGGGCAAGATGGCGCCGGAAATGATCTCGATCATGAAGCGCAACAATTGCGGCAAGGCGCTCGACATCGCCCGCCAGGCGCGCGACATGCACGGCGGCAACGGCATCCAGATCGAGTATCACGTGATGCGGCACGTCCATAACCTGGAGACCGTGAACACCTACGAGGGCACCCACGACGTCCACGCCCTGATCCTCGGCCGCGCCATCACCGGCATTCAGGCGTTTTCGTGAGGCGCTGACAATCGTCCCCGCGCCGGCGGGGACCAATGACCCCGGCTTTGGTTGTTATAAAAGAAACATGCCTTGGTGATAGAGCTGAACCGCTGCGGCGTATGGGTCCTCGCCTGCGCGGGGACGAGGCCGGGGATGACGGCACGGAGATAGCAACGACCATGGCCGACAACGACGACATCCCGTTCAACCGCGATTTTCCGCTTCAGCCCGGCGTGGTCGAGGAGGTCATGCCCGGCATTCGCCGCGTGCTGTGCGCCAATCCCTCGCCGTTCACCTTCACCGGCACGGTGAGCTACATCGTCGGCCGCGGCAAGGTCGCGATCATCGATCCTGGTCCGGACGACGCTGCGCACGCGCAGGCGCTGCTTGACGCGGTGAGGGGCGAGACGGTGACCCATATCGTCGTCACTCACACCCACAAGGATCATTCGCCGAACACGCCGCGCCTCAAGGCCGCGACCGGCGCGCCGGTCTATGCCGAGGGCGTGCATCGCGCCTCGCGGCCGCGCTTCGAGAGCGAGAAGCACAATCCGGAGTCCGGCGCCGACCGCGATTTCAGGCCGGATATCACCGTGCGCGACGGCGACGTGATCGAGGGCGACGGCTGGCGTCTCGAAGCGGTGGCGACGCCGGGCCACACCGCCAATCACATGGCGTTCGCCTGGGCCGAGCGCGAGCTGACCTTCATCGGCGATCACGTCATGGGCTGGTCGACCTCGATCGTCGCGCCGCCGGACGGCTCGATGGTCGATTACATGGCGTCGCTGGAGCGGCTGACCCAGCGTAACGAGCATCTGTATTTCTCCGGCCACGGCCCGGAGATTCCGGAGGCGCAGAAATTCGTGCGCTTCCTGATGCGCCATCGCAAGGCGCGCGAGGCGTCGATCCTGCACCGGCTCGGCAAGGGCGAGGCGGATATCCCGACCATCGTGCGCGCCAGTTACATCGGCATCGATCCCAGATTGTTGAACGCCGCCGGCTATTCGGTGCTGGCGCATCTGGAGGATCTGGTCGCGCGCGGCGTGGTGGCGACCGACGGCGATCCGGTGATCGGCGGCAAGTACAGATTGAGCAAGTAGCGAATAGTCAGTCGCGAGCGGCCTATCAGTCGTCATTGCGAGGAGCGTGAGCGACGAAGCAATCCAGTCTTTCCCTGCGTTGCTTCTGGATTGCTTCGCCTCGCTCGCAATGACGAATAACTACTTCTTCCCCTTCACCGGCGCTTTTGCCGGCGGCAGCGGCGGCGGCTTCGCCGG
>JBDHSX010000089.1:0-15430 GCA_039808365.1 Xanthobacteraceae bacterium | reverse complement strand
CCGACCCCGGTGTCGGCGCTGATCCACGCCGCGACCATGGTCACCGCCGGCGTGTTCATGGTGGCGCGGCTGTCGCCCCTGTTCGAACTGGCCCCGAACGCGCAAGCCTTCGTGATGCTGATCGGCGGCACCACGGCGTTCTTCGCCGCCACCGTGGGTCTGGTGCAGAACGACATCAAGCGCATCATCGCCTATTCGACCTGTTCGCAACTCGGCTACATGTTCGTGGCGATGGGGGCGGGGGCCTATTCGGTCGGCATGTTTCACTTGTTCACGCACGCCTTTTTCAAGGCGCTGTTGTTCTTGGGGTCGGGCTCGGTGATCTACGCGATGCACCACGAGCAGGACATCCGCCACATGGGCGGCCTCAAGGACAAGATTCCGTTCACCTACTTCATGATGGTGATCGGCACCCTGGCGCTGACCGGCTTCCCGCTCACCGCCGGTTACTTCTCCAAGGACGCCATCATCGAGTCGGCCTTCGTCTCGCAAAACCCGTTCGCGTTCTACGGTTTCCTGATGACGGTGGTGGCGGCGTGCCTGACCTCGTTCTATTCGTGGCGGCTGATCTTCAAGACCTTCCACGGCAAGCCGCATGACCAGCACCACTACGAGGCCGCCCATGAAGCGCCGCTGTGGATGCTGGTGCCGCTCGGCGTGCTGGCGGCGGGCTCGCTCTTGGCCGGCCTGCCGTTCAAGGACCTGTTCGCCGGCCATGGCGTCGACGAGTTCTTCCGCGCCTCGCTGAAGATGCACCCGCACATTCTGGAGGAGATGCACCACATCCCGGCGGCGATCGCCTATCTGCCGACGGTGATGATGGCGATCGGCCTGTTCGTGGCCTGGATGTTCTACATCCGCCGGCCGTATCTGCCGGGCGAACTCGCCAACCAGCATCAGGCGCTGTACCGCTTCCTGCTCAACAAGTGGTACTTCGACGAGCTTTACGAGGTCATCTTCGTGCGCCCGGCCAAGTGGCTCGGCTATACCTTGTGGAAGAAGGGCGACGGCGCCGTCATCGACGGCTTCGGCCCCAACGGGGTGGCGGCGCGGGTGCTCGACGTCACGCGCGGCGTCGTCCGGGTTCAAACCGGTTATCTTTATCACTATGCCTTCGTGATGCTGATCGGCGTGGCCGGTCTGATCACCTGGTTCATGTTCGGGCTCGGGGGCCAATAAATGATGACGTGGCCCATTCTTTCGGTCATTACCTTCCTGCCGGCGGTCGGCGCGCTGCTGATCTTCCTGATGTCGCGCGGCGGCGACGAGGCGGCCGCCCGCAACGCGCGCTGGATCGCGCTGTGGACGACGCTGATCAACTTCGCGATCTCGCTGATCCTGGTGGCGCGGTTCGATCCGACCCAGGCGGGATTCCAGTTCGTCGAGGAGGGCCGCTGGCTGACCGCGACCAACGCCTACAAGATGGGCGTCGACGGCATCTCGCTGCCGTTCGTCATTCTCACCACCGCGCTGCTGCCGCTGTGCATCATCGCGAGCTGGAAGTCGGTCACGAGGCGCGTCGCGGCCTACATGATGGCGTTCCTGGTCC
This sequence comes from Xanthobacteraceae bacterium, assembly GCA_039808365.1. Lineage (GTDB taxonomy): Bacteria > Pseudomonadota > Alphaproteobacteria > Rhizobiales > Xanthobacteraceae > 62-47. The sequence goes on along the minus strand of JBDHSX010000089.1, from coordinate 13,881 downwards.
TGGAATCGCTGATGGTCGGCACCTTCGCGGCGCTCGATCTCTTGCTGTTCTACGTCTTCTTCGAGGGCGGCCTGATCCCGATGTTCCTGATCATCGGCGTCTGGGGCGGCCCGCGCCGGGTCTACGCGACGTTCAAGTTCTTTCTCTATACGTTGCTCGGTTCGGTCTTGATGCTGCTGGCGATCATGGCGCTGTACTGGAACGCCGGCACCACCGACATTCCGACCCTGATGACCACCGCCGTGCCGCGCAACTTGCAGACCTGGGCGTGGCTGGCGTTCTTCGCCTCCTTCGCCGTCAAGATGCCGATGTGGCCGGTGCATACCTGGCTGCCGGACGCCCACGTCGAGGCGCCCACCGCCGGCTCGGTGATCCTCGCCGCGATCCTGCTGAAGATGGGCGGCTACGGTTTCCTGCGCTTCTCGCTGCCGATGTTCCCGCTGGCGTCGCATGACTTCGCGCCGCTGGTGTTCACGCTCTCCGCCATCGCCATCATCTACACCTCGCTGGTGGCCCTGATGCAGGAGGACATGAAGAAGCTGATCGCCTATTCATCGGTCGCGCATATGGGCTTCGTCACCATGGGCATCTTCGCCGGCACCATGCAGGGCGTCGCCGGCGGCGTGTTCCAGATGGTGTCGCACGGCCTGGTGTCGGGCGCGCTGTTCCTCTGCGTCGGCGTGGTCTACGACCGGATGCATACCCGCGAGATCGCCGCCTATGGCGGCGTCGTCAACCGGATGCCGCTTTACGCCTTCGTGTTCCTGGTGTTCACGATGGCCAATGTCGGCCTGCCGGGCACCTCGGGCTTCGTCGGCGAATTTTTGACGCTGATCGGCACCTTCAAGGTCTCGATCCCGACCGCGTTCTTCGCCACCCTCGGCGTCATCCTGTCGGCGGCCTATGCGCTGTGGCTGTATCGCAAGATCGTGTTCGGCGCGCTGGTGAAACCCTCGCTCGCCACCATCAAGGACCTGACGTTCCGCGAGGTGGTGACGCTCGCGCCGCTTCTGATCCTCACCATTCTGTTCGGGTTCTATCCCAAGCCGCTGTTGGATTTCTCGGCGGCGTCGGTGCAGCAACTCGTCACCAATTACGACCACGCGATCACTGCCGTGAAGGCAGCCGCGCTGATGCAATGAAGACGGCAGGTCAGGACCCTCACTCATGAACTTCACTCCCGCCGGATATTCGCTGCTTCCCGTGCTGCCGGAGATCGTGCTTGCCGCCGGCGCGATGGCGCTCCTGATGGTCGGCGCGTTTCGCGGTGAGCGCGCGACGCCGCTGGTGGTGACGCTGGCGATCGCGCTTCTGATCCTCACTGGCGCGTTGCAGTGCTGGCTGCCCGCCGGCAAGCTCACCACCTTCGGCGGCAGCTTCGTCGTCGACGGCTACGCGCGCTTCCTGAAAATCCTGGTGCTGCTGGGGTCGGCCGCGACTTTGCTGATTTCCTACGGCTTCCTGGCGGAGCGTTCGACCCGCATTTTCGAATACGCGATCCTGATCCTGGTTTCGACCGTCGGCATGATGCTGCTGGTGTCGGCCGGCGATCTGGTGATGCTCTATCTCGGCCTCGAACTGATGAGCCTGTCGCTCTATGTCGTGGCCGCCTCCAACCGCGACGACGTCAAGTCCACCGAGGCCGGCCTGAAGTATTTCGTGCTGGGCGCGCTCGCCTCCGGCATGATGCTCTACGGCATGTCGCTGATCTACGGCTTCACCGGCACGGTCAGTTTCGCCGGCATCGCCGCCGCCGCCAAGAGCGGCGGCACGGGTCTGATGTTCGGCATTGTCTTCCTGCTGGTCGGGCTGTGCTTCAAGGTGTCGGCGGTGCCGTTCCATATGTGGACGCCCGACGTCTACGAGGGCGCGCCGACCCCGATCACCGCCTTCTTCTCGTCGTCGCCCAAGGTCGCGGCCTTCGCGGTGTTCGTGCGCGTGCTGCTCACGGCGTTTCCGAACCTCGTCCCCGAGTGGCAGCAGATCATCGTTTTCGTCGCCATCGCCTCGATGGCGGTCGGCTCCTTCGGCGCCATCGGCCAGCGCAACATCAAGCGCATGATGGCTTATTCGTCGATCGGCCATATGGGTTTCGCGCTGGTCGGGCTCGCGCCGGGAACGCCCGAGGGCGTGCAGGGCGTGGTGCTCTATCTCGTCATCTACACGGTGATGACGTTCGGCGTGTTCACGCTGATCCTGGCGATGAAGCGGAGCGGCCAGGCGATGGAGCAGATCAGCGATTTCGCCGGGTTGTCGCGCAGCCATCCGGTGCTGGCGTTCCTCACCGCGATGCTGCTGTTCTCGCTCGCCGGCATTCCGCCGCTGGCCGGGTTCTTCGCCAAGTTCTACGTCTTCATGGCGGCGATCAAGGCCGGCATGTTCACGCTGGCGGTGATCGGCGTGCTGATGAGCGTGGTCGGCGCGTTCTACTACCTCAATGTCATCAAGGTGATGTATATCGACGAGCAGGCCGGCGCGACCGACGCCGTCCGGGTCGAACTGGGCACCGTGGTGGTGGTCTCGGCATTGTTCAACATGCTGTTCTTCGTCTATCCCGGCCCGCTGGTCGGCGCGGCCACCGCCGCCGCGAAGTCGCTGTTCTGATGACGCTCGCGCTCGGCCCGCGGGCACTGGCGGCGGGCTATGGATTGATGGCGTATGACGCGGTCGGATCGACCAATGCCGAGGCGCTGACGGCGGCGCGCGGCGGCGAGCGCCGCTCGACTTGGTTCGTCACTACCGAGCAGACCGCGGGGCGCGGCCGGCGGCAGCGCGCCTGGGTCGCGCCGCGCGGCAATCTGGCCAGCACCGTGCTTGAAGTGATCGACGCCGCGCCGTCGGTGGCGGCGACCCTCGGCTTCGCGGCCGGGGTGGCGCTGGAGCGCGCCTTGCGCAGCGTCAGCGTCGAGGCCGTCGCGCGCGGCGGCGCCCACGTCGATTATACGCTGAAATGGCCGAACGACGTGCTCGGCAACAAGCGAAAACTCTCGGGCATTCTGCTGGAGGCGGAGGCTTTGGCCGATGGCGGGCTCGCGGTGGTGGTCGGCATCGGCACCAATGTCATCGCGGCCCCCGAAGGCACGCCCTATCCCGCGATCTCGCTGCGCGCGCTCGGCGTCGATATCGGCGCGGAGGATCTGTTCGCCGCGCTGTCGGATGCCTGGGCGGAGTGCTTCGGCATCTGGAACCGGGGGTTGGGTTTCGATGAGATCCGTCGGCTGTGGCTGGAGCGGGCCGCCGGCCTTGGCGGACCGGTTTCGATCCAGTCCGGATCGTCAACCGTCGCGGGCACTTTTGAGACCCTCGACAGCGCCGGCTGCATGGTGATCGCGACGCCGTCCGGCGGGCGCGAGTCGATCGCCGCGGGCGATGTCTATTTCGGCGCTGTCGCGTCGACGGGAAACAGGTGATGGCGCGGCCCGACGAACTGACTTTCACCCCGCTCGGCGGCGTCGGCGAGATCGGCATGAACCTGTCGGTCTACGGCCTCGGCAACCGCCAGCAGCGTAGTTTTCTCGCGGTCGATCTCGGCGTGTCGTTCGGCGACGAGGACCATCTGCCCGGCATCGATCTGGTGATGCCGGACGTGACGTTCCTTGAAAAGGAACGCAAGAACCTGGTCGGGCTGGTCCTGACCCACGCCCACGAGGATCACTTCGGCGCCATCATCGATCTGTGGCCGAAATTGAAGTGTCCGATCTACGCCACGAAATTCAGCGCCACGCTGTTCGAGGCCAAATGCGCGGCGGAGCGCGGCGCGCCGAAAATCCCGGTGACCGTGGTGGAAACCGGTTCGCGCATCGATGTCGGGCCGTTCAACGTCGAGTTCATCCCGGTGGCGCATTCGATCCCGGAATCCCACGCGCTGGGGATCCGGACCTCGGCCGGGCTGGTGCTGCACACCGGCGACTGGAAGATCGACCCGACGCCGATCGCGGGGCTGCCGACCGACGAGCGCCGCCTGCGCGAACTCGGCGACGAGGGCGTGCTGGCGCTGATCGGCGACTCCACCAACGCGGTGCGGGAGGGGCGTTCGCCATCCGAGACCGAAGTCGCGGCGACGCTGGCGAAACTGGTGAAGGCGGCGCGCGGCCGCGTCGCGGTGACGACCTTCGCCTCCAACGTGGCGCGGATTCGCGCGGTGGCGGACGCCGCCCGCGCCGCGGGGCGCGAGGTGGTGGTGGTCGGCCGCGCCATGCAGCGCGTGGTGCAGGTGGCGCGCGAGACCGGCCATCTCGACGGCGTGCAGAATTTTCGCAGCGATCAGTACTACGGGCATTTTCCGGCGGACAAGGTGCTGGCGCTGTGCACCGGCAGCCAGGGCGAGCCGCGCGCGGCGCTGGCGCGCATCGCCCGCGACGACCATCCGCAGGTGACGCTGAACAAGGGCGACACCGTCATCTTCTCCTCGCGCACCATTCCGGGGAACGAGAAGGCGGTCGGCGCCGTCATCAACGGCCTGATCACGCAGGGCATCGAGGTCATCACCGACCGCACCGAACTGGTCCACGTCTCGGGCCATCCGCGCCGCGATGAATTGCGCGACATGATGTCGTGGGTGCGGCCGCAGCTTTTGATCCCGGTGCATGGCGAGGCGCTGCATCTGTCGGAACACGCCAAGCTTGCGCGCACGCTCGGGGTGCCGAAGGTGCTGATCTGCAAGAACGGCGATCAGGTCCGGCTCGCGCCGGGCGAGCCGTCGATCATCGATGAGGTGCCGTCAGGCAAGCTCTACAAGGACGGCTTGCTGCTGGAGAGCGCCAAGTCGCGCGCCGTGGCCGAGCGGCGCAAGATGGGGTTTTCCGGCTGCGCCTTCGTCGCCGTCGCCGTCACCGAGGCCGGGGAACTCGCGGACGATCCGGATATCGAGCTGGTCGGCATTCCGGAGAAGAACGCGGCGGGCGAACTGCTCGACGATATCGCCTTTGACGCGATACTCTCGACCGTCGAAACGCTGCCGCGGGCGCGGCGGCGCGATCCCGACGCGCTGGCGGAATCGGTGCGCCGGGCGGTGCGCTCGGCCCTGTCCGAGCAATGGGGCAAGAAGCCGCTGTGTGTCGTTCACGTTCTGGTGGTGTAACCTGCATGAAGTGAGGCTTTCCTCGTCATTGCGAGCGAAGCGAGGCAATCCAGAAAGCCGCGAAGCAAGAACTGGATTGCTTCGTCGCTACGCTCCTCGCAATGACGTCGATGTTTTAGGAGAAACAAATATGTTGGGCCGGCTCAATCATGTCGCCATCGCCGTCAAGGATGCGGAAAAGGCCGCGAAAATCTACGGCACGGCGTTCGGCGCGGAAATCTCGGAGGCGGTGCCGTTGCCGGAGCACGGCGTGATCACCGTGTTCGCGACGCTGCCGAACACCAAGATCGAGTTCATCCAGCCGCTCGGCGACAACTCGCCGATCGCGAAATTCGTCGAGCGCAACGCCGACGGCGGCATTCATCACATCTGCTACGAGGTGCCGGATATCCTGGCGGCGCGCGACACCCTCATCAAGGAGGGCGCGCGGGTGCTGGGCGACGGCGAGCCGAAGATCGGCGCGCACGGCAAGCCGGTGCTGTTCCTGCATCCGAAGGATTTTTCCGGAGCGCTGGTCGAGATCGAGCAGGCTTAAGCCATGGCCTATACCGTCTCGTCGATCCTCGCGATCTACTTCGTGCTGTGGTGGGTGGTGCTGTTTCTCACCTTGCCGTTCGGCGTCCGCAGCCAGGACGAGGCCAACCAGACCATCGAGGGCACCGACCCCGGCGCCCCGGTGCGGGCGCTGATGGCGCGCAAACTGATCTGGACGACGGTCATCTCGGCGATCATCTTCGCGATCGCGATGACGTGCTACCAACTGGGCTATCTGAACGTCGGCCGGCTGGCCGATCTGATGGGCCTGTCCGGGGGACGCCTGAAACTGGACTGAGATCAAACGGTGCCGGCATCGCTACGCGGGATGACGCGATCGCGCCGGTCCCGTCTCGCGATGCCTCGTCTTGCAACGCCTTGGTCCAACCTCGGGAAGACGGCTTTCTGAGGGGAGGCGGCATTTCGCGGCCCGAATGGTCATCGCGGAAAGCGGCATCAGCGGCGCGAAAAAAAGAGCAGGGACAAGCCCTGCTCGGAAAATTGTGTCGACCCTTAATTATCCCCGAAATATCAAGATTTATGGTTGATTTGCCGGGGTGGCGCCGCTTCAGCGCGCCGGGGCTCCTCCCGAGACTTGGACCACCAGGCGATCACTGTCGGATTGCCTGAAGTGCAAAACTGCATAGCCGATCCCGGCGGGCTTGTCACTCGCCGAAATATTAAACTTTATTATTGGGCTGTGGCGGGACCGTCGGGTGTTGGTCGGGAGCCGGATGGGGTGGGCGAGGCCATCGCTGCCGCCGAGTTTGCTGCTACGCAAACTGCCCGGTTTTTCCCGATGCTCGGGCCGTCTCATCGATGCGAGCGACCTCGACTCGCCGATCGGCGCGTGTTAGCCCACAAAGGGAAAGGTGGTGTGGTCATGCAACGGCGGCTGGGAAGATTTCTTCCTATCGTCCTGCTCGCGATGCTGGTGCAGATTTTGGCACCCATTGGCGCGTCGTGGGCCTTCGGCGCCGCCGCCTCCGACCCGCTGCACCTCGCCGGCATCTGCTCCAGCGCCCCGGATACGGCCGGCGACACCGGCCAGATCGATCCGCACCAGACCGCGAATGCCTGCTGCACGCTGTGCTGCTTGGCGCAGGCGGCGACGCCGTCGCCCGATCCGCAGGCGTCCTTCGTCAAATTGCAGCGCGACGCCAGCGCCGTCGTCTGGCGCGATCCCGGCCCCGCCGTCCGAGCCTCCGTGACGCATGCCCATGCGCGGGCGCGGGCCCCTCCTGTTGTTTCCTGATCGAGCGACCTCGCGAGCGCCGCGCCTTGCCTGGCGGCGTCTTGGTTGATCCGTAAACGCACCGGCTCGGGCCGGTTCAGGAAACTGTCATGATCCGTTATTCCGCCTGGGGCGGCCGAGGCGCGCCGTGCGGCGTGCTGGCGGCGGCCGCCATCATCGCCCAGACCCCCATCGCCATCGCCCAATCCGCGGCCCAGGACACGCTGCCGGCCATCACCGTTACCGCGCGCAAACCCGCGTCCGGGCCACGCGCCCGGACGACGCATGGTGTCGCCCGCGCCGCGCCAAACCGGGGCGGCGCGTCGACGCCGTCCCATGTCGTGGTGCCGGCGATGGCGCCCGGTTCGCTCACGGTCGCCACCGCCCAGCAGGCGCTGCGCGAGATCCAGCACACGCCGGGCGGCGTCACGCTGGTGACGGCGGACGCCTACAAGAATTCGACCGTCGCCAACACCGTCAAGGACGTGCTCGATTTCGTGCCCGGCGTGTTCGCGCAACCGAAGTGGGGCGACGATACCCGGCTGTCGATCCGCGGCTCCGGCCTGTCGCGCAATTTTCACCTGCGCGGCGTGCAGCTCTACATGGACGGCATCCCGATCAACACCGCCGATGGCTACGGCGATTTTCAGGAGATCGATCCGACCGCCTTCAAATATGTCGAGGTGTTTCGCGGCGGCAACGCGCTGCGCTTCGGGGCCAATTCGCTCGGCGGCGCGATCAATTTCGTGACGCCCTCCGGCCGCGACCCGTTTATCAACGGCGCCAGCGCCGATATCGGCGCGTTCGGCTTCTGGCGGCTCCAGGCCATGGCCGGCGGCGCGAACGGACCGTGGGACGGTTTCATCACCGCGTCGACGCAGGCCGCCGACGGGTTCCGCGATCACTCTTTCGGTCACGCCACCCGCGTCAGCGGCAATGTCGGTTATCAATTCTCGCCGGATTTCGAGACGCGGTTCTATCTCAACGCCAACGAGGTGCGGCAGCGGATTCCGGGCACGGTGACCAAGGATATGGCCCTGACCTCGCCGACCACGGCGGCGCCGGCCAATGTCGCGCTCGACCAGCAGCGCAACATCGACACCGTCCGTCTCGCCAACAAGACCACGATCCGGTTCGACAACACCATCGTGGAATTCGGCGCGTTCGGCATCGACCGCCACCTGATGCATCCGATCTATCAGTGGCTGGATTATCACTATCAGGACTATGGCGGCTTCGCGCGCGTCACCGACGAACGCATGATCGGCGGTTTCCGCAATCGCCTGGTCGCCGGCGTCAACGTGCTCAACGGGCGGATCGACAACAAGCAATATCAGAACCTCGGCGGCCAGAAGGGCGCGCTGCTGTCGTCCTCGATCGACAGTTCGAAAAATACCTCGGTCTATGTCGAGGATTCATTCTACTTCCTGCCGGACGTCGCGGCGGTGGCCGGCACCCAGTTCCTTTACGCGACGCGCAACCGCAAGGATCGCTTCCTTGCCGACGGCGACCAGTCGGGATCGACGGCATTCGACCTGTGGAGCCCGAAGGGCGGATTGCTGTGGCAGATCGATCCGACCTGGCAGGCTTATGCGAACGTCTCGCGCAGCGCCGAGGTGCCAAGCTTCGGCGAGAGCGCCAACGGCCCCGGCATTCCGACGATTCCGTTCACCAGCATCCGGCCGCAGCGCGCGACCACCTATGAAATCGGCACCCGCGGCCAGCGTCCGGATCTGAAATGGGAACTGACGGCGTACCGCGCCGAGATCAGGGACGAACTGCTGTGCCTCTACAGCGCGTTCGGCAACTGCAACGTCACCAACGCCGACCGCACGGTGCATCAGGGCATCGAGGCCGGCCTCGGCGTCGCGCTGTTCAGGAACATCTTGACACACGGCGACAGCGTCGATCGGCTGTGGCTGAACCTTGCCTACACCTACAGCGATTTCCGCTTCGACAACGACGCGGCGTTCGGCAACAACCTGTTGCCCGGCGCGCCGCGACACTTGGTCCGCGCCGAGGTGCTCTACAAGCATCCGAGCGGGTTCTATATCGGGCCCAACCTCGAATGGGTGCCGCAAGGTTACTACGCCGACAGTGCCAACACGCTGGCGACCAACGGCTATGCGATCTACGGGCTGAAGGCCGGGTTCGACGACGGCGGCCGTTATTCGGCCTATGTCGAGGCGCGTAATCTCGCCAACACGGCGTACATCGCCTCGGCCTCGATCATCGATCGCGCGACCGCGGCATCACCATTGTTTGAACCGGGAACGGGCCGGGCCGTCTATGCCGGCTTCAAGGTGCGGTGGTGAATCGTTATGACATTGATCCGAATCGATCGTTCCGACTGGCTTCGAGGAGAAAAGTGATGAATTTGATTGTGACACGGCGCGGCATGTTGGGTTGCGCGATGGTGCTCGCCACGGCGTTCGGATCGGGCGCGACGGCGCGGGCGCAGGATCAGTCCGTCAAGGCCGGCGATCTGGTGATCTCGCAGGCCTGGACCCGCGCGACGCCGGGCGGGGCCAAGGTCGGCGGCGGTTATCTGACTATCGAGAACAAGGGCGCGACGGCGGATCGCCTGATCGGCGGCGCGACGCCGGCCGCGGCCAGGTTCGAGATTCACGAGATGAGCATGAGCGACGGGGTGATGAAGATGCACCCGGTCGCGGGCGGGCTCACCATCGCGCCGGGCAAGACCGTGAAGCTGGCGCCGGGCGGCTATCATTTGATGATGATCGATCTGAAACAGCCCTTCAAGCAGGGCGAGACGGTGCCGGTGACGTTGCGGTTCGAGAAGGCGGGCGAGGTGGCGATCTCGCTGAACGTGCAGGGCATCGGCGCCGGCGCGCCCGGTGGCGGCGGCTCCATGATGATGATGAAAAAGGATGCCGCTCCCGCGCCGCACGGCGGGGCGAAATGAGGCGGACGCTTCGGCCGAACCTCCTCGCCGTGGCGGGCGCGGTGCTGGCGATGGCGGGATCGGCCGCTCCCGGATCGGCGCATGTCACCCTGCAACCGGCCGAGGCGGCGGCGGACAGTTACGCGCATCTCACCTTCACCGTGCCGCATGGTTGCGACGGCAGCGCCACCAAGGCGCTGCGCGTCAAGCTGCCTGACGGCATTCTTTCGGCCAAGCCGCAGATGAAGCCGGGATGGCGCGTCGAGATCAAGACCAGGAAGCTCGATGCGCCCGCGCAGGGACCGCACGGCAAGTCCGTGACCGAGGTCGTCGACGAGGTGGAATGGCGCGGCGGTCCGTTGCCGGACAGCCTTTTTGATACGTTCGGCCTGATCGTGCGGTTGCCCGACAAGGCAGGGCAGACGCTGTATTTCCCGACGGTGCAGGAATGCGAGCAGGGCGTCGGTCGCTGGATCGAGATTCCGGCGACGGGCCAAGGCGCGGACAAGCCGCGCGCGCCGGCGCCGGCCGTTCGGCTCAAAGCCACGAGCCCGTGAGGCGCCGATCGCGCGACCGGTTGCGCGAAAAACCCCGGTTTCAGCGGTCTTTTTGATGTCCGGTCGCGGAAGCGGCCGGAATTCCGCCGTTTTCGCGCGGCTCCGCTGCTCCGCCCTTGTGTTTTGCCGGCCGATCCGCTTTCTCTGCGTCAACTCCCATTGCCAACTGATTCCCGAGCGTGCCCATGCGACTGTCGCGGTTCTTTTTGCCGATCCTGAAGGAAAACCCGAAGGAGGCCGAGATCGTCTCGCACCGCTTGATGCTGCGCGCCGGCATGTTGCGGCAGGAGGCGGCCGGCATCTATGCCTGGCTGCCGCTGGGCTTCCGGGTGCTGAAGAAGATCGAGCAGATCGTCCGCGAGGAGCAGGACCGCGCCGGCGCCATCGAATTGCTGATGCCGACCCTGCAACTCGCCGACCTGTGGCGCGAGAGCGGACGCTACGACGCCTATGGCCCCGAGATGTTGCGGATCGCCGACCGCCACAAGCGCGAACTGCTGTATGGGCCGACCAACGAGGAAATGATCACCGAGATCTTCCGCAGCTACGTCAAGTCGTACAAGAACCTGCCGCTCAATCTCTATCACATTCAATGGAAGTTCCGCGACGAGCAGCGTCCGCGCTTCGGCGTGATGCGCGGCCGCGAGTTCCTGATGAAGGACGCCTATTCGTTCGACCTCGACGAGGCGGGCGCGCGCAAATCCTACAACAAGATGTTCGTCGCCTACTTGCGCACCTTCGCGCGGATGGGCTTGCAGGCGATCCCGATGCGCGCCGAGACCGGACCGATCGGCGGCGATCTCAGCCACGAATTCATCGTGCTGGCGGAGACCGGCGAATCCGGCGTGTTCTGCGACCGCGAGGTGCTCGACCTGCCGGTGCCCGGCGTCGATACCGATTACGACGGCGATCTGACGCCGATCATCAATCAATGGACCTCGCTCTACGCCGCGACCGAGGACGTCCACGACGCCGCACGCTTCGAACGCGAGGTGCCGGAAGCGCGCCGCGTCAACACCCGCGGCATCGAGGTCGGACAGATCTTCTACTTCGGCACCAAATATTCGGAATCGATGAGGGCGCTGGTCGCCGGCCCCGACGGCGCCGAGACGCCGATCCACGGCGGCTCCTACGGCGTCGGCGTGTCGCGGCTGGTCGGCGCCATCATCGAGGCGTGCCACGATGACGCCGGCATCAAGTGGCCGGACGCGGTGGCGCCGTTCCGCGTCGCGCTGCTCAATCTCAAGCAGGGCGCGAGCGACACCGACGCGGCGTGCGAACGGCTCTATCGCGACCTCGCCGCCAAGGGCGTCGATGTGCTCTATGACGACACCGACCAGCGCCCCGGCGGCAAATTCGCCACCGCCGACCTGATCGGCATTCCGTGGCAGGTGATGGTCGGCCCGCGCGGCCTCGCCGACGGCAAGGTCGAGCTCAAGCGACGCTCCAGCGGCGAGCGCGAGCTTGTCAGCCTCGCGGACGCGGTGGCGCGCCTGACATCGTGATGGCTTTTCCACCGGGCACTGTCGGATATCGAACCATGACGCGGCCGCAATCCGCCCGAATCGTGGGACATTCGAGCGATGGATGATGTCATGAGCGAGCCAGTCCGGACCCGACCCTTCGCGCCGTTCGAATGGATGCTGTCGACGCGCTATCTGCGCGCCCGGCGCAAGGAAGGCTTCATCTCGGTCATCGCCGGCTTCTCGTTTCTCGGCATCATGCTCGGCGTCGCCACCCTGATCATCGTCATGGCGGTGATGAACGGGTTTCGCGCCGAACTGCTCAGCAAGATTCTCGGCCTCAACGGCCACCTCCTGATCCAGCCGCTGGAAAGTCCGCTGACCGACTGGAACGAGGTGGCGGACCGCGTCAGCAAGGTTCCCGGCATCCGTCTCGCGGCGCCCGTGGTCGACGGGCAGGCGCTGGCGTCGTCGCCGTTCAACGCCGCCGGCGTGCTGGTGCGCGGCATACGTTCGGCCGATCTCGACAACATCACCTCGATCGCCCGGAACATCAAGCAAGGCTCGCTGGAGGGTTTTGACCAGGGGCAGGGGGTGGCCATCGGCCGCCGCCTCGCCGATCAACTGTCGATCCATGCCGGCGACAACATCACGCTGGTCGCGCCGCGCGGCGCGGTGACGCCGATAGGAACGATGCCGCGCATCAAGCCCTATCGGGTCACGGCCGTGTTCGAGATCGGCATGTCGGAATATGATGCGACGATGGTGTTCATGCCGCTCGCCGAGGCGCAGGCCTATTTCAACCGCGCCAGCGACGTCACCGCCATCGAGATCTACACCGTCAACCCCGACCGCATCGACCAGTACCGCAAGGCGGTGACGGAAGCGGCCGGGCGGCCGATCTATCTGGTGGACTGGCGGCAGCGCAACGCGACTTTCTTCAACGCGCTTCAGGTCGAGCGCAACGTCATGTTCCTGATCCTGACCCTGATCGTGCTGGTGGCGGCGCTCAACATCATTTCCGGCCTCATCATGCTGGTGAAGGACAAGGGCAGCGACATCGCCATCCTGCGCACCATGGGCGCCTCGCAGGGCGCGATCATGCGGGTGTTCCTCATCACCGGCGCGGCGATCGGCGTGGTCGGCACGCTCACCGGCCTCGTCGTCGGCCTGGTGGTCTGCCTCAATATCGAGACGATCCGGCAATTCCTGTCGTGGCTGACCAACACCGAACTGTTCTCGCCGGAACTGTATTTCCTCTCGCGGCTGCCGGCGGAAATCGACGTCGGCGAGACCGTCGCGGTGGTGGTGATGGCGCTGACGCTGTCGTTCCTGGCGACGCTCTATCCGTCGTGGCGGGCGGCGCGTCTCGATCCCGTCGAAGCCCTGCGTTACGAATGATGGCGGCCATGGACGAAAACGACAAGGAAGTCCCGGTCGTCTACCTGCAGGACATCCGGCGGCAGTATCATCAGGGCGAAACCACCCTGACCATTCTTGAGGGCGCGGAACTGGCGCTGTGGGCCGGGCAGTCGGTGGCGCTGGTGGCGCCGTCCGGCTCCGGCAAATCGACGCTCTTGCATATCGCCGGCTTGCTGGAGCACCCCGACGACGGCGAGGTGTTCATCAACGGGCTCGCCACCTCGGCCCTGTCGGACGCCGAGCGCACCCAGATCCGCCGCACCGATGTCGGCTTCGTCTATCAATCGCACCGGCTGCTGCCGGAATTCACCGCGCTTGAGAACGTGATGATGCCGCAGATGATCCGCGGCCTGAAGCGGCGCGAGGCGGCAACCCGGTCCCGCGAACTCTTGGCCTATCTCGGGCTGGACGAGCGGGTGACGCACCGCCCCAGTGAACTGTCCGGCGGCGAGCAGCAGCGGGTCGCCATCGCGCGCGCGGTGGCCAACGCGCCGCGCGTGCTGTTCGCCGACGAGCCGACCGGCAATCTCGATCCGCATACCGCCGATCATGTGTTCCAGGCGCTGATGCAGCTGGTGCGGGCCACGGGGGTCGCGATGCTGATCGCGACCCACAACATGGATCTGGCCGCCCGCATGGACCGCCGCGTCTCGCTGGAGAGCGGCAGGATTGTCGAACTCGACTAG
>JBDHSX010000088.1:0-15506 GCA_039808365.1 Xanthobacteraceae bacterium | reverse complement strand
GGCACCGCCGGTTCGCGCTTGGCCTTGGGCGCCGCCTTGGGGCCGCGCGCCATCTCCATCAGCATCCGCAGCGCCTCGATCACCGAACGCTCGCGCACCACGCCGCGGCCGAGCGCGCCGAACCGGCATTCGCGATGCAGGATGCGGCCATCGCGGGCGGCGACCGCGAAATGCACCAGCCCCACCGGCTTGTTCGGCGTCGCCCCGCCGGGGCCGGCGATGCCGGTGATCGACACCGCGAGATCGACGCCGGCGCGCTCCAGCGCGCCGACCGCCATCGCCTGCGCGGTCTCCTTGCTGACCGCGCCGAAAGTGTCGAGCGTCGACGCCTTGACGCCGAGCATCGCGCGCTTGGCGTCGTTGGAATAGGTGACGAAGCCGCGATCGATGACGTCCGACGAGCCGGGAATGTCGGTGAGCGCGCCCGCCACCAGCCCGCCGGTGCAGGACTCGGCGGTGGCGATGGTCAGTTTGCGCATCCGGCAGAGATCGAGCAGCGCGCGGGCGAGGGCACGTGCATCACCGCCGCGCATGAAATCAGCTCCGTTTGGCGGCGGCTTCGCCGTCGTCGTTCCAGGGACCATTCCATGGCAGGCGGATGGTGGCCGAGGCGGTGGCGGCGATGCCTTCCTCGCGGCCGGTGAAGCCGAGCCGCTCGCTGGTGGTCGCCTTCACCGCCACCCGCGACAGCGGCAGCCCGGTGATCTCGGCGATCCGCGCCCGCATGGTGTCGCGCAGCGGGCCGATCTTCGGCCGCTCGCAGATCATCGTCACCTCAACATGCGCGACACGGCCGCCGCGCGCCTTGACCCGCTCCATGGCGTAGACCAGGAACTTGTCCGAGGCCGCCCCCTTCCATTGCGGATCGCTGGGCGGAAAGTGCGAGCCGATGTCGCCGTCGGCCAGCGCGCCGAGGATGGCGTCGACCAGCGCGTGCAATCCGACGTCGCCGTCGGAATGGGCGAGGAAGCCGCGATGGTGCGGCACGCGGACGCCGCACAGCATCAGATGGTCGCCGTCGCCGAAGGCGTGGACGTCGTAGCCGGTGCCGGTGCGGATATCGCCCAGCGCCGCGCCGAGCCGCGCTTCCTCGCGGGCGAAATCCTCGGGAGTGGTCAGTTTCATGTTGGCAGGATCGCCCTCGAAGGTCGCCACCGTCAATCCCGCCCATTCGGCGAGCGCGGCGTCGTCGGTGAAATCGTCGCGGTTTTCAATTGCGGCGCGGCGGTGGGCTTCCAGAATAACATCGTAGCGGAAAGCCTGCGGCGTCTGCGCGATCCGCAGTTTGGCGCGCTCCGGCGTGGCTTCGACATGGCCTCCGGCATCGACCTGCTTGATGGTGTCGGTGACCGCGATCACCGGCACCGCCGCGCCGGTGTGTGTCGCCGCTTCGATGGCGCGCCCGATCAGGGCGGCGTCGGCGAAGGGGCGGGCGGCGTCGTGGATCAGCACGATGTCCGGCGCGGTCGGGGCCAGGGCTTCCAGCCCGGCGCGCACCGACGCCTGCCGCGTCGCTCCGCCATGGACCGGCGGCAGCGTCGGGAGGCCGCCGGCCGCCTGGTTGAAGATCGCGATGTCGTCGGGATTGACCACCGGCTGCACGGCGGCGACCTGCGGATGGCCGCAGAACGCCGCCATGGCGCGCGCGATCACGCTGCGGCCGCCGAGGGTGCGGTATTGCTTCGGTCCGCCCGGCCCGGCGCGAAGGCCGCGCCCGGCGGCGACGATGATGACGGCGGTTCGGTTGGTTGTCGGCATGGAGGGAGCGAGGCTTTGGCGAAATCTGGAGGAATGCGGCGGCCGCCGCATGGCGACGACAGCCCCATAGCACGTCATACGGTGAAAACAGCAGCTTTTCGCCCCGACGCCGATGCGGCGGCCGCCTCGATTGTGCGGCGCACTTGCCAAAGCCCGATTCTTGGATAAAATGTAGGCATGAATTCACGATGCCTATTAATTGAGCTATCGACCCGTCGCAACGCGACGCTCCCAGCCCGCGAGGCACCGTTTTGACCGACCCGACGCCGTCCATGGCCGCCCCGCTCAAGATTGGCGATATCGAAATCGCCAACCGGGTGCTGCTGGCGCCCATGTCGGGAGTAACCGACGTCCCGTTCCGGCGGCAGGTGGCGGCGCTGGGCGCGGGGCTGGTGGTCTCGGAGATGACCGCCAGCGACGATCTGGCGCGGGGCCGTCCGATGACCTTGCTGCGGGCGGAGGCGACCGGGCTTGGCCCGCATGTGGTGCAGCTCGCCGGCTGCGAAGCGCGCTGGATGACCGAGGGCGCGCGCATCGCCGAAGCCGCCGGCGCCGACATCATCGACATCAACATGGGCTGCCCGGCCCGTCATGTCACCGGCGGCCAGTCCGGGTCGGCCCTGATGCGCGACCTCGACCACGCGCTGACCCTGATCGAGGCCACCGTCGCCGCGGTGAAGGTGCCGGTGACGCTGAAGATGCGGCTCGGCTGGGACCATGCCTCGCTCAACGCGCCTGAACTGGCGCGCCGCGCCGAATTGGCCGGCGTCCGGCTGATCGCGGTCCATGGCCGCACCCGCTGCCAGTTTTACAAAGGTTTTGCCGACTGGGCGGCGGTGCGCGCGGTGAAGGAGGCGATCACCGTGCCGCTGGTCGTCAACGGCGACATCACCTCCTACGACGACGCCGTGCGCGCGCTCAAACTTTCCGGCGCCGACGCGGTGATGATCGGGCGCGGCGCGCAGGGTCAGCCCTGGCTGCCGGGCCAGATCGGCCGCCGGCTCGCCGGCCTTCCCGCCGAGCCGCCGCCGGAACTGGCGCGGCAGCTCGATCTCGCCTGCGCGCTCTACGAGGACGTGGTCCGTCATTACGGCGAGCGGATCGGGGCGAGGCATGCGCGAAAACATCTCGGCTGGTCGCTCGACGTTGCCGCAAGTATGGCCGCCGCGCCACAGGATTGCCTCAAGAATTGGCGGCGGAAAATCCTCACCTCGGAGAGCGTCGCCGGCATCCATCGGCTGCTGCGCGAGGCTTTTGACGACTTCGCATGGAGCGCCGCCGCATGACGCGCCTCGCGCCGCCGGACAATCAGGCCGTCTTCAATGCGTTGCCGCATCCGATTTTCCTGGTCGCGCCCGACGGCAAGATCGTCGACGCCAACAGCGCCGCGGAATCGTTCTTCGACATCTCGACGCAGTTTCTCAGGCGGCAGGCGCTGAAGGAGCTGGTGCCGTTCGGCAGCCCGCTGCTGGCGCTGATCGATCAGGTGCGCGCCTCGGGATTGCCGGTGAACGAATACAAGGTCGATCTCGGCACGCCGCGCATCGGCGGCGACCGGCAGGTCGATCTTCACGTCGCGCCGCTCGGTGAATCGCCCGGCCATATCGTGGTGATGCTCCAGGAGCGCAGCATCGCCGACAAGATGGACCGGCAACTCACCCATCGCAGCGCGGCGCGCTCGGTGACGGCGCTGGCGGCGATGCTGGCGCACGAGATCAAGAACCCGCTGTCGGGCATTCGCGGCGCGGCGCAATTGCTGGAGCAGGGCGCTTCCACCGACGACCGCGAACTGACGCAACTGATCTGCGACGAGGCCGATCGCATCGTCACCCTGGTCGACCGCATGGAAGTGTTCGGCGACGAGCGGCCGGTGGCGCGCGGCGCGGTCAACATTCACGCGGTGCTCGATCACGTCAAGCGGCTGGCGCAATCCGGCTTTGCGCGCGACGTCAAATTCGTCGAGGACTATGATCCGTCGCTGCCGCCAGTGCTCGCCAACCGCGACCAGCTCGTTCAGGTGTTTCTCAACCTGGTGAAGAACGCAGCGGAAGCCACCCGCGATCTCGGCATCGACGCCGAGATTCAGTTGACCACGGCGTTCCGTCCCGGCGTGCGGCTGTCGGTGCCGGGCAAGCAGACCCGGGTGTCGCTGCCGCTGGAATTCTGCGTCAAGGACAACGGCCCCGGCGTGCCGGACGATCTGATGCCGAATCTGTTCGATCCGTTCGTCACCACCAAATTGACCGGCAGCGGCCTCGGCCTGGCGCTGGTCGCCAAGATCGTCGGCGACCATGGCGGCATCGTCGAATGTGAATCGCAGCCGCGCAAAACCACCTTTCGCGTTCTGTTGCCGATGTTCAGCGTCTCCAAAACCTCCGGCGACGGTTTCGACGGCGACACATCCGATCCGCCGCGAAACCGCGCGCCGGCCACGCCATAGGAGCGACGATGCCCGCAGGGAACATATTGGTCGCCGACGACGACACCGCGATCCGCACCGTGCTCAATCAGGCGCTGTCGCGCGCCGGCTTCGAGGTGCGCCTCACCAGCAGCGCCGCGACGCTGTGGCGCTGGGTCAACCAGGGCGAGGGCGATCTGGTGATCACCGACGTGGTGATGCCGGACGAAAACGCCTTCGACCTGTTGCCGCGCATCAAGAAAATCCGGCCGAATCTGCCGATCATCGTGATGAGCGCGCAGAATACCTTCATGACCGCGATCCGCGCCTCGGAGTGCGGTGCTTATGAATATCTGCCGAAGCCGTTCGATCTGAAGGAACTGATCGCCATCATCGGCCGCGCGCTGGCGGAGCCGAAGCAGCGCGCCGCCACCGGCGACGGCGCGGAGTCGGAATTCGACGCGCTGCCGCTGATCGGCCGCTCGCCGGCGATGCAGGATATCTATCGCGTGCTGGCGCGGCTGATGCAGACCGATCTCACGGTGATGATCTCGGGCGAATCCGGCACTGGCAAGGAACTGGTGGCGCGGGCGCTGCACGACTACGGCAAGCGGCGCGGCGGTCCGTTCGTCGCCGTCAACATGGCGGCGATCCCGCGCGACCTGATCGAGTCCGAATTGTTCGGCCACGAGCGCGGTGCCTTCACCGGCGCCAACACCCGCGCCTCCGGCCGCTTCGAGCAGGCCGAAGGCGGCACCCTGTTCCTCGACGAGATCGGCGACATGCCGATGGAGGCGCAGACCCGGCTGCTGCGGGTGTTGCAGCAGGGCGAATACACCACCGTCGGCGGCCGCACCCCGATCCGGACCGACGTGCGTATCGTCGCGGCGTCCAACAAGGATCTGCGCCTTCTGATTCAGCAGGGCCTGTTTCGCGAGGACCTGTTCTTCCGGCTCAATGTCGTGCCGCTGCGGCTGCCGCCGCTGCGCGAGCGCATCGAGGACCTGCCCGACCTGATCCGGCATTTCTTCGCGCTGGCCGAGAAGGACGGCCTGCCGGCGAAGAAGCTCGACGCGCAGGCGCTGGACAAGCTCAAGCAGTATCGCTGGCCCGGCAATGTGCGCGAGCTTGAAAATCTGGCGCGACGCCTCGCGGCGCTCTATCCGCAGGATGTCATTACCGGGGCGGTGATCGAGGGCGAACTGGCGCCGCCGGCGGTGGTGGCGAGCGGCAGCCTGTTGCAGAACGTCGAGAACCTCGGCGGCGCGGTCGAGGGTTATCTCGCCTGGTACTTCTCGGGCTTCCCCAACAGCGTGCCGCCGCCGGGGCTCTATCACCGCATCCTCAAGGAGGTCGAACTGCCGCTGCTGACGGCCGCGCTGGCGGCGACGCGCGGCAACCAGATTCGCGCCGCCGACCTGCTCGGGCTCAACCGCAACACGCTGCGGAAAAAGATTCGCGATCTCGATATCCAGGTGTACCGCTCGGGCGGTTGATGGCGGCCGCCCCAACCGGGGCGATGTCCACAGGTTCGGGCGATCTTGCGGGACACCCGCGCCGCCGCGGCCGGTCGCGCCGTGGAAATGTCGCAATCGGGCAACATTGTTGTAGGAATACATCACTCGCCTGTTTCCCTGACCCTCGGAGACCTCGACGCTCAGTCGATATGCAATGACCAGCGCTGAAACGCCGGCTTCCGTATTCGAGCAAACGGCCTCCGAACCGCGCGGCGGGGCGCTGCGGCGGTGGCTCGCGCCGTTCGCCGTGGGGCTGGCGCTGCTGTCGGCATTCCTGACCTTCGTGGTGCTGGTCGGCCTGACCCCGATCGTGCCGACCAGTCGGGTGGTGATCACCTTCCTGCTGATCAATACCGCGACCGTGCTATTGCTGGTTGCAATCATTGCGCGCGAAGTCTGGAAGGTTGTTCAGGCCCGCCGCCGGGGTCGCGCTGCGGCGCGGCTGCATGTCCAGATCGTCAGCCTGTTTTCGGTGATCGCGGTGATTCCGGCGGTGCTGGTGTCGATCGTCGCCAATGTCACCATCGACCGCGGTCTTGACCGGCTGTTCTCCGGGCCGACGCGTGCCGTGATCGAAAAATCGCTGATTATCGCCAACGCCTATCTGCAAGAGCACGCGCAACTGATCGGCGGCGACATCGTCGGCATGGCCAACGACCTCGCGCGGGCGCGGCCGCTCTACGATCAGGATCGGCAGTCGTTCCGGCAGATGCTGACCGAGAGCGCGGCGAGGCGCAATCTTCCCGGCGCGATGCTGATCGACAAGAACCGCAATATTCTTGAATCGGCGCAGACCGGAATCCGTCAGGAGTTCGCCACGCCCGCGGCCGACTTTCTGAAAGGCGTCAATGCCGACGAGCCGCAGATCGCGGTGCTGTCGAACTATGTCGCGGCGGTGATCCGGCTGCGGGCATTCGACGACACGTTCCTGTATGTCGCCCGCCTGCTCGATCCGCGCGTGGTCGATCAGGTGCGGCAGACCCAGGCCGGCGTCGCCGAATACGCCAACCTGGAATCGCAACGCCTTGGCATCCAGGTGACGTTCGCGTTGATGTTCACGGTCATCACCCTGACGGTGCTGATGTCGGCGGTGCTGATCGGGCTGAATTTCGCCAATTGGCTAGTGGCGCCGATCCGCCGCCTGATGGGCGCGGCGAACATGGTGTCGACCGGTGATCTCAACGTCCAGGTGCCGGTGCTGCGTTCCGAGGGCGATCTCGCCCAGCTCGGCGAGACCTTCAACACCATGACACACGAGTTGCGGACCCAGCGCGACGAACTGGTCAGCGCCAGCGAATTGATCGACAGC
This sequence comes from Xanthobacteraceae bacterium, assembly GCA_039808365.1. GTDB lineage: Bacteria > Pseudomonadota > Alphaproteobacteria > Rhizobiales > Xanthobacteraceae > 62-47. The sequence continues at coordinate 8,524 of JBDHSX010000088.1, read as the reverse complement.
CGCCGCCGCTTCATCGAAACGGTGCTGTCGTCGGCGAGCGCCGGCATCATCGGCGTCGATGGCTTTGGCCGCGTCAGCATTCTCAACCGCTCCGCCGAGAAGCTGATCGGGAGTTCGGAATCCGAGATATTGGGCCACGCCCAGTCGGAGGTGATTCCCGAACTCGACGAATTGATGAAGACGGCGCGCGAGGGCACCCAGCGCCTGGTGCAGGGGCAGATCACCATCAGCCGGGAAGGTGCCGAGCGCAATCTGTCGGTGCGCGTCAGCGCCGAGCAGACCAGCCAGTCGCGCGACAGCTATATCATCACCCTCGACGACATCACCGAACTGGTCGCCGCCCAGCGCACCTCGGCATGGGCGGACGTCGCGCGCCGCATCGCTCACGAAATCAAGAATCCGCTGACGCCGATTCAACTGTCCGCCGAGCGCATTCGCCGGAAATTCGGCAAGGTCATCACCGACGACAAGGCGATCTTCGAGCAATGCACCGAGACCATCGTGCGGCAGGTCGACGATATCCGTCGCATGGTCGACGAGTTCTCGCGCTTCGCGCGGATGCCGAAGCCGGTGATCGAGGGCGAGGATGTCGCCGACACGGTGCGTCAGGTGGTGTTTCTGATGCGGGTCGGCCATCCGGACATCGATATCGACGTCGACATCCGCGAGGACCCGATCCCGGCGCGGTTCGACCGCCGCCTGATCTCGCAGGCTCTGACCAACATCATCAAGAACGCCACCGAGGCGATCGAGGCGGTACCGCCGGAATATCTGACCAAGGGGCGGATCGAGGTCACCGCCTTCAGGGAGGACGAGGATGTGGTCATCGACGTGGTGGACAACGGCATCGGGCTTCCCGCCGTCAGCCGCGCCCGTCTGCTTGAGCCTTATGTGACGACGCGCGCCAAGGGAACCGGCCTTGGCCTCGCCATCGTCGGCCGCGTTCTCGAAGATCACGGCGGCCGCATCGAACTCAACGATGCCTCGGCGATCCATCCCGGCGCGCGCGGCGCCTGGATGCGGCTGCGTTTCGCCGTGTCCGGCCAGCCCGCCGGCGGCGAGCCGGGCAGCGATGCCGCCGCAGGCGCGACGCGGCAAACCCTTCAGGCCGACACGGCCACGACCAACAACGAAGCAGGCGTCTCCCATGGCAAATGATATTCTGATCGTCGATGATGAAGCGGATATCCGCGAGCTGGTCGCCGGCATTCTCGAAGACGAGGGCTTCGCCACGCGGACCGCGCGCGACAGCGATTCCGCGCTGGCCGAGATCGCCAACCGCCGGCCGCACATGGTGTTTCTCGATATCTGGTTGCAGGGCAGCCGGCTCGACGGGCTCCAGCTTCTGGAACAGATCAAGCGCGACCATCCCGAACTGCCGATCGTGATGATTTCCGGACACGGCAATATCGAAACGGCGGTGGCCGCCATCAAGCGCGGCGCCTATGACTTCATCGAGAAGCCGTTCAAGGCCGACCGCCTGATCCTGGTGGCGACACGGGCGCTCGAAACCTCTCGATTGAAGCGCGAGGTCCGCGAACTCAAGCAACTGGCGCCGACATCCAGCGCGCTGACGGGACATTCGGCCTGCATGAACCAGTTGCGCCAGACCATCGAGCGCGCCGCCAAGGCCAATAGCCGCATCATGATCGTCGGCCCCTCCGGCGCCGGCAAGGAATTGACCGCGCGCACGCTGCACGGGGCGTCGGCGCGGGTTGAGGGGCCGTTCGTGGTGATCAACGCCGCCGCCATCACGCCGGAGCGGATGGAGGAGGAACTGTTCGGCGTGGAGGCCGCGGGCCCCGATCAGCCGCGCAAGATCGGCGCGCTGGAGGAGGCGCATGGCGGCACGCTGTTCATCGACGAGATCGCCGACATGCCGCGCGAGACGCAGAACAAGATTTTGCGCGTGCTGGTGGATCAGACGTTTCAGCGCACCGGCGGGACGGCGAAAATTCACGTCGACGTCCGCATCATCTCCTCGACCGCGCGCAACCTGGAGGAGGAGATCGCCGCCGGACGTTTCCGCGAGGATCTGTATCATCGCCTGTCCGTGGTGCCGATCCGCGTGCCGCCTCTATCAGAGCACCGCGAGGATATTCCGGAACTGATCGACTATTTCATGGAGCAGATTTCGGCGGCGACCGGCCTGCCCAAGCGCAAGATCGGCGACGACGCGATGGCGGTGCTGCAATCCCACGTCTGGCCCGGCAACGTCCGCCAGTTGCGCAACAATGTCGAGCGGCTGATGATTCTGGCCGGCGGCGGCCCGGAGGCCGTCATCAGCGCCGACATGCTGCCGCAGGATGTCGGCTCGATGGTGCCGGCGATGCCGACCGGCAACAATGGCGAGCACATCATGGGGCTGCCGCTGCGCGAGGCGCGCGAGGTGTTCGAGCGCGATTACCTGATCGCCCAGATCGGCCGCTTCTCCGGCAACATTTCGCGCACCGCCGAGTTCGTCGGCATGGAGCGCTCGGCGCTGCATCGCAAGCTGAAGGCGCTCGGGGTCGGATAGAATTTCCTCGCATCTGATGGAATGACCGGATGTCACGCATCGCCTATGTCAACGGCAGCTATCGCAACATGCGCGACGCCTGCGTCAACGTCGAGGATCGCGGCTATCAGTTCGCCGACGGCGTCTATGAGGTCTGCGAAATCCGCGACGGACGGCTGGTGGACATGCCGCGTCACATGGCGCGGTTGCAGCGCTCCCTGAGCGAGTTGCGGATCGCGATGCCGATGCCGCTCGCCGCGCTCGGCGTGGTGATGCACGAGGTGGTGCGGCGCAACCGCGTGACTTACGGCATCGTCTACTTGCAGATTACGCGCGGCGTGGCGCGGCGCGACCATGGGTTCCCGACCAGGCCCGTGCCGCCGAGCGTCGTGGTCACGGCGCGCTCGCTCAACTTCGCCAAAAATCAGGCGACCGCCGCCGCCGGCATTCGCGTGGTGACGATGCCGGACAACCGCTGGCCGCGGGTCGACATCAAATCGGTCGCGCTGCTGCCCAACGTGCTGGCGAAACAAGCCGCGCGCGAGCAGGGCGCTTATGAAGCCTGGTACGTCGACGGCGACGGCTTCGTCACCGAGGGCGCATCCAGCAACGCCTGGATCGTGACGCGGGACGGCCGCGCCGTGACGCGGCCGATCAGCAACCGCATTCTCGCCGGCATCACCCGCGGCGTCCTGATGGAGGTGCTGGCGGAGTTGCAGATCAAGCTTGAGGAGCGGCCGTTTACCCCGGCCGAGGCCAGGGAGGCGGCGGAAGCCTTCGTGACGTCGGCCTCCCAGATCGTCATGCCGGTGGTCATGATCGACGATGCGACGATCGGGAGCGGCGAGCCGGGCGCCATTTCCCGGCGGCTTCGGGAACAATTTCACCGCTTTACGGTATTTTCCTAGATCGCGCTCCGGTTGTTGTCATCCTGCTGTAAGCTATCGAAATCTTTGGTGATCGCGGTGTCGGAACCGACTTGCCTAAAGCGAGGACCTGCCGTCTAATTGCAATGTCATCGGTCCGGCGGGGACTCCGGACCGGTGACCATCCTGGCGAGCGCGGGTCATCGACGACCCGGGCATCGACGGCCCCGGATGGAAAAACAAGAAGCAGCCAACTCGTGAGAAGAACAATGGCGGCAGACCGCGCGCAAAATTTACAAGACACCTTCCTTAATCATGTTCGGAAGACCAAGACGCCTTTGACGATTTTCCTGGTCAACGGCGTCAAGCTGCAAGGCATCGTGACCTGGTTCGACAATTTTTGTCTGTTGCTGCGTCGTGACGGCCATTCGCAGCTTGTCTACAAGCATGCCATTTCGACCATCATGCCTGGGGCTCCGATCCAACTGTTCGAGGGCGGGGAGGATGCGTCCGCGTGAGCGTGATCTGATTGGAACATCACACCAGCGAAGACGCCCCGAACCGTCCGAACGCCGTCGCCCGACCGGTGAGCGGACGGGCGATCGTCGTCGGGCCATATCTGCGGACCCGGCGGGGCGAAACCGAGGGCGGGGACACCGGTTCGGCCGTCCGCGACACCGACGCGCGGCTTGAGGAAATCACCGGGCTCGCACGCGCCATCGACCTCACCGTGGTCGAGGCGCTGCCGGCGCCGATCACCCAGATCAGGCCCGCGACCTATCTCGGCAAGGGCAAGGTCGAGGAGATCGGCGCGCTCATTCTCCTTCACGCCGTCGAGCTTGTGGTCATGGATTGCGCGCTGTCGCCGATCCAGCAGCGCAACCTCGAAAAGGCATGGAACGCCAAGGTTCTCGACCGCACCGGCCTGATCCTCGAAATTTTTGGCCGCCGCGCCACCACCAAGGAAGGCGCGTTGCAGGTCGAACTCGCGCATCTCAACTATCAGCGCAGCCGGCTGGTGCGCTCATGGACCCATCTCGAACGCCAGCGCGGCGGCTTCGGTTTTCTCGGCGGGCCCGGCGAAACCCAGATCGAGGCCGACCGCCGCCTGATCGGCGAGCGGATCACCAAGATCGAATCCGAGATTCGAAAGGTCGCGGCAACACGGCGGCTGCATCGCGCCGGCCGCAAGCGCGTGCCGTACCGCATCGTCGCGCTGGTCGGCTACACCAACGCCGGCAAGTCGACGCTGTTCAATCGCCTCACCGCTGCCGATGTGAAAGCCGCCGACATGCTGTTCGCGACCCTCGATCCGACGCTGCGCGCGATCCGCCTGCCGCATGGCGGCAAAGCGATGCTGTCCGACACCGTCGGCTTCATTTCCAATCTGCCGACGCAACTGGTGGCGGCGTTTCGCGCCACGCTGGAGGAAGTGTTGGAGGCGGACGTGATCCTGCACGTCCGCGACATCTCGCACGAGGACGCCGAGGCTCAGCAGCGTGACGTCGATATCGTGTTGCGGCAACTCGGGATCGACCCGGAGGGGGGCGCGGGGGTGATCGAGGTCTGGAACAAGATCGATCGCTTCACGCCAGAGGAACGCGAGAACCTCGCCAATATCGCCGCCCGCCGCCCGCCGGAGCATCCGGTCTGTCTGGTGTCGGCCGCGACCGGCGAGGGGATTCCGGCACTATTAAGCGCCATCGAGGAACGTCTCGCCGCCAGCCAGACGACGCTGGCGCTGTCGATCGACGCCTCCGATGGCGCCGGGATCAGTTGGTTGCATCGCAATACGGAGGTGCTGGCCAAGCATCTCGACGACGGCCACTTCGCCATGACGGTCCGGGTCGATCCCGCCAAGCGCGACATCGTGGCAGAGCGTTTTGGCGCGCGGGAGGCGGAGGCCCCTAACGTCGATCGAAAGCCGGATTGATCCGAGGAGCGACGCGCGGCTGCCCTGCCGCGGTTGCGCTTGACCTCGTCACGCAGGCGATTATGCCATTCGGCAAACAGTGAACGACCGAGAGGACGAAGATGGTCAATTATCCGAATACGTTGCTGCTCATCGACGGCAAGTGGCGCGGCGCGACATCTGGCCGCACCATTCCCGTGCTCAATCCGGCGACCGAGGAAACCATTGGCACTGTCGCGCACGCCGACCGCTCCGACCTCGACGAGGCGCTGGCTGCCGCCGACAAGGGATTCAAGGTCTGGCGCGCGATGTCGGCGCTCGATCGCTCCAAGATCATGCGCAAGGCGGCCGGTTTGATGCGCGAGCGCGTCGACACCATCGCGGCGCTGATGACCATGGAGCAGGGCAAGATTCTCGCCGAAGCCAAGATCGAGACGCTGGCGGCGGCCGACGTGATCGAGTGGTTTGCCGAGGAATCCCGCCGCGCCTATGGCCGCCTGATCCCGGCGCGCGGCCCCGGCATCTATCAGCTCGCGGTCAAGGAGCCGGTCGGGCCGGTCGCGGCCTTTACGCCGTGGAATTTCCCGATCAATCAGGTCTGCCGCAAGCTGTCGGCGGCGCTCGGCGCCGGCTGCTCGATCATCGTCAAGGCGCCCGAGGAGACGCCTGCGTCACCGGCGGAATTGATCCGCACCTTCGTCGATGCCGGCGTGCCCGACGGCGTCGTCAATCTGGTGTTCGGCGTGCCCGCCGAGATCTCCGAATATCTCATTCCGCATCCAGTGATCCGCAAGATTTCCTTCACCGGATCGACGGTGGTGGGCAAGCAGCTCGCCGCGCTCGCGGGTCAACATATGAAACGCGCGACCATGGAACTGGGCGGCCATGCGCCCGCGATCGTGTTCAACGATGCCGATGTCGCCAACGCCGCCAAGATCATCAGCGGCGCGAAGTACCGCAACGCCGGACAGGTCTGCATCGCGCCGACGCGGCTCCTGGTGCAGGACAAGGTCTACAAGGAATTCGTCGACAAGTTCGCCGAGAGCGCCAAGGCGCTCAAGGTCGGCAACGGCCTCGATACCAGTTCGACGATGGGGTCGCTGGCCAATCCGCGCCGCATCACCGCGATCGAAGGCTTCGTGCAGGATGCCGTCGCCAAGGGGGCGAAGCTGGAGGCGGGCGGTCATCGCGTCGGCAACAAGGGCTATTTCTTCGAGCCGACGGTGCTTAGCGACACGCCGAAGGAGGCCCGCGCCATGAACGAGGAGCCGTTCGGCCCGCTCGCCCTGATCTCGCGCTTCTCCACCTTCGACGAGGTCGCCGAGGAAGCCAACCGCCTGCCTTACGGGCTTGCGGCCTATGCCTTCACCAGTTCGACCAAGACCGCGACCGCGATCGGCGCCGCGGTCGAAAGCGGCATGATCGGCATCAACAATGTCGGGCTCGGGATGCCGGAAAATCCGTTCGGCGGCGTCAAGGATTCCGGCTACGGCTCGGAAGGCGGCATCGAGGCGATGGAAGCCTACCTCAACACCAAGTTCATCTCACAGACCGGGATGTGACCGATTCAATCCCTCCCCCGCTTGCGGGGGAGGGTAGGGTGGGGCGAGGGTTGTCCTCACCCCTTGGCCTCCTTGCTTTTCGCCTCGTTCCACAGCGTGTCCATTTCCTCCAGCGTCGCTTCCGCGAGCGATCGCCCTTTCGCCGCCAGCGCCCGTTCGATATAGGCGAAGCGCCGCTCGAACTTGGCGTTGGTCTTGCGCAACGCCACTTCGGGATCGGCCGCGACATGGCGCGCCAGGTTGACCAGCGCGAACATCAGATCGCCGGTCTCGTCCACGATCCCGGCGCTGTCGCCGCCGTCAAGAGCGGCTTCGAGTTCGTCGATCTCCTCGCGCATCTTGGCCAGCACCGCGCGCGGATCGTTCCAGTCGAAGCCGACGCTGGACGCCTTCCATTGCAGCGCCATGGCGCGCGCCAGCGCCGGCTGCCCGGTCTTGACGCCGGCGAGCAGGCCCGATTCCGGCGCGCGGGCGGCGGCGGGGTTGCGGGCGGCGCGCTCGGCTTTTTCCTCGGCCTTGATGCGATCCCAATCGCCCTTGGCCAGCGGGACGAGGTTGCCGCCGTCGTCGGGAAAGACGTGCGGGTGGCGACGGATCATTTTCCGCGTGATCGCCTCGACCACGTCGCCGAACGCGAACGCGCCTTGCTCCTCGGCCATGCGGGCGTGGAACACCACCTGCAACAGCAGGTCGCCGAGTTCGTCGCAGAGGTCGTGCATGTCGTCGCGCGCGATCGCCTCCGTCACCTCATAGGCTTCCTCGATGGTGTAGGGCGCGATGGTCGCGAAGGTCTGTTCCAGATCCCATGGGCAGCCGGTCACTGGCGTGCGCAGACGCGCCATGATCGCGATGAGGCCGGAAATGTCGCGCGAAGGGGTCATGCTTGCACCGTGGAATGTGGAATAGCCTGCTATGCCGCAGGACGCCGTTCGCGCCTAGCGAAAACCCGGCAAACGGTGCTATGGCCTGTCGATGACCGAACAGGCGCATCGAACTGGCGGCGACACCGCGCTGGTGCTGTTTTCCGGCGGACAGGATTCCGCGACCTGCCTCGCCTGGGCGCTGAGTCGCTTTTCCCGCGTCGAGACGCTCGGTTTCGACTACGGCCAGCGCCACGCGGTTGAACTCGACTGCCGTGCGGCGCTGATCGACGGCATCCGGATGATCGATTCCGGCTGGGCCGAGCGGCTGGGCGAGGCGCACACGCTGGCGATCCCGACCTTGAGTGCGATGTCCGACACCGCATTGACCCGCGAGGTCGAAATCGAGATGGGCGAGGGCGGCCTGCCCAATACGTTCGTGCCGGGCCGCAACCTGATCTTCCTGACCTTTGCGGCGGCGCTGGCCTATCGTCGCGGCATCCGCCACATCGTCGGCGGCATGTGCGAGACCGACTATTCCGGCTATCCGGATTGCCGCGACGACACCGTCAAGGCGCTCCAGGTCGCGCTCAATCTCGGCATGGCGCGCAGCTTCGTGCTGCACACGCCGCTGATGTGGCGCGACAAGGCGCAGACCTGGGCGCTGGCGCACGACCTCGGCGGCACGGCGCTGGTCGATCTGATCCGTGCGCAGTCCCATACCTGCTATCTCGGCGAGCGCGGCGCGTGGCACGATTGGGGTTATGGCTGCGGCGAATGCCCGGCCTGCCAATTGCGCGCCAAAGGCTGGCGGCAATTCGCGGCCT
>JBDHSX010000087.1:0-15662 GCA_039808365.1 Xanthobacteraceae bacterium | reverse complement strand
TCGCGGAAATCAAGCGTTCGGGCGCGACCATTCTGCTGGTCGAGCAGAATTTTCGCGTGGCGGAAGCGATCGGCGACACCGTCGCGGTGATGGACAACGGCCGCATCGTGCATCGCGGCGACATGGCCGCGCTGTCCGGCGACGCCGCGTTGCAGGAGAGGCTTTTGGGGCTCAGCCTGGAGGCGCATCAATGACCGACGCAACCGCCGGCGGCGAGGCGCTGCCGAAGCCGCCGCTCGATATCGTGCCGCTGCTGCTGCCGGTGATCCTGGCGCTGGCGATGATTCCGCTGATCGGCTCCGCCTCGACCTGGGTGACGCTGACCGTGGCCAGTCTGGCAATGGGCATGATGATCTTCATCATGGCCTCGGGCCTGACGCTGGTGTTCGGCCTGATGGACGTGCTCAATTTCGGCCACGGCGCGTTCATCGCGGTAGGCGCCTATGTCGCGACGCTGATCCTGTTGCCGATGGCGGCGTGGGTGCAGGCGGATTCGCTGGCGCAGAATCTGCTGGCGGTGACGCCGGCGGTGCTGTTGGCGATGGCGGTGACCGGCGCGCTCGGGCTGGTGTTCGAGCGGGTGCTGATCCGCCCCGTTTACGGCCAGCACCTCAAGCAGATCCTCATCACCATGGGCGGGTTGATCGTCGCCGAGCAGGCGCTCTACGCGCTGTGGGGACCGCAGATCATTCCGCTGCCGCTGCCGACGGCGCTACGCGGCTCCTACATTTTCGGCGACATCGCCATCGCCAAATATCGCCTGCTGGCGATGCTGGTCGGGCTGGCGGTGTTCGTCGTCACCATGCTGGTGCTGAACCGCACCCGGCTCGGCCTCCTGATCCGCGCCGGCGTCGAGAATCGCGAGATGGTCGAGGCACTGGGCTATCGCATCCGCCGGCTGTTCCTCGGCGTATTCATGGCGGGCTCGGCGCTGGCCGGCCTCGGCGGCGTGATGTGGGCGCTGTATCGCGAGCAGGTCCACGCCTCGATCGGCAACGAGCTGATGATCCTGGTGTTCATCGTCGTCATCATCGGCGGGCTGGGATCGGTCACCGGCTGTTTCATCGGCGCGGTTCTGGTGGCGATGGTGGCGAATTACGGCGGCTTCCTGCTGCCGAAGCTGGCGCTGGTCTCGGATATCCTGCTGATGGTGGCGATCCTGATGTGGCGGCCGCGCGGCCTTTACGCGGTGACGAACAGGTGAGGCCCTCGCGATGATGCTTCTTTCGGGCGACCCGCCGCGCGGCCGCGTGCTCAGCGCCATTCTGATCGTCATCGTGTTGGCGCTGGCGCTGACGCCGTTCCTGTTCCCCGGTGCGAAAGCGATGAACGTCGCCGCGAAAATCTGCATCTTCGCGGCGCTGGTGGCGTCCTATGATCTGCTGCTCGGCTACACCGGCACGGTATCGTTCGCCCATACGATGTTCTACGGCATCGGCAGCTACGCGCTGGCGATCGCGCTCTACGGGATGGGGCCGACCTGGAGCGCGGTGGCGGTCGGCCTCGTGGTCGGCCTGCCGGTCGCGGCGTTGCTGGCGCTCGGCATCGGCCTGTTCTCGCTGCGGGTGCAGGCGATCTTCTTCGCGATGATCACGCTGGCGGTGGCGTCGGCCTTTCTGGTGCTGGCCTCGCAACTGTCGTGGCTGACCGGCGGCGAGGACGGCCGCAGCTTCCGGCTGCCGGAGCTGCTGCGGCCGGGCACCGTGCTTCTCTCCAAGGATACGTTCGGCTTCGAGTTCAACGGCCGCACGCTGACCTATTACATTGTGTTCGTAGCGGCGGCGGTGATGATCCTGGCATTACTGCGGATCGTGAATTCGCCGTTTGGCCGGGTGTTGCAGGCGATCCGTGAAAACCCGTTCCGCGCCGAGGCGCTCGGCTATCGCACCGTATTCCATTTGACCTATGCCAACTGCATTTCGGCGCTGGTGGCGGCCTGCGCCGGCATTCTCAACGCGCTGTGGCTGCGCTATGCCGGGCCGGATACGTCGCTCGCCTTTTCGATCATGATCGACATTCTGCTGATGGTGGTGATCGGCGGCATGGGCACGATCTACGGCGCGATCATCGGCGCCACCATCTTCATCCTGGCCCAGAACTATCTGCAAGCCTTGATGGGTGCGGCGTCGCGCGCCGCCGGCGAGGTCGGCCTGCCGCTCTTGCCCGGCCTGCTGCATCCCGACCGCTGGCTGCTCTGGCTTGGCCTGTTGTTCATCGCCAGCGTCTACTTCTTCCCGACTGGCATCGTCGGCCGGCTGCGCGCGCCCGCGAAATAAGCGCGAGGTTATTGCGGGCGGACCGCGAGCATGATCTTGCCGACATGCGCGCTCGATTCCATCAGGGCATGCGCCGCGCCGGCATCCTCCAGCGGAAACACCTTGTGGATGATCGGCTTCACCGCGCCGCTTTCCAGCAGCGGCCAAACGTTTTCGAGCAGGGCCTCGGCGACGAGGCGCTTCAGCGCGACGGAGCGGGCGCGCAGTGTCGAGCCGGTGAAGGTCAGCCGCCGCACCATCAGGAGCGTCATGTCGAGATTGGCGCGGGGGCCTTGCAGGAAGGCGATCTGCACCAGCCGCCCCTCCATCGCCAATGAGGCGAGGTTCTTCTGCATGTAGTCGCCGCCGACCATGTCGAGGATGACGTTGACGCCGGTGCCGCCGGTCAGGCGCGCGACCTCCTTCACGAAGTCATGGGTGCGATAGTTGATGGCGGCATCGGCGCCGAGTCCGCGGCAGAAATCGCATTTGTCCTCCGAGCCGGCCGTGGTGTAGACCGTCGCGCCGAACTGCTTGGCCAACTGGATCGCCGTCGAACCGATGCCCGACGAGCCGCCATGGATGAGCACGCTCTCGCCGCGCGCCAATCTCCCGCGCGTGATCATGTTGTCATAGACGGTGTAATAATTCTCGGGCACGCCCGCGGCTTCGAGCAGCGACAGCGGCTTGGGAACGGGAAGGCACAGCGGATAATCGGCGAGCGCGTATTCGGCATAGCCGCCGCTCGACACCAGCGCGCAGATTTCGCTACCGATCGCGCTGGGCGGTACGCCGTCGCCGACCGCGACGATGCGGCCGGAAATTTCAAGACCGGGAATCTCGGTGGCGCCGGGCGGCGGCGGATAGTTGCCGGCGCGTTGCAGGCAGTCGGGACGATTGACGCCCGCCGCCGCCACCTCGACCAGCACCTGCCCGGCGCCGGGTTGCGGCACGGGTGCGGTTTCGAGGCCGATCACTTCGGGGCCGCCCGCGCCGTTGAAGCGAACCTGACGCATCGTTGCCGGAATGGCCATCGCACGATCCTCCGCTGCATTTTCGAACAGGCGGCATCGCCGCCCGAAAGAATAGTTTAGCGGCCGGTTGTGCGCTGAAAAGATTTTGGCGGCAAGCCCCTTGTTGCCGCCGTCCGCGCCGGGCGAGAGCGCCTGCGCAAGGCCCGGACTTGCGCGGCGCGATCGATTAATGCTGCGTTAACGAGCTCCGTTGAGGAATTTTTCAGGGTTGCGCGCGTAGGGTGCATTCCGGTCAGAAAACTGGCCGTGCGCACACGCATGACAATCAGAAGGATTTCATCATGTCAGGTATCGTCCTCTCCGCCTCGGTTCGCCAGAACCTGCTCTCGCTCCAGTCCACTGCCGATCTGCTCTCGACCACGCAGAGCCGCCTCGCGACCGGCAACAAGGTGAACTCGGCGCTCGACAACCCGACCAACTTCTTCACCGCTCAGGGCCTCAACAACCGTTCGAGCGACATCAACAATCTGCTGGATTCGATCGGCAACGGCGTGCAGGTGATCCAGGCGGCCAACCAGGGCATCACCTCGATCCAGAAACTGGTCGACACCGCCAAGTCGATCGCCAACCAGGCGCTCCAGGCGTCGTCGGGCTATTCGGCGAAGTCGTCCTCGACGTCGTCGGCCGCGCTGGCCGGCACCGCCGCCAATCTCGTCGACGGCACGCAGATCGTCGCCGGCGACGTTCTCGCCGTCGCTGCCTCGGATGCGAACCCCGCGGTGTCCTTTACCTTCACCGCCACGACGAGCCTTGACGACCTGAATTCGGCCCTGTCGGCGAGCAATCTCAAGGCCACGATCAACGGCGACAACAAGCTGGTCATCACCAGCACGAACAACGAGGCGGCATCCTCCACCATCGGCGCCGTCACCCTCACCGGCACCGGCACGCTGGCCTTCGCGGCCCCCGTCGCCCCAACCGCGGACGCCGATTCGCAGGCAGCGCGGAAAAACCTGATCACCCAGTTCAATCAGGTGATCGACCAGATCAAGACCACGGCCCAGGACTCGTCGTATAACGGCATCAACCTGCTGAACGGCGATCAGCTCAAGCTGGTTTTCAACGAAACCGGCAAGTCCACCCTGACCATCCAGGGCGTGGACTTCAACCCGGAAGGTCTCGGACTGTCGTCGCTGACCGCCGGCACCGACTTCCTCGACAACAACGGCACAAACAAGGTGCTCGACTCGCTGGGCAAGGCTTCGAGCCTGCTGCGCTCTCAGGCTTCGGCCTTCGGTTCGAACCTGTCGGTGGTGCAGATCCGTCAGGACTTCAACAAGAACCTGATCAACGTCCTGCAGACCGGCGCGTCGAACCTGACGCTGGCCGACACCAATGAGGAAGCGGCGAACAGCCAGGCGCTGTCGACCCGCCAGTCGATCGCGGTGTCCGCGCTGGCGCTGGCCAACCAGTCGCAGCAGAGCGTGCTGCAACTGCTCCGCTAAGCGAAGCTGACCTTCTCAAGACGGAAACGGCGGGGGCAACCCCGCCGTTTTTCGTTTCGAGCGTGATTTTCCAAGGTTGAAGCGTGCAACTCAGCAACGTGGGAAACGTCATCCTCCGCGCAAGCGGAGGATCCAGTACCTGTTGGCGGGTCAGATTTCCAATGTGCTCATGCGGGTTACTGGATCGTCCGCCTTCGCGGACGATGACGCTTCACTTCCGGTCAGGCTCTCGGTTCGTCAGCCGAACCGCTCCACCAGCAGGAATTTCTGCACCTTGCCGGTCGGGGTGCGGGGCAGGGGATTTTCATCGAACAGGATGGTGCGGGGAATCTTGAAGCCGGCCAGCCGTTCGCGGCAATGGGCCTCGACCGCCTCCGTCGTGACATGACCTTGCGTGGAATCGCGCACGATCAGCACCGACACCCGTTCGCCCCACATGTCGTCCGGCAGGCCGAAGACGGCGCAATCGGCGACGCCGGGAAGCGCCAGCAGGATTTCCTCGACCTCCGCCGCATGCACGTTCTGGCCGCCGCTGACGATCATGTCCTTGAGGCGTCCCCGGATGAAGACGAAGCCTTCCTCGTCCATCATGCCGAGATCGCCGGTATGAACATAACCGCCCCGGAACGTCTCGGCCGATTTGGCGGGATTGTCGAAATACTGCGTCACCGTGGCCGGCGAGCGCCCGACGATCTCGCCGATTTCGCCGGGCTCCGCGAGGCTGCCGTCCGGCCGCTCGATCCGCACGTCGGCGAAGGCCATGGCCGTGCCGATCGAATCGGGGCGGAACGCGCGATCCTCCGGCGTCGAGACGGTCAGCACGCCGGTTTCCTGCATCCCGTAATATTCGTAGACGTTCGGGCAGAGCTGCGCCTGCGCCTTTTCGCGCAGCGGCGCGGGCAACATCGAGCCAGCATAGACGATGCCGCGCAATGACGACAGATCGCGCGTCTTCAGGTCCGGCTCCGCCAGCGCCATCGCCGCCATGGTGGCGACGAGATTGAGAATGGTGACGCGCTCCTGTTCGACCAGCCGCAAAAACTCTCCGGGGTGGAAATCCATCAGCACGTTGCGCGCGCCGAACAGAATCCCGGCGACGATCCAGGCGTAGCCGACGCGGCCGAAGGCGGGGAAGACCGTCATCAGAACATCGTGGCGCGTGAGGTCGAAGGTTTCGAACATCTGACCAATGGACGCATTGTTGAGATGCGTCAGCACGTAGGATTTGGGCAGCCCGGTGGTGCCTGAGGTCAGGTTGAAATAGAACGGATCATGTTCCTCCACGATCACGTCGGGCTCGCCGTCCGGCGCCCCCGCGAGCAGATCCTCATAGGCTATCGCCCAGTCCGGCGGGCGGTCGCCGATCGCCACGAAATGCCTGACCTGGGGCAAGGCCGCGCGCGCCTGTTCGGCCGCGCCCGCGAAACGTGTGTCGAAGATCATGCCGGTGGCGCCCATGGCTTGCATCAGCGCGGCGATTTCGCTCGGCGCCAGGCGATAGTTGAGGGGGATGCCGACCAGCCCCAGCTTGGCGAGCGCGAAATAGATTTCGGCCAGTTCGGCGCGATTGCTGCACAGGAACGCCACGACATCCGGCTTGGCGAAGCCGAGGCCGGACAAGGCGTGCGCGAGGCGATTGCAGCGCTGGTTGATCTGACGGAAGCTGAGGCGGCGGCCGGTCGAGACGCAATAGATCGCCTCGCGATCGCGAAACCGACGCGCGGCCGTGGTGAGAATGCCGCCGACGACCATCTTGCCAAGCGCGCGATCGCCGACGCTCATCTTGGGTGCAGTCATGGTTTTCTCCTGATATTTTCGCGGATCACCGGCCGCTGAAATTCGCCTTGCGCTTTTCGATGAACGCGGCGCGCCCTTCCAAAGCGTCCGCGCTCCGCCGGATGTCGGATTGAACTTCGATCTCGCGGCGGAATTGATCCGCGAAGGTCGCATGTTCGCTGTCTTCAAGCAGCATGCGGGTCGCGACCAGCGTGCGGGTCGGTCCCTGCGCCAGACGTTGCGCCAGCTTGATGGCTTCAGGCATCAGGTCGGCGTCATCGACGACCTCGCGCACCAGGCCCCATTCCTTGGCGCGTTCGGCCGACAGCGGCTCGTTGAACAGCATCAGTTCGAGCGCGCGCTGGCGGCCGATCAGGCGCGGCAGCAGCCAAGTCGAACCGAGATCCGGCACCAGACCGATGCGGCTGAAGACCTGGATGAAATTCGCCGAGCGTGCGGCGACGACGACGTCGCCGGCCATCGCCAGGCTGAAGCCGCCGCCGGCGGCGACGCCGTTGACGGCGACCACGACCGGCACGCGGCACTCGCGCAGCGCTTTCAGCGCCGGCCAGTAGAATTTCATCACGCCCTCGACAAGGTTGTCACCGAGAATTTCCGCGGCTTTCAGATTCTGACCCGAGCAGAAACCGCGGCCGGCGCCGGTCAGAACCAGCGCGCGGATCGCCGGATCGGCCGTCATCTCGCCGATGGCTTGCGCCAGCGCGCCGAGCAGATCCGGCGTCATGGCGTTGAGGCTTTCGGGTTCGTTCAGGGTCAGGATGGCGACCGCGCCGTCCCTGCTTCGCGTCACTTTCGCCACCTTGTTCTCCTTTAAGTCTGGTGTCGCCGCCGGCGCTATTTCTTGCCGGCTTCGGCGAGCCGGGCGGCCATGGCCTTTCGGGTGGCCTCGGGCAGGCCGCTCGGATCGAGCAGCATGTCGAAGACCTTCAGATTATGCGTATGGGCGAGTTGATGCAGATGGAAGGCGTTGCGCAGCGCCACCTGCCGTCCCTGCGCGTCCTGCACGCCGTTCACCGCGAGCTTGGTCAGTTTCAGCGCGAACCGCGATTTCGCCGCGATCTTGCGCGCCATCGCAAGCGTCGCGTCCATCAGTTCGGCGCGTGGCACCACCTGATTGACCATGCCGAGCCGCAGCGCGTCGTCCGCCTTGATCTCGTCGGAGGTGAACAGCATCTCCTTGGCCTTGCGGATGCCGACTTCCCAGACATGGGTGAAATATTCGTGGCCGCAGACCCCGAAGCTTACGGTCGGATCGGCGAAGGCGGCGTCGTCGGCGGCGATGATGATGTCGCACGGCCATGCCAGCATCAGACCGCCGGCGATGCACTTGCCTTGCACGGCGGCGATGGTCGGCTTCGGAATGTTGCGCCAGCGATCCGAGAAGCCGAGATAGATCTCCTCCTCGCGCGCCATCTGCGCCTCCGCGCCGGCGCAGCCGAAGCCGCACACTGGGGCGACCGTCTCGTGCGTCCGCATCGCGCCGTGCCCGTCGGTTTCCGACAGGTCGTGCCCGGCGGAGAAATGCTTGCCGTTCGCGGCGAGGATGATGACGCGGATGTCGTCGTCATGGGCGGCATGGTCGAACGCATCGTTCAGCTCGTAGAGCAGCGCGGTGTCCTGCGCGTTGGCCATGTTCGGCTTGTTGAGCGTGATCCGCGCGACGCCGGCTTCGGGAACGTCATAGATCAACGATTTGAATTCGGGCATGTTTCCTCTTTGGTCCGCGTGATTTTGGCGATTGGCTGTTTGTATGCCGGAAACCGCGTCCGTCGCAACCGCGGCCGGCGACGGTTCTCGTTCCTGCCCGCCGGTCAGCCGATCTGACGATTCTGTTTCTCCCAGAACGGTCGGCGCAGCTCGCGCTTGAGGATTTTCCCGGCGCCCGACAGCGGCAGCGGCGTCTCGCTGATGTCGGCGCTGCGCGGACACTTATAGCCGGCGATCAGCGTTTTGCAGAATGCGATCAACTCATCCTCCGCAAGCGTCGCGCCGCTCTTGGTGACCACCACGGCATGAACCTGCTCGCCCCACTGCGTGCTCGGGATGCCGATCACCGCGCATTGCGCGACGGACGGATGCTTGGCGATGGCGTTTTCGACCTCGACCGAATAGACGTTCTCGCCGCCGGAGATGATCATGTCCTTGACGCGGTCGACGACGTAGATGAAGCCGTCCTTGTCCATGTAGCCGCCGTCGCCGGTATGCATCCAGCCATCGACCACGGCTTTCGCGGTTTCCTCCGGCCGCTCCCAGTAGCCCATCATCACCACGTCGCCGCGCACCACGATCTCGCCGACGGTGCCCGTGGCGACCGGCTTGTCGTCGGCGTCGACGATGCGCACCTCGCAGCCGAGCGTGGCCCGGCCCGCGCCACGATGGCGGCCCTTGGCGCGGCCCTCGCCGATATGCTCGTTCCAGTGCAGCAGCGTCGCGATCGGCGACAATTCGGTCATGCCATAGGCTTGCGTCAGGCGCACCTTCGGCAGCATCGCGGTTGTGCGGTCCAGCAACGCCTCACTGATCGGCGAAGCGCCATAGGCGATATCGCGCAACGATGACAGGTCATAGGACGGCAGGGCCGGATGATCGACCAGCATCTGGATCATGGTCGGAACCAGCAGCGTGTCGGTGACGCGCTCGTTCTGGATCGTGGCCATCAAGCCCTCGGGCGTGAAGCTTTGAATGATGACGTTGGAGCCGCCGCTCAGCATCAGCGAATACATCGCCGCGCCGTTGGCGAGATGGAACATCGGTGCGGCGTGGAGGTAGATCGACGATGCTGGAAACATGCCTTCGCCGAGCGCATTGAAGGCGTTGGCCATCAGGTTCTGATGGCTGAGCATGACGCCCTTCGAACGCCCGGTGGTCCCGCCGGTGTAGAAGATGCCGGCAAGGTCGCTGCCCTTGCGCATGGCGTCCTGTACGGGAGCGGCGCGCGCGATCAACGCCTCATAGTCCTGCATCCCGGCGGGCGGATCGGTATCGTCGGCGAACACCAGCGTCAGATCGGGCAGGGCGTTGGCGAGCGCGGCGGCGGTCGCCGCGAAGGCGGTATCGACCACCAGCGCTTTCGCGCGGCAGTCGCGCAGCGCCTCCTCGTTTTCGAGCGGACTCCAGCGGATATTGAGTGGCACGATCACCGCGCCCGCCCATGCCGTCGCCAGATAGAGTTCGAGATAGCGATCGGAGTTCAGCATCAAGACGGCGACGCGGTCGCCGGCGCCGATGCCGAGCGTCTGAAGCGCCGAGGCGAACCGCGCCACCCGATCACCGATTTCGGCCCAATTCCGCCGCCGATCCTTGAAAACCGTGGCGAGCCCGTGCGGATTGATCTGTAAGGCGCGCCGCAGGCCGTGCGTGACGTTCATGACTTCTCCCGATGGATCGTGTGTCAGGTGTTGCGGATGGCCCTGGCGGCCTTCGGTTTCGAGATTTTCTTTTTGGACTTGCTGTTCGCGGGCGACGATGATTTGGCGATGTCGGCGGTGAGCCGGATCGCGAAATCGTCAGCGATCTGGTCGGCCGACAGTTCGCCGCCCGGCTTGTACCAGTGCCCGATCCAGTTCAGCGCCCCGAGAATGGCGAACGCCGTCAGCTTCACGTCGCACGGCTTGATCGACTTGTCCGCGATGCCTTGCTTGATGGCGTCGCGGAACGCGCGATCGATGCGGCGCTTGCCGGCGAGCGTGGTCTTCTGATTGGGCTCGGACAAGTCGGCGACGTTGAAGCGTACCAGGCTGGCGCCGAAGTCGCTCGCCATGGTGGCGGCATAGGTGCGCACCAGCATCCGCAGCGTCGTAAGTCCATTTGCACCGGCGGCCTCGATCTCGACGAGCTGATCCTCGACGCGCTCCTGACCGATGCTCCAGCACTCGAACAGGATATCTTCCTTGCTGTGGAAGTAATTGTAGAGCGCCGGCTTGGTGATGTTGAGCCGGTCGGCGACCTCGTTGAGAGTGGCGCGGTGATAGCCCCGTTCCAGAAACAGTTGCACGGCGGTGCGCAGCACCGCCTCGCGCTTTTCGTCGCGCGCGCGGCGGCGGCTTTCGAAGGGCAGCCAGGGAGAGCGTTCGGAGGCCGGCGTTCGCGTGTCCATTTCAGGTCCTTCGCCGGGCGTTGACTCCCGGGCGGTTTGTCTATATTACCCGAGGGTAAGAAAAAGTCCATACGGTCATTTGAGGAGATTGCCAATGACGTCGCAAGTCAATGTCGCCGGGGTCGGCATGATCCCTTTCACCAAGCCGGGCGCCAACGAGCCGTATCATGTGATGGGCAGCGAGGCGTTGCGCCGGGCGCTGGATGACGCCGGCATCGACTACGCCGCCGTGCAGCAGGCTTATGTCGGCTATGTCTATGGCGATTCCACCTGCGGCCAGCGCGCGCTCTATCCGGTGGGGATGACCGGAATTCCCGTCGTCAACGTCAATAACAATTGCTCGACCGGCTCCACCGCGCTGTTCCTGGCGCGGCAGGCGATCGAAACCGGCGCGGCCGATTGCGTGCTGGCGCTGGGCTTCGAGCAGATGAAGCCGGGCGCGCTGGGCTCGGTCTATACCGACCGGCCGAGCGCGTTCGAGGATTTCGACGCGGCCGCCGACAAGCTGATCGACGCGCCCGGCATTCCGCTGGCGTTGCGCTATTTCGGCGGCGCCGGCCTCAGCCACATGAAGAAGTACGGCACGCCGATGACGGCCTTCGCCAAGATCCGCGCCAAGGCCAGCCGCCACGCCAGGAACAACCCGCTGGCGCTGTTCCGCAAGGAAGTCACCGCCGACGATGTCATGAACGATTCCGTGATCTGGCCCGGCGTGATGACGCGGTTGATGGCGTGTCCGCCGACATGCGGCGCGGCCGCCGCCATTCTGGTGTCCGAGGCTTTCGCGAAAAAGCACGGCCTGCGCACCGATGTCCGCATTCGCGCCCAGGCCATGACCACCGACACGCCCTCCACCTTCGCCGCCGGCGATATGATGCAGGTGGTCGGCGCCGACATGGCCAAGGCGGCCGCGAAGCAGGTCTACGAGGCGGCCGGCGTCGGGCCGGAGGATCTCGACGTGGTCGAACTGCACGATTGTTTCGCCCACAATGAACTGATCACTTATGAGGCGCTCGGGCTTTGCCCCGAAGGCGAGGCCGCGCGCTTCATCGACGACGGCGACAACACCTATGGCGGCAAGGTCGTCACCAATCCGTCCGGCGGGTTGCTGTCCAAGGGCCATCCGCTCGGGGCGACGGGGCTCGCGCAGTGCTATGAACTGACGCGGCAGCTGCGCGGCAGCGCGGAGGCCACCCAGGTCGATGGCGCGCGTCTGGCGCTCCAGCACAATCTCGGCCTCGGCGGCGCCTGCGTCGTTTCCCTCTACGAACGCGTGTGAGAGCGAGCGGATGGTTGATCGATCCGCCATCGGGCGAAGCTTCACGCCCGTCACCGCCCATGTCGAGCCGGGCCGGCTGCGCTACTTCTGCGACACGATCGGGGAGACAAACCCGATCTATCGCGATGCGCAGGCGGCGCGGGCCGAGGGGTATTCGGCTATTCCCGTGCCGCCGACCTATCTGTTCTGTCTGGAAATGATGGATGCGGAGAACCCGTTCGAATTCCTCACGGCGCTCGATATCGATCTGGCGCGGGTTCTGCACGGCGAGCAGGGCTTCACCTACCATGAGCCCGCCGTCGTCGGCGACACGCTGACGTTCCGCTCCCGCGTCACCGATGTCACCGAGAAGAAAGGCGGCGCGATGACGCTGATCGCCGTCGTCACCGAAGTCACCCGGCAGGATGGCGTTCGTCTCGCTGACGTGACGCGAACCATCGTGGTGCGAAATCCAGAGGCGGCATCAACGTGACACAGGCAGCCAACCGGTCGGTCGGCGATCGCGTGGTCCACAAGACCTTCGCGCCGATCACGCGCCACAGGCTCGCGCTTTATTGCGGCGCCTCGGGCGATCACAACCCCATCCATGTCGATCTCGATTTCGCGAAAAAGGCCGGCTTTCCGGACGTCTTCAGTCACGGCATGCTGGTGATGGCCTATCTCGGGCAGGCGCTGACCGATGCGGTCCGCCCGAAGGATATCCGGAGTTTCTCGACACGGTTCGCGGCCATTACCCAGCTCGGCGCGCGGCTGACCTGCGAGGGCCACGTCACCGAGCTGATCGAGCACAACGGCGAACCCTGCATGAGGATCGCGCTCACCGCCAAGGATGAGGCCGGCGAGGCCAAGCTTCTCGGCGAGGCCATCGTCGCGCGTTGATTTTATCGCAATCGTTCAAAATCTCTCCGAGAGAAATGTGTCATGGGAAAACTTGACGGAAAAGTCGCGCTGGTGACCGGCTCGGGTCGCGGCATCGGCCGGGCCATCGCCTTGAAGCTGGCGAGCGAAGGGGCAAGCCTCGTCGTCAACGATCTCGACGCCGCGCCGGGCGACGCGGTGGCCAACGAGATCAAGGCAGCCGGCGGCCGCGCGGTCGCCGTCAACGGCAGCGTCTCCGAGGCCGGCTTCGCCGACCGGTTCATTGGCGCGGCGCTCGAATCCTTCGGCGGTCTCGATATTCTGGTCAACAACGCCGGCTACACCTGGGACGCGACCATCCAGAAGATGACCGACGAGCAGTTTCAGGCCATGCTTGACGTGCATCTGGTGGCGCCGTTCCGCATTCTGCGCGCCGCCGCGGAGCCGATCCGGGTGATGGCGAAGAAGGAGGCCGAGGCGGGTCGCGAGGTGTTCCGCAAGGTGGTGAACATCTCCTCGATCGCGGGTCTCTACGGCAATGCGGGGCAGGCCAGCTATTCCTCGGCGAAGGCGTCGCTGGTCGGTCTCACCCGCACGCTGTGCAAGGAGTGGGGGCGCTACAAGGTCAACGTCAATTGCGTTGCCTTCGGCCTCATCAACACCCGTCTGACCCAGCCGATCGAGGCCCAGCAGATGACCATCGACGTCGCCGGTCGCGACATCAAGGTGGGCGTGCAGCCGCATCTGCTCGATACCATGGCGCGGATGATTCCGCTCGGTCGCGGCGGCACGCCGGAGGAAGCGGCGGACGCGGTCTACTTGTTCTGTAGTCCGGAATCCAATTACATCAGCGGACAGGTCATCGTCTGCGGCGGCGGCCTGATTATTTAAAGGAACGCCGATGTCGTACCGCTCGCCCTGGATGACCGAGGAACTGGATGCCTTTCGCGACCAGTTCCGCAAGTTTCTCGCCAAGGATATGGCCCCGCGCGCGGAAGCCTGGCGCAAGCAGCGGCTGGTGGACCGTTCGGCCTGGCTGGCGCTCGGCGAGATGGGCGCGTTGCTGCCCAGCATCCCGGAAAGCTATGGCGGCCTCGGCGCCAGCATCGCCTATGACGCGGCGGTGTTCGAGGAAATCGAGCGCGTGGTGCCCGAACTGAACAACGGTGTCACCGTCTCCAGCGGCATCGTCGCGCATTATATCGAGCGCTACGGCTCCGAGGCGCAGAAACGGCGCTGGTTGCCGGGCATGGCGCGCGGCGAACTGATCGGCGCCATCGCCATGACCGAGCCGGGCACCGGCTCCGACCTGCAAAGCGTGCGCACCTCGGCGCGGCGCGAGGGTGACACTTACGTCATCAACGGCCAGAAGACGTTCATCACCAACGGCCAGACCTGCGATCTCGTCATCGTGGTGGCGCGCACCGGCGGCCCGGGCGCGAAAGGCTTGTCGCTGATCGTGGTCGAAACGAAGGACGCCAAGGGATTCCGGCGCGGGCGCAAACTCGACAAGATCGGGTTGCCCGCCGCCGACACCTCCGAACTGTTCTTCGAGGATGTCGTCGCGCCCTGCGACAATCTGCTCGGCCCCGAGGAAGGGCACGGTTTCGTGCAACTGATGCAGCAACTGGCGTGGGAACGGCTGATGATCGCCATCGGCGCGGTGGCTTCGATGGAGCGCGCGGTCGAACTGACGGCCGAATACACCAAGGAGCGCAAGGCGTTCGGCAAGCCGCTGCTCGACTTCCAGAACACCGCCTTCACGCTGGCCGAACGCAAGACCGAGGCGATGGTCGCGCGGGTGTTCGTCGATTACTGCATCGGGCAAATGATCGCCGGCGATCTCGATGCCGTCACCGCCTCGATGGCGAAATGGTGGTGCTCGCAGAAACAGGTCGAGACCATCGATGAATGCCTGCAATTGCACGGCGGATACGGCTACATGGAAGAATATCCGATTTCGCGCATGTTCGTCGACGCGCGGGTGCAGAAGATCTATGGCGGCGCCAACGAGATCATGAAACTCTTGATCGCCCGCTCATTGTAGACGAGCCCGAACATTCCGCCGGTCACGGGCGTTGACGGCGCAGCGAGCCGGAATAGGTCGTTTCAAGACAACCGGGGCCGAACGCCGGACATTGCGCCGGGGTCCGGATCATCCGGCACGGCGCGCCCTCGGTTTCGTCGCCCTCGGCAAAGGCGCAGAGGCGGGCCACGTCGTCGATGCGGACGAACTCGCGCTCGACGAACACGCCGGTGTCGCGCAACTGTCGCAGCGCCCGCGAAAAACTCTCGGGCTTCATGCCGAGGCGGTTGGCGATCAGCAATTTCTCGTAAGGCAGTTCGATCCGCGCCGGGCCACGGCTCGCGGTGGTGAGCGACAACAGGAAATTGGCGATGCGCTTGGGCGCCGACTGCGCCTTCAACTGCTCGACCTGTTCGACCAGCCGCCGCAGATGCAGCGACGACGCCGCAAGCATATCGAATGAAATCTGCGGATCGCGCAGGATGGCGTTGCGTAAGAGCTGACCGTCGATGTGCAAGAGCCGCACCGACGTCACCGCCTCGGCCGTGGCCGGATAGCGGCCGCCCCGGAACATCATCGCCTCGGCGAAACTTTCGCCGGCGGTAAACAGCGAAACCACCACCTCGTGGCCGTCCGTCGTCTGGCGATAGAGCTTGACCCAGCCGTCCAGCACGAGAAAGCAGAAATCGGCCGGATCGCCTTGCTGGAACAGCAATTCGCCCCGCGCATGGTTGCGGACGATGCGATGGCTCAGCGCGTCGCCCATCGAGCGGAAGACGGGAACGCGGTTGACGATCGACCAGTCGGCGGGGGTCATGGACGGGCTCCCGGCAGGCAATGGCAATGAGCCAGCCAAGCACGGCCGCGCCACT
>JBDHSX010000086.1:0-15822 GCA_039808365.1 Xanthobacteraceae bacterium | reverse complement strand
ATCGTTGTTTCGGCTTGGAATGGAGAGTCGAGACCGATCCTGCCAGCGTTCGTCAGTCCGGGCAGAGCCGCGGAGATTGCGGCCAAGACCCAGGTCACGAGATCGAGCAAAAAGCAGCGTAGCGCCAACAACTCGGTTGAATATAACATGATACTGTCGGGCGCGCGGCGTCGACCAAAGACTCGCATGCCGATCGAACAACACCAAGCGGTCGGGCGCCTCTTGAAATCTACGTTGATCGGAACACGTCAACGTGCGGGCGTTCATCGGCGTGTCGACGCCATCCGTTGCGAGCTCGATAATTGGGTTCAATGCGAATACACGCGCGACGAACTGTCGAATGAGATTTTCTTCGACCTCTACTATCGCGAGTTGCCGAAGGATGACCCGTTGGCAGCCGTGCCGCCTGGGCGGGACCGGCACATCGCCAGTCTGGATGAGGTCAAGACTACACTCACCAAACACTATCCCGAATGCCCGCCGCTCCGCGCCTTGCTGAAGAAAGCTGATCTCGCCATCACATCACTTCGTACTTGGAACGTCGCCCTTGTGCATGGGTGAGCGAACGAGCCCGATAGATGGCGGTCCTAGTCACGGCAAACCTGCGTTGCTCGACCTGGCAAAGTCTGAGACTTGGCCACATCCACTGCGGGCCTACCTTGACGACCATCACGACTTGTTTCTCGGATGGGAGTTGAAAAATGGCTACGTCTCAGCCCGGGCGTTCGATGATGCCATTTACGGCCTCATGGACGCCCTGCTGCCTTACGCGATCACCGGGTGGCATTGCTCGCGGCTAACGGATGCGGAGATCGATCACATCCTTAGTCAAGGGATGCAGCTTCCCGACGCGGCGATGCTCGATCGACGCATCGACGCGCTGGTGACAGCCGGGCATCTGACAGAAGACGTGGCACGGCGGCTGAAGGCAAAAAACCAGAGCGGCGATAGCAATCGCGCGGGCATGCTCTGGTTCTGTTTCTTTCCGCCGCGTGGCGCCGGCGAACACGGAATCGAACGCTTCTTCCGTCACTGGGGAGGGGAGGCGCTCTACAATTCGCATGAAGATGATCCAGTCACATCGTCAGCGATCAGCGGGATTGGAACGCCGTGCCTGATCGAAGCGGATGTGCCGATCGCGTCGCTCGAGAAGCATGGTGGCTTGTCATTCAAAGTCTATCGTCGGTTCCTCGCCAGCCGCGGACATGACACCCGCGAGCCGGTAGAGCACGAGGACCGGATCAAGAGCCCGCTGGCAGTTGAGGCGATCCGCCGCGTCATCCGCTTTCCCGGTCCGGAATTTCAATCCTTCACGGGCTGCGCTGAATGGCGTACTCCGATTGAGATGAAGAGCGGGAGGTGAGGTCGATGCGAACGCTTTCAAACTTCCTGGCGGCGCTACCCGGCATTCGGCCGATCAAAGCGCGCCGGCTGATCCTCCAAGGCGACGTGTTATCCAAAGAAGCCCGCGCCGACATCTATTGCCGAAACATGAGTCTGCTCGACACCGTGGTTGAAGTCGGACCGGATGCGGCGGCTGCTATTCTGGCAGCGTACAAAAGCGGCGCTCTGCCGATGCAGAAAAAATCGCAACCTGAACCGGCGCCCGAAGCCGAGTCTTACCTTGCACGCGCCGACGAATTTCGAATTGAGGCGGCCGAACGGAGACGCAAAGATCTGGCGACAAAAGATCCCTCGGTGATTGTCGAGGCCGATTTCACCAATCACCGCCTGATGGACAGTGTGTTTTTCGCCAACATCGGTCCGGGATCAGGGACCATGGTGCTTGCCGGCATCAAGGTCCAAAAATCTGTCTTCTCCTATCGGAGCAACAGCGGGCAGAGCACAGGCTGGTTGGTCCGATTTGATTGGACCGGCTCAGATGGCGAGCGGCATCACTGCGAAACCGTGCCGCCCGAGGCAAGCAACCGACGCAATGATCCTGATCGAAATTGGGGTCTTTACGAGTGACCCATCATGGCAAAAACCGAGGTCCCACCCGTTGACGAGAGCAGGCAACTGGTCCAGAATGTTCTCTCTTTGTTCGCAAGAGTCTTTTTGCCGCTCGCTTCGTAGACCTGCACGCGGCTGCGGACAGTCTGGTGCGGCGTAGCGGATGGTGTCCTTCTAAGTCGCTGACCTCAAACATCAAACGGTCGTTGGATAAATGGGTCTCAAGGAGAGCCGAGAGTTGACGGAGAACAGTCCATGCCCGACCTTGAGAGGGGAGCCGTAGCGCCCGCGAAAACGAAACGTTGTGAAATTTGTTTTAATCTGACCGTTGCGCTCGACCACGCGGCGCCTAGGGCATGGGGCGCCTAAAGTGAGTAGTGTTGATCGATGGATACGTGATCTCGGCTATGGCGAAGTGCCCGGCGCTTTGCTTGAGCGTGCCATTGATGTTCCTGCCGATCATCCCTTTGCGACCGAAGTCGAGGCCATGTTTGACAGTGCCGGTACGGTCGGCGCGTCAGCGGTTTTGTGCATCGATCGCGTTCCAACGGTTTGTCTTATCGATGCGGCCACCCTCAGCGGCCCTAAACAGGCGCAGACCACTCAAATCCGCGAGTTCTGCGAGCGCCTTTGGAATCAGAATTTGGCCCGCATCGTGCTGGTCACGGGGGAACAGTCCCTCGAAGCTTGGTCCGTCGATGATCCCAAGGCCGCGCGTGAGACGATCACCTCCAAGGCCAGCGAGGGTTTGGCGGACTTCTCGTTTCGCGGTCTGTTGAGCGGAGAGGTTCTCAAGAATCGATCGAACTGGTTCGACCCGCATAAGAGGGTGGACAAGACGCTGCTCGACAATGTCGGCGTTCTCGTTAAGAAGCTGGCTGGTCCCGTTGGAGCCAATACGGCACGAGCGTTGACGGCGTCAGTCATTTTCGTCGCCTATTTGGAAGATCGCGGCATCATCACCGATGCCTATCGCGCGAGCAGAAACGTATCGCCGCTAATCGATTTGCTGGCTCAGGCTGATGCGGCTGGAATCGAGCGGCTGTTTGGACAACTCCAGAAAGATTTCAACGGCGACTTCCTCGCTCCGGACGATCAAAAGGAGCGAATGTGGCGCGACCTGCCGCAGTTGGCCTTTAACGATCTCAGTCGCTTCTTGCAGCGCACGGTGTTGCGCTCCGGACAGGGTGATTTCTGGCGTTACAACTTCGCTCAGATTCCAATCGAGTTGATTGCCGGCATATACGAAACTTTCCTGGGGCAGAAGGCGGAGACCGAGCAACCAGCCGAGGGCGGTACCACGGCAAAGCGGAAGCAGGGTGCATACTATACCCCGCGTCTGTTGTCCGACTGGGTCGTCGAACAGGCTCTCGACGGACGCAATCCGCTCGAGCAGCGCATATTTGACGGCGCTTGTGGATCCGGCATGCTGCTGACCGCAGCGTTTCGACGGCTGATGCGAGCGCAACGTTCAACAGCCAAGTCTGGCGTAAAGCGGGACGATGTCAGCGATTTCTCAGAGCGCTGCAATTTGCTGCTAGAGCACATCTTTGGCAGCGATATCGACGAGGATGCCCGCAGGCTGACTGCATTCAGTCTCTATCTGGCGTTGCTGTCTGATTTGGCTCCGCGCGATCTAGAACTGCTGCGTCAGGGTGGACATAAGCTCCCGTCTCTCAAGAAAAACATTCGCAGCAATGGCCACGGAAATTTTTTTAGTCCGAAGAGTGAGGCGCTGAACAAAGACCAATACACAATCTTTCTGTCGAATCCGCCCTGGCGTGAGATGCCACCCGGTGATGCCGAAACCGAAATCGTTGAGGCGTGGGCAGCGCGTCAGCCCAAGCCGGTGCACTGGCCGAAACGGCAAATTGCTGCTGCCTTTGCGCTTGCCGCAGCGGACTCGCTGAGCGCCTCCGGGCGCGTTGCTATGATCCTTCCGATTGGTTTGTTCATTTCCGCAGAGCCCGGTGCGCGCCGGTTCAGAGCCAATCTGCTGTCCCGCTACGTGATTGAGCGCATAACGAATTTCGCCGACATGCGGCGTCTCATCTTTGTGGACGCCGATCATCCGTTTGTCGTCATGATCGCAACGCGTCGATCAGAAGCGCCCGATGAACTATCGGGCGAGAGCTTTGAGTACTGGACACCGAAGACCGATATCTCGCTGTCACTGGGGCGGCTAACATTGCATGGGGCAGATCGCTCGGTGATGCGCGCAAGCGCTCTGATCGACGAAACGCCCCATCTGAGCCTCAGATATTGGGGCACGCTGCAGGATTTGGCGCTCCTCGAGCGACTATGGCAGCACGGCTCGGTCAACGACCTGCGTAAACATCACGGTTGGGAAAAGGGGAAAGGGTTTCATCGAGTCGATAACGATAAGCGCGTTGCCGAGGAGCTTCGGACGGTTAAGCCCTCCAAATGGCTGAGAACGCACAAATTCTTGAGGGCTGAGCGCATTCCGGGCGATCTGCCAATCGTCGACGAGCTTTGTTTAGAACGCTTCCCGTATGACACCATCGCTCGCGAAGGCGAGGAGTTGCGCCGTAGTTTCCAAGGGCCGCGCGTTCTGTGGCCGGACGGCACCCATCCGGACAAAGGTGTTAAAGCGGTGTTCGCAGACGCGGCATTCAGCTTCCAGCATTCGGTCGGTGTCTTGTCTGCGCCGAACACCGAAGCAGGGCGGTTGGAGGCGCGGTTCCTGACCGCGTACATGCGTTCATCGTTGGGGACGTGGCTCTCTCTGTTGTTGAGTCCATCTGTTGCGGCCGAACGTCCCAAACTGCATGTCAAGGAGCTGTTGCGCTGGCCGTATTGGCCAGCAGCCACGCATCCCTATCCCAAAAAAGCGGAGACGATCCTCAAGAAGATTGACCGACTCTTCACGAGCATCGAAAAAGCCAATCCGCTGACGCGGTCGGCGAAGTACGCAGACAAGAGAGCCGAGTTCGAAGAGCTCGTCTTTGACTATTTTGGTCTCAGGGCTGACGAGCGTGTGCTTGTTCAGGAACTCGCGACTTATGCAGGGCCTTCGCTGCAGCCCGGTAGTCTGAGCTATGACATGCTCGTCAAGTCAATGCGGAAGCCGCCTTCCCGGGACAAGATACACCGATACTGCAAGCGATTAGTTGACGTGCTGACCGACTGGCGTGATGCGACCGGCGGCAAAGGCGAACTCAGTGCCGCAGCATGGACCGCACGCAGTGTTCCGCTCGGTGGCGTGGTGGTGACGCTTTCCGGCGCAAAACCTCGACAAGCCCGCGCTGACCGCATCAATGATGACAGCACAATCAGTGAACTGCTGAACACCGTAACAGCCGCGATTGACGGAAGTCCGGAGCAAATGCTGACGGTGCCGGACGTCATTGCGGTCAAGGGCAACCGCATCACGATCGTCAAGCCGCTTGTCACACGCTTCTGGCTCCAACGCGCAGCGATCGAGGATGCCAGCAAATTGGCCACTGAAATTACTGCCATCCGTCGAGCAAAGAGCTTGGCATGAGCAGCGTCCGTGGCCTCAGTGTGGATAGCCCCTTTGTCGATCTGGTCGGAGATCCGCCGATCGCCGCCTTGCTTGCATACATGCATGAATCGTGGCTCGCTTACGCCGAATTATACAAAAGTGCGGCGCCACCATTTCAGAAACGCAAGGAGCCTCAGCTGACTCAGGCCCTCGCTGCGCATCTGCGGCAACGGCAGGATGCCGGCGAGCAGCCGTTCATTGGTGATTTCTTCGGTGAGCTTGCAGATTATGTTCTAGACAAGTCGACAGGTCTGCCAAAGTGCATATCACGGACCGATATCGAATGGCGGCTCCACGGCGTTGCAGGCCTTATTGTCGAGTTCAAAGTTCTCGATGGAAAGAAGGGGCGCCGCGACAAATATTTTGTCGATGGTGTCATGCGATTTGTCGTGGGACGCTACGCCAGTAAGGCAACCGTTGGCGCGATGTTCGCGCTGTTGCGGAAGGGCGCCGAAAAAGACCCGCAACTAATCCTGGCAGCACTCGAAGCGAATGGAGCAGGCTTGCAGTGTGCAGGCATCAAGAAGAGTTCGGATATCCTGCCCGCCATCGCAGCCTTCGATAGTGCGCACCAGCGAAACGTCCCCCACATCACGCCGTTCCAATTAGCTCACTTGTTCGTTTCACTTCCCGTTTAAAGGTTGGTGTTGCCGGACGTAACGGCCAGTTCGATGATCGACACATCGTATCTTACTTCTCGTGAATAACCAAAGGAGGGAGGTCGAGAACGTTTTTCATGGATTGAGCCAATACAACAACGCTTTTCACGCCCCGCGAACATTTTTCATGATCAAACACATGTCAAAGGGCGCAATCTCTGCCTGTTATGCGACGCCGAGTGATGCGTAAGTTTTCCTTCCGCCGCGCCCGCGCCAGGTCGCGCCCCTTGCATTGGCAGGTGTTCCGGAGCTACCGCGTCCGAGGGCGCGATAGCTCCGTCTAGGAGATTGGCTCAATGCTCTTTAATCGGCCGGGTCTTGCGTAATCGAACGTCTGGCAATGGCGCCTTCTTGATCCGACCCGCATCGCTGTCCTTGCGGCGCTGCCTAAGCCAAGCCTCGACCTCACCGAGGTCCCACACCACGCATCGCGATGTGAGATAGTAACGGCGCGGAAATTCGCCTCGGATCTCCATCTCGTAGATGGTGCTATCGGCAAGCGGAACGATCATATGCAATTCGTGTCGGCGGATTGTCCTCGGTAGCCCAGATAAGACCGTGGCCGGGTAGGCATGCTTAGGCGGCTCGGCTGGTTTGCCAATCTCGGATGAGCCTAAAAGCATATGAATGCGATCTGGGTTTCTGGTCATGTCTATTCTCCTTTCTTGCAGCGAAGAAGAAGACATGACAGTCGAGTCGCAGGCTCTCGTCGATCTAAAGGCAAAAGGGGGCACAAATTGCGAACACCACAAGATTATTGCGCGTAATGTTCGCAGCCCGCACTTGCGGCGTCAATTTTCAAGCCGTGCCGATTGCCGTCTGAAGGCCAGTCCAGTTAGCGTATTTGTCACCTGTTTCTCGAATGTGGGTATAGCGCTTGAGGCTGATCCAAGATCGGTGTCCGCTGACTCCGGCGACATGAGGAATATTCCAGCCCATCTCGAACAGGCGTGAAATTCCCTCATGGCGGAGATCGTGAAAATGCAAATCCTCGATGCCAAGCAGCTTGCAGGCCCGCGTGAAGTTGGCCGTGATGGCATCGGTGGAGTAGGGAAATATCTCCGGCTTCTTCTTGGACATGCTGTCGATGACCTGAATCGCCTCCGCAGGGACGTCGACCCAGGTATCGTTGCCGAGCTTCTCGCCGGGATGCTTCATGTCGCGCACCAGCACGCGCTTGTGCTCTTTCTGAAAATCATCCCAAGCAATGCGCGTGATTTCCTCTTGCCGGCGCGTTGAGAAGAGGGCGAACACGATGACCTTGTGCATCGGCATAGCTTGAGGAGTACGCTTGCGGCGGTCAATGAAGTGGCCAAGCAACTTATCCAGTTCCTCAAGTGTCGGTCTGCGATCACGCTGGACGGAGCGCGAAATTATACCCATCCGCCGCGCGACCGTAATCGCGTCCTTCATTTCCCGATCGTCGAGCCGATAGTCCCACATAGGTCGCGCGATAGCGAAAATCGCAGCCAGATGGCTGGCGTAGTTCCCAACAGTCTGTGGCTGACTGGTCAGCGATTGCAGAAACTCGATAATGTCTTTCGACTTGATCGTCGAACATGCCATGTCGGCGATTGGAAACTTTTTGATCGCTTTCAGCACCTGCGCCTTGGTGCGGCCGATCTCCTTGATCGACTCTTCAGTGTAGCGATCGATCGCCTTAGCCAAGGTCGGATCGGCGGACTTGACGCTGTCGATCACGCCGGGTTTCGAAAGCTCGCGCTCGCGCTGTTTGATCCAAGCCGTTGCGGGAGGTCGCCTGTCAAAAGTCTCCGTCTCGTGGTACGTCTGTCCATCCCGCATCACCCGGACGCGCGCCCGATAGCCGACGCTCCCATCTTTCCGCTTGCGTGCTGTGATGGTGCCCATGTACCGCTTCCCGACTTGGTCCACGGGATTATAGTTGGTCCACGGGACCAAATCTAGTGTCGAAACCGCCGTTTTTGGTCCAAAACTAGCGCGAACGAGTCGTAAATCTGATGACGCAAGGCATTGATAAAAAAGAAAAATCAAGATATTTCAGGCCTCCGATCTTCGCCGTTGCACCGATGATGGACTGGACCGACCGTCATTGCCGGGTGTTTCACCGGATGCTGACGCGGCGGGCGCGGCTTTATACCGAGATGGTGACCACCGGCGCCGTGATCCATGGCGACCGCGCGCGTCTCATCGGTTTCGACGCCAGCGAGCACCC
This sequence comes from Xanthobacteraceae bacterium, assembly GCA_039808365.1. Lineage (GTDB taxonomy): Bacteria > Pseudomonadota > Alphaproteobacteria > Rhizobiales > Xanthobacteraceae > 62-47. The sequence continues at coordinate 7,490 of JBDHSX010000086.1, read as the reverse complement.
GGTGGCGTTGCAGCTCGGCGGCTCCGACCCCGGTGACCTCGCGGCCGCCGCCACGATCGGCGAGGATTTCGGCTACGACGAGATCAATCTCAATGTCGGCTGCCCGTCCGATCGGGTGAAGGACGGCCGCTTCGGCGCCTGCCTGATGGCGGAGCCGGATCTGGTCGCGGAGGGGATCGGCGCGATGAAGCGGGCGGTGCGGATTCCGGTCACGGTGAAATGCCGGATCGGCATCGACGATCAGGATCCCGAAGCGGCGCTCGACAAGCTGGCGCGCGCGGTGGTGGCGGCCGGCGCGGACGCGCTCATCGTCCACGCCCGCAAGGCGTGGCTGAACGGGTTGTCGCCGAAGGAGAACCGCGACATCCCGCCGCTCGATTACGATCGGGTCTATCGCCTCAAGGCCGCGATGCCGAACGTGCCCATTGTCATCAACGGCGGCATCGGCAGCATCGATGACGCGCGGCGGCACCTCGATCGCGTCGACGGCGTCATGCTCGGCCGCGCCGCCTATCAGGAGCCGTGGCGCTTGCTCGCCGTCGACAGCGATATTTTTGGCGACGTCGCGCCGCACGGCGACATGGTGTCCGCGCTGGAGGCGATGATGCCGTATATCGCCGGGCAACTGGCGCGCGGCACCCGGCTTCACGCCATCACGCGGCATTTCGTCGGCGCGTTCCATGGCGTTCCCGGGGCGCGCGCGTTCCGCCGGCATTTGTCGGTGCATGGCGTCAAGCCCGATGCCGGAATCGAGGTGCTGCGCGACGCGCTGGCCCTGGTCGCGCCGCCGATGGCGGCCCCGATCGCCGCGCCGGCGATGGCGCGTTACGGATAGCCGCGCAGCATCAGCCGGTCGGCGCGGACCTCCCAGCTTTCCAGCCGGTCGAGAAAGCTCATGCCGAGCAGGTTGGTCTTCATCTGGCCGCGCGGCACCACCAGCGCCGGGATCGAGCGCTCGACGAGGCGGCCGACCGCGAGGCGGTCGAGGGTGAGCCGCGCCGCGCGGGTGCTGCCGCCGACGGTTTCCAGCGGCACGTTGTAGTCGAGCAGTTCGAGCGGCAGCCCGGCCGCCTTGGCGGTCTCGTAGGTCAGCACCACCGATGTCGCTCCGGTGTCGATCACCATCGGGGCCCTGACGCCGTTGATGGTGGCGTCGAGGCGAAATTCTCCGCCATTGCCGCGTGGAATCTGCTGGATGCGGGAATTGGCCGCCGTGCGGTGTTGCAGCATCGCCATCACCGAGCCGCGGGCGGTGGTGATCTTCGCCGGATCGCCATAGGCGAACACCGCGCAGGCGGTGGCGACGAACAGGACGAGCAGCACGCGGATCATGATCCACCCGCCGTCATGGTGTTTTGGGGTCGCCGCCGGCTTTGGCGGCGGGCGGCGGCAGTCCGGCTTGCGCCATCCGCGCCGGCAGTTCCGTCATGATCGCGCGCCGTTCGCCGGACGTCATCTGGCTCCAGCGCGCGATTTCCGCCAGCGTGCGACCGCAGCCGAAACACAGGCGGCTTTTGGGATCGATCATGCAGACGGCGATACACGGGCTTTCGATGCTCATATGCGAATGTGACGCGCCTGCGCGGGCCGGCGCAAGCGCCTGGTCTACAATCCTGTTCCTGCATTCATGATCGGCAACCGGCGCCGGCTCGACGCGGCCCGCTTGCCGCCGGGAATATCCGGCTGCAACGACGGCGCTTCCTCGGTCATCGGCGCCAGCGCCGCCATCACCCGTTCCGGCGGCAGCGTGATGATGACCTCGGTGCCGATCCGCAGCTTGGATTTCAGCGTGAAGGTGCCGCCGTGCATGTCGATCAGGCTTTTCGCGATCGGCAGGCCGAGGCCCGCACCCTGTTCGGCGGATTTGATCGAGTTCGAGCCCTGGCCGAACGAGGCGAGCACGATCGGGATTTCGTCCTCGGCGATGCCGGAGCCGGTGTCCTTGACGCTGAGATACTGGCCGCCGGAGGCGGTCCAGCCGGCCTTCAGCCAGATCTCGCCGCCCTGCGGGGTGAACTTGATGGCGTTGGACAAGAGGTTCAGCACCACCTGACGGATCGCGCGTTCGTCGCCCCAGATCCGCGGCATGCCCTGTTCGAAAATCTCGTGGATGGTGATGCCCCGGCTGGAGGCGCGCAGCTTCAGCAAATGATGGCAGTCGGCGACGACGTGGACCAGCGAGACGGCTTCCTCGTTGAGTTCGTAGCGGCCGGCCTCGATCCGCGACAGGTCGAGGATTTCGTTGATCAGGTTGAGGAGGTGGACGCCGGAATTGTGAATGTCGTTCGAATAGTCCTTGTAGGCCGGCACGGTGTGCGCGCCGAAGATTTCGCTTTTCATCACCTCGGAGAAGCCGAGGATGGCGTTGAGCGGCGTCCGCAGCTCGTGACTCATCTGCGCGAGAAACCGCGACTTGGCGACGTTGGCGGATTCCGCGCGGTGGCGCGCTTCATCGGAGATCGCCTTGGCCTGTTCGAGTTCGCCGATCAGCGCGTCCTTCTCGGCGCGGGCCTCCAGCGTCGCCAGCGTCGTCGAGTGCAGGCGGTGGGCCAGCAGCGCGAAATAAGCCTCGGCGGCGATGGCGAGCAGCGCCAGGACGTAGGCGTCGAGCGTGCCGCGCATGATGAAGTTGACCGCGATGGCCGCGGTGACCGGCGCGGTGGCGGCGAAGGCCGCGATCGGCAGGCTGGAGGCGAGCATGCTCGACACCGCCACGATCAGCAGCATCATGAACATGACGAAGGTATTGGCGAGAACGTCGTATCCCGACGGATAGGCCAGGATCGCCGCCCAGCACAGGCCATGGATCAGATCGAGCAGGATGAAGCGGATCCGCCATTTGCGGATCGCGGTCGGGGCGGCCGGCTCGTTGAGATATTTCGTGCAGGCGTGAACGGTCAGGCCATGGACGAACAGCATGCCGATGGTCCAGACGACGGCGGACGTCGGCTGCACCATGACGCCGAACAGCACGCCGGTCGCGACCACCAGCAGCATCACGACATAGGAGGCCGACTGCCGGGTCTGGGCGTATTGCCGCAGCAATTCGTGGTCGAAGGCGGGGCGGGTGCCGCTGGTCGAGGTGAGGCGGTCGCGGGCCTCGCGCACGCGCTGCGCGGCGATGCGGCGGTTGCGGGCGGGCGGCGCGACCGGTTCCTCAGCGGGGAGCTGAACAACCTCGGGCTGTTCGACGGACGAATTCATTACGCAACACAAATCCTGCGCGCGCGAGCGCGGTGCATTTTCTCCTTCTTAATCTCTGACGCCAAATCATTAAGAGCAGCCTTAAACGGCTCGATAATCTTGTTAACGAGATGTTAAAATCGAGCGACGACGGGGCATCCATCGGTCGTCATTGCGAGCACTCGGATCAGCGCCAGAGTGCGTCAAAGACGCGCGTCAACGCGCTTCGGCGCTGTCCGAGCCCAGGCTCCGCGAAGCAATTTCCTCTTCCTTCTCCCTCCCCCGCTTGCGGGGGAGGGTTGGGGTGGGGGCAAGAGTCTATGTGGAGGTCTGGATTGCTTCGTCGGCTTCGCCTCCTCGCAATGACGACTGAGAGGCATCGGATTGCCTCGTCGCTCACGCTCCTTGCAATGACGCATCAAGCCTCGTCCCGGCCGCTCAGCGCTCCAACAGCGCCAGCAGGCTGGAGGTGTCCCAGCGCCGGCCGCCCATTTTCTGGACCTCCGAATAGAACTGATCGACCAGCGCCGTCACCGGCAGGCTGGCGCCGTTGCGGCGGGCCTCGCCGAGGCAGATCGACAGATCCTTGCGCATCCATTCGACGGCGAAGCCGTGGTCGTATTTGCCCTCGTTCATGGTCTTGTAGCGGTTCTCCATCTGCCACGACTGCGCCGCGCCCTTGGAGATGGTGGCGATCACGGCCTCGACATCGAGCCCGGCCTTCTTGGCGAAATGGATGCCCTCGGACAGTCCCTGGACCAGCCCCGCGATGCAGATCTGGTTGACCATCTTGGTGAGCTGTCCGGAGCCGGCGGGGCCGAGCCGCTTGCACATCCGCGCATAGGCCGCGATCACCGGCTCGGCGCGGGCATAGGCTTGTTCGCTGCCGCCGCACATCACGGTGAGAACGCCGTTCTCGGCGCCGGCCTGGCCGCCGGACACCGGGGCGTCGACGAAATGGAAGCCGCCGGCGGTCGCCGCCTGGTCGAGTTCGCGCGCCACTTCCGCGGACGCGGTGGTGTGATCGACGAAGACCGCATCCTTGCGCATGCCGGCGAACGCGCCGTCCGGCCCGGTGGTGACCGCGCGCAGGTCGTGGTCGTTGCCGACGCAGGCCATCACGAAGTCCTGGCCTTCGGCGGCGGCGCGCGGGGTGGGGGCGGCGCGTCCGCCGAACTTGTCGGTCCAGGCTTTGGCGGTCGCCGCGGTGCGGTTGTAGACCGTCACCTCGTGCTGCCCCTTGTTCACGAGATGTCCCGCCATGGGAAAACCCATGACGCCGAGACCGATGAAAGCGACTTTAGCCATGATGAGAACCTCGGGTGTTGACCGGCATTGGCGGCGCCGTGTTGTTTGGGGGTGGAGAGGGTACGGACGCAGCATAATCCGTCGGGTCGCAAGGGCAACGCCCGGCTCGAAAATGGCTTGTCGCGCCGGGGGCGCGGGATCGTGACCGCGCTCCCATGCGCGACCAAGGAACCATTGCGTCCGGTGATGGCTGTTGCTCTAAAGAACGCCGAAAAGGGATGCGCCGATGGTCGGGCCGTGTGTTTGACGGGGCGCAAGGACGGGCGCGCCGCTCCGGATTATCAGCGGCCGCGAGGAGAGAGAAATTGAGTGTCACCGAACGGCAAATTCGCGATGTCCTGTCCCATGTCACGTCGCCGGACGGCGTGCCGCTGACCAAGGCCGGGGTGCTGTCGGAAATCGCCGTCAGTGACGGCAAGGTGTATTTTTCCATCAATGTCGACGCCGCCAGCGCGCCCGCCTGGGGCGAGACGCGGTCGCGCGCCGAGGCGGCGGTGCGCGGCATGGCCGGCGTCGCCAGCGCGATGGTGGTGCTGACCGCCGAGCGCAAGCCGATGGCCGCGTCGCCTCGCGCCGCCGCAGGGGCGGGCCGTGGCGTGCCGCCGGCGGCCGCGCATCGGCCGGCGCCGCATGCGGCGGCGGGTTCGCCGATGGCCAGGCAGGCGCCGATTCCCGGCGTCGCCGCCATCGTGGCGGTGGCGTCCGGCAAGGGCGGCGTCGGCAAGTCGACCACCTCGCTCAATCTGGCGCTGGGGCTGCGCGATCTCGGCCTGCGGGTCGGCCTGATGGATGCCGACATCTACGGCCCCTCGGTGCCCCGGCTCACCGCCATTCGCGACAAGCCGGTCGTAAATGAAAACAAGAAGATGATTCCGATCGAGCGCTTCGGCCTGTCGATCATGTCGATCGGCTTCCTGGTCGATGAGGAAGTCCCGATGATCTGGCGTGGCCCGATGGTGATGTCGGCCATCACCCAGATGCTGCGCGACGTGGCGTGGGGCGAACTGGATATTCTGGTGGTCGACATGCCGCCGGGGACGGGCGACGCGCAGTTGACACTGGCGCAGACCGTGCCGCTCAAGGGCGCGGTGATCGTGTCGACGCCGCAGGATCTGGCGCTGATCGACGCGCGGCGCGGGCTCGCGATGTTCCGCAAGGTCAACGTGCCGGTGCTCGGGATCGTCGAGAACATGAGTTATTTCCAGTGCCCGGAATGCGGCACGCGGTCGGATATTTTCGGCCACGGCGGCGCGCGGCACGAGGCGGAGCGGCTCGGCGTGCCGTTCCTCGGCGAGGTGCCGCTGCATATGGCGATTCGCGCCACATCCGACGCCGGCACGCCGGTGGTGGTGAGCGAGCCGAACGGGCCGCACGCGGCGATTTACCGCGCCATCGCCACGCAGGTGCGCGATCAGCTCAAGGACGCGCGGGTGGCGGGAAGCTGACATTCGCGGCCGATCCCGCCGTGAGCGCATGCGACTTTCGTTAAATTTCCCGGCTGGCGGCGCGGGATGCGTTTCTGCCGGGGATGTTCCGTGTTAGAGAGCACCTTAGAGCGTCCCCTTAGGTCGCCTTCCAATCACCGTCGCGGGCATCCCGGCGGGACCAGAAACGTAAGAGAAACGCAAGCAAGGAGAAGCTGCATGAAGCGTCGTGATTTTCTCAAAGTGTCGGCCGCCGGCGCGGCGGTCGCCGCGGTGGCCTCGCCGGCCATCGCCCAGTCGTCGCCGGAAATCAAATGGCGCATGACCTCAAGCTTTCCGAAGTCGCTCGACACCATCTTCGGTGCCGGCGAGCAGTTCGTGAAGCAGGTCGCCGAGATGACCGACAACAAATTCCAGATCCAGTTGTTCCAGGCCGGCGAAATCGTTCCCGGCTTGCAGGCCCTGGACGCGACGTCGAACGGCACCGTCGAGGCGTGCCACACGGTTTCTTATTACTATGTCGGCAAGGATCCGACCTTCGCGATCTTCTCGGCGGTGCCGTTCGGCCTCAACACCCGGATGCAGAATTCGTGGCTCTATCAGGGCGGCGGCAACGAGCTGGCCGACGAGTTCTTCAAGCCGTACAAGGTCGTCGCCATCCCGTGCGGCAACACCGGCACCCAGATGGGCGGCTGGTTCCGCAAGGAGATCAAGACCGTCGCCGACCTGTCGGGCCTGAAGATGCGGATCGGCGGCATCGCCGGTCAGGTGTTGCAGAAGGTCGGCGTGGTGCCGCAGCAGCTCGCCGGCGGCGACATCTATCCGTCGCTGGAAAAGGGCACCATCGACGCCGCCGAGTGGGTCGGCCCCTATGACGACGAAAAGCTCGGCTTCCAGAAGGTCGCGAAGTTCTACTACTATCCCGGCTGGTGGGAAGGCGGCCCGGCGGTCCATGCCTTCTTCAACGAGGAGAAGTTCAACGCGCTGCCGAAATATTACCAGAGCGTGATTCGCAACGCCTGCGCCAATTCCACGCTGTGGATGCCGGCGCGCTACGACATGCAGAACCCGGCGGCGCTGAAGCGGCTGGTCGCCGGCGGCACGCAATTGCGTCCGTTCTCCACCGAGATCATGGAATCCTGCCTCAAGGCCACCAACGAGTTGTGGGCGGAAATCTCGGCGAAGAACCCGACCTTCAAGAAGGTGATCGACGCGATGCAGGCCTATCGCGGCGACCAGTATCTGTGGTGGCAGGTGGCCGAATACACCAACGACAGCTTCATGATCCGCTCGCGCACCGCCCACTGAGCGGCCGCGATCAGGTCCTCGACGCCTGGAGCATGATCCCGAAAAGTGGAAACCGGTTTTCGGAAAAGATCATGCTCAAACAAAACGGAAAACCCGGCCTCGCGAGGCCGGGTTTTTGTTGGCGGGCGGAGCGATCGATGTCGGCCGGCGCGTGGGGCGCCGCGCGCCGTCGAGCATCGGACCGAAAAGCGCGAAGCGGTTTTCGGATCAATCCGATGCTCAACAAAGAGATAGAGCGGCGAAGGCGATTCCGATTAAGCGTTCGCC
>JBDHSX010000085.1:0-15822 GCA_039808365.1 Xanthobacteraceae bacterium | reverse complement strand
ACGCCTTGACCCGGACGTAGCTGCCGGGGGCGTCCTCGATCGGCGGGTGGGCGTCGTTGCCGACCGGCCGCGCCGCGACCTCCTCGGGATCGTGACCACCGAGCCAGGCCCGCCAGTCCGGCCACCACGAGCCCTTGTGCTCGGTCGCGCCCTTGAGCCAGTTGGCGACCGAGCCGGCCTTGATGTCGTCGTTGGTCCAGTACTGATATTTGTTGCCGGACGGCGGATTGACCACGCCGGCGATGTGCCCGGAGCCGGACAGCACGTATTTCACCGGCCCGCCGAAGAACCGCGAGCCGTACAGAACCGACTCGGCGGGCGCGATGTGATCCTCGCGGGTGGCGAGGTTGTAGACCGGCACCGTCACCTTCGACAGGTCGAGCCGGGTGTTGTCGATTACCATGGCGCCGGTCGACAGCTTGTTTTCGAGGTAGCAGTTGCGCAGGTAATAGGAATGATTGACGGCCGGCATCCGCGTCGCGTCGGAATTCCAGTGCAGCAGATCGAACGCCGGCGGGGTCTGCCCCTTCAGGTAATTGTTGACGACATAGGACCAGATCAGGTCGTTCGAGCGCAGCATGTTGAAGGCCATCGCCATCTTGCTGCCTTCCAGCACGCCGTCGCTCTGCATCTGCTGTTCGAGCGCGGAGATCTGCTCCTCGTCGACGAACACCATGAGATCGCCGGCATGGGTGAAGTCGACCTGCGCGGCGAGGAAGGTGGCGGAGGCGACCCGGTCGCGGCGCTTCTCGGCGAGCCAGGCCAGCGTGGTGGCGAGCAGGGTGCCGCCGACGCAGTAGCCGATGGTGTGGACCCTGGTCTCGCCGGTGATCTGCTCGACGACGTCCATCGCCGCGAGCGGACCTTCCTTCATGTAGTCCTCAAAACTCTTTTGCCCGAGTTTCTTGTCGGGATTGACCCACGAGATGACGAACACGGTGATGCCCTGATCGACGGCCCACTTGATGAAGGATTTCTCCGGCCGCAGGTCGAGGATGTAGAACTTGTTGATCCACGGCGGCACGATCAGGAGCGGGGTGCGCAACACCTTCTCGGTGGTGGGCGCATACTGGATCAGCTGCATCACCTCGTTCTGGTAGATCACCTTGCCGGGCGTCACCGCCATGTTGACGCCGACCGCGAGATCGGTCGAGTCCGACTGGCGGATGCGCAGATGGCCGCGACCGGCCTCGATGTCCTCGGCCAGCATCTTCATGCCGCGCGCCAGATTGTCGGCGTTGGTGATCAGCGTCTGGCGCAGCACTTCCGGGTTGGTCAGCACGAAATTCGACGGCGCCAGCGCATTGGTGAGCTGCTGGACGTAGAACTCCGCCTTCTTGCGGGTGTGCGGATCGAGTTCCTCGGCCTCGCGAACCAGATCGAACGCCCATTTCGTCGTCAGCAGATAAGCCTGCATGACGAATTCGAAGAACTGGTTGCTTTTCCATTCCGGGTCGGTGAAGCGCTTGTCGCGCGCCGCGGGCTCGATGGCGCGGGGCGCGTCCTCGCCCGCCATGCGGCGCATCGCCGAGCCCCATAAATCGAGATAAGCCTTGCCGAGCTTCATCTGGACGTCGGCGGCGCGGGTCTGGTCCGACATCCAGTATTGCGCCACCACGCCGAAGGTCTTGATCACCTCCGCGACCTCGCTCGGCGGCCGGTCGTTGGGATCGAGCGCCTGCCGGGGCGCGAGATAGGCGGTGAGCGCGCGACCGCCATTTTCCATGGCGCGCGCCAGATTGAGGGAGAATGCCTCCGGATCGAAGGTGTTGGCGGCTTTGGTTTCGACGGGGAGATCGCTCATGGCTTGCACTTCACTTCTTGCGCTCACTTGCACTTCGTTTCCTGCCCAGGATCCGGCATGGGAATCCGGTTCGCCGCGATGATGGCACAGTTCATTTCGTTTGGGTGATTTCAATATGGTGCGATGCAAGACGACATCTTGGTTAGGTCATATTGCCGCTCTAAAATGATTTCCGTTTCGCCTCGCTTCAGTGTTGAGTGATATCTTGATGACAAGATCACCGGCTTGGTTCCGGCGGTGAATTCGGGCCAACCATGGCAGGGTTTCGGATGACGGTCGTTGCGCGTCGGTTCATTGGGTCGTTTCATCGCGGCAAGGTTTGGCTCGCCGCCGGCCTGATGGTCGCGGCGATCCCGCTCGCCGGCTGTTCGGTTTCGGTCGCCGATCTGTCCATGATCGGGGTGCCGGAAGGCGCGCCCGAGCGCCCGAAGGACCCCGGCACCTTCCCGGCGGTCCACGACATGCCGGCCGACCGCGCCGACCCGGCGCTCGACCGCGCCGAGCAGGCGCGGATCGAAAGCGAACTGGCCGCCGCGCGGGACCGTCAGGCCGCCGCCGCGGCCCGCAACAAATAGGCGGGAAACCCGAAAAACCGGGCTGTTGCGCTGGCGCTTCGGGGCGTCCGTGTTAAAAGAACACGATTCAAGCCTCGATCGGCGCCGTGCGACACGACCAAGCCCCAATCGCCGCTCACACCGATCGCGCGCTTCCGATCCCGGAGACCGACCCATGGAAGAATTCTACCGCATTCGCCGTCTGCCGCCCTATGTGTTCGAGCAAATCAATCGAGCCAAGGCCGCCGCGCGCAATGCCGGAGCCGACATCATCGACCTCGGCATGGGCAATCCGGATCTCGCCACCCCGCCGCACGTCATCGAGAAGCTCAAGGAAACGCTGGGCAAGCCGCGCACCGATCGTTACTCGGCGTCGCGCGGCATCACCGGGCTGCGCCGCGCCCAGGCCGGCTATTACCAGCGCCGCTTCGGCGTCAAGCTCAACCCGGACACCCAGATCGTCGCCACGCTGGGCTCCAAGGAAGGTTTCGCCAACGTCGCCCAGGCCATCACCGCGCCGGGCGATGTCATCATTTGTCCGAACCCGAGCTACCCGATCCACGCCTTCGGCTTCCTGATGGCCGGCGGCGTCATCCGCTCGGTGCCGTCGGCGCCGACGCCGGAGTTCTTCGCGGCCTGCGAGCGCGCCATCATCCACTCGATTCCGAAGCCGATCGCGCTGGTGGTCTGCTACCCGTCGAACCCGACCGCCTATGTCGCCAGCCTCGATTTCTACAAGGACCTCGTCGCCTTCGCGAAGAAGCACGAGATTTTCATCCTGTCGGATCTGGCTTATTCGGAGGTCTATTTCGACGGCGAGCCGCCGCCGTCGGTGCTTCAGGTGCCGGGCGCGATCGACGTCACCGTCGAGTTCACCTCGATGTCGAAGACCTATTCCATGGCCGGCTGGCGCATGGGCTTCGCGGTCGGCAACGAGCGCATCATCGCCGCCTTGGCGCGGGTGAAGTCGTATCTCGATTACGGCGCGTTCACGCCGATCCAGGTGGCGGCGACCGCGGCGCTGAACGGCCCCGACGACTGCATCCGCGAGATGCGCGAGATCTACCGCAAGCGGCGCGACATTCTCGTTGAATCGTTCGGCCGCGCCGGCTGGGACATTCCGCCGCCGAGCGCCTCGATGTTCGCCTGGGCGCCGCTGCCGGAGGCGTTCCGCGAGATCGGCAGCATGCAGTTCGCCACCCTGATGGTCGAGAAATCGGGCGTCGTGGTGTCGCCGGGCGTCGGCTTCGGCGAGCACGGCGAGGGATATGTGCGCATCGCCATGGTGGAGAACGAGCAGCGCATCCGCCAGGCCGCCCGCAATGTCCGCCGCTTCCTTGAAAGCGGCGTCGAAACGTTGCACAACGTGGTCCCGCTCGCCACCCGGCGATAGGTTTTCAGGTTTTCCGACAGGTTGTTGTCAATGGTCGCGCCCCTCACGGTGGGAATTGCGGGTCTCGGCACTGTGGGCGCCGAGACCGTGCGCCTGATCGAGGCCCAGGCGTCGCAGCTCGCGGTGCGCTGCGGGCGCGGCGTGCGCGTCGTCGCGGTGACCGCGCGCGCCAGGGCCAAGAAGCGCGGACTGGATCTGCGCGGCGTGCGCTGGGCGAAAGACCCGCTGACGCTGGCCACCGATCCCGAGATCGAATGCTTCGTGGAACTGATGGGCGGCGACGGCGACCCGGCGCTGTCGGCCATCGCCGCCGCGCTCGGTGCCGGCAAGTCGGTGGTCACCGCCAACAAGGCGCTGATCGCCAAACATGGATTGCGGCTGGCGAAACTCGCCGAGCAGCACGGCGGCGCGCTGAATTTCGAGGCGGCGGTCGGCGCCGCCATTCCCATCGTCAAGACCTTGCGCGAGGGACTGGCGGGGACCGAGATCGATCGCGTCTACGGCATCCTCAACGGCACCTGCAATTACATCCTGACCCGGATGGAGCAGGAGGGGCTGTCGTTCGCCGAATGCCTCAAGGACGCCCAGCGGCTCGGCTATGCCGAGGCCAATCCGTCGTTCGACGTCGACGGCCACGACACCGCGCAGAAGCTGGCGATCCTCGCCAGCCTCGCGTTCGGCACCGAAGTGGCGCAGCGCGCGGTCTATGTCGAGGGCATTTCCTCGATCACCCCGCAGGATTTGCGCGCCGCCGAGGAACTCGGCTACCGCATCAAGCTGCTCGGCGTCGCGGTGCGGACCAAAACGGGCATCGAGCAGCGGGTGCATCCGACCATGGTGCCGCGCAGCTCGTCGGTGGCGCAGGTGATGGGCGTCACCAATGCGGTGACCGTCGACGGCGCCGGCATCGCGCCGATCACGCTGGTCGGTCCCGGCGCCGGCGGCGCCGCCACCGCCTCGGCGGTGGTGGCCGACATCGCCGACGTCGCGCGCGGCATCCGCGCCAAGCCGTTCGGGCGGCCGGTCGGGCGGCTCAAACCGACCCGGAAAGCGCCGATGGAGCGCCACGAGGGCGGCTATTACATCCGCCTGATGGCGCGCGATCTTCCCGGCACGGCGGCGACCATCGCCACCCGGCTCGCGGAGCGCGGGATTTCCCTCGAATCCATCGTGCAGCGCCATCCGGACCGGGCCGGCGACCCTAAGATAACGAGCAAGGCGTCTTCACCGGTTCCGGTCATTCTGATTACATACGCCACCAGCGAAGACGCCATGCGCGGGGCCTTGCAGGCGGTGCAGCGCGATAAGGTGATCCGCGGCCGGCCGCAGGTGATAAGGATCGAGAAGAATTAACCCTGGCCCCGGCGCCTGAGGGTTCCGGGGTCGGATCGTCAGTAATGTTTTGTGCGAGCCGCCGCGCTCGCCATGACCGTCAGGGAGACCGATCGATGTCGACACATATTTCCGTTCCGCCGCAGCAGTTGCTGGAGCGCATCCTGACGCTTGAGATCGTGCGCGTGACGGAGCGGGCGGCGGTGTCGGCGGCGCGGCTGCGCGGCCACGGCAACGAGAAGCAGGCCGACCAGGCGGCGGTGGACGCGATGCGCCGCGAACTCAACAAGATGCCGATCGAGGGCACCATCGTGATCGGCGAGGGCGAGCGCGACGAGGCGCCGATGCTGTACATCGGCGAGAAGGTCGGCATCAACGCCGGCCCGCAGGTCGATATCGCGGTCGATCCGCTGGAGGGCACCACGCTGTGCGCCAAGAACATGCCGGGCGCGATCGCCACCATGGCGATGGCCGACGGCGGCACGCTGCTGCACGCCCCCGACGTCTACATGGAGAAGATCGCCATCGGCCCCGGCTATGACAAGAACGTGATCGATCTCGACGCCTCGCCCGACGAGAACATCCGCCGGCTCGCCAAGGCCAAGGGCGTGCCGGCCTCCGCGATTACCGCGCTGGTGCTGGAGCGCCCGCGCCACGCCGACATCATCGCGGCGATCCGCTCCACCGGCGCGGCGGTGCGCCTGATCACCGACGGCGACGTCGCCGGCGTGATCCACACCGCCGACACCGAGAACACCGGCGTCGACATCTACATGGGCACCGGCGGCGCGCCGGAGGGCGTGCTGGCGGCGGCGGCGTTGCGCTGCATCGGCGGCCAGATGCAGTGCCGCCTGATCCTCGACACCGAGGAGAAGCGCGAGCGCGCCCGCAAGATGGGCGTCAACGATCCGAAGATGATCTACGGCATCGAGGACATGGTGAAGGGCGACTGCCTGTTCGCCGCCACCGGCGTCACCGACGGCTCGCTGTTGTCCGGCGTCAAGTTCCGCAAGGACGGGTTGATCGAGACCGAGACCGTGGTGATGCGCTCGGTCACCGGCACGGTGCGCATCATCAAGGCGGAGCACCGGCAACTGGAAAAATTCCACCTCGATTGAGGGCGCGATGAAGAAGGACGTTGTCGTCAGGCCGGTCGGCGAGGGGGAGCGCGCGGCGTGGGAGCCGCTGTGGGCGGGTTACCTCGCGTTCTACAACGCCAGCGTCCCGACTTCCACCAGCGACGTGACCTGGCGCCGCCTGCACGATCCGGCGGAGCCGATGCACTTGCTCGGCGCCTATGTCGACGGCCGGCTGACCGGCATCGTCCATTACCTGTTTCATCGCTCGACCTGGACGCCGGGTAACTACTGTTACTTGCAGGACCTGTTCGTCGACGGCGGCGCGCGCGGCCTCGGCCTCGGCCGCGCCTTGATCGAGGCAGTCTACGACAAGGCGCGCGCGGCGGGCGCGAGCCGCGTCTACTGGCTGACCCAGGAGAGCAATGCGCAGGCGCGCATCCTCTACGATCAGGTCGCCGACCGGCCCGGCTTCATCCAGTACCGCAAGATCCTGGGGTAAACGTCTCATCGATCCGTCATTGCGAGCAATGACTCAGGGATCCGTCATTGCGAGGAGCGAAGCGACGAAGCAATCCAGTCCTTGCCTTGCGGCCTCTGGATTGCTTCGCTTCGCTCGCAATGACGACTGAGAGTGCTCGCAATGACGACCGCAGCGACCGGGAGGGCGCCATGACCGCTACCGACCTGTCATCCGTTAAAGCCATGGTGTTCGACGTCTTCGGCACCGTGGTCGACTGGCGCGGCAGCCTGATCGCCGACTTCACGCAATGGAGTATGAGGCGCGGCGTCAGCGGCGACTGGACCGGTCTGGTCGATGCCTGGCGCGGCGCGTACGTGCCGTCGATGGACGAGGTGCGCAAAAATCCGCAGCGCGGCTATCTCGCGCTCGACCATCTGCACCGCCAGTCGCTGGAACAACTGGTGACGCGGTTCGGCATCGCGGGGCTGACCGAGGACGATCTCGCCTACATGACGCTGGGCTGGCACCGGCTGCGACCCTGGCCCGACAGCGTCAGCGGCCTGACCCGGTTGAAGCGCAACTTCACCATCGCCACGCTGTCCAACGGCAACGTCGCGCTGCTCAACGACATGGCCAAGCATGCCGGCCTGCCGTGGGACCTGATCCTGTCGGCCGAGCTGTTCGAGCACTACAAGCCGGACCGCGAGGTCTATCTCGGCGCGGCGCGGCTGCTCGGCCTGCGGCCGGATCAGGTGATGATGGTCGCCGCCCACAACAACGATTTGCGCGCGGCGCAGGACCTCGGGCTGAAAACCGCCTTCGTGCCGCGCGTCACCGAATACGGTCCGTTGCAGAGCAAGGACTTCGCGCCGGATGGCGACTGGGACGTGGTCGCCGCCGACTTCAACGATCTCGCGGCGCGGATGGGATGCTGATGGGCTGCGGCCCGCATTGCGCGCCGCGCGGCCGCGCTTATGTTCTGCTTCCAACATGACCCCGCCGCCCATGCTCATCCCGCAAGAAGCCCCACCGGCCTTTCTCGGCGTGTCGCGCTCGGCCACCGGGCGGCGCTGGCGCGACCGGCTGGATCCGCGCGGCGCGGCGCAGGCGCTGGCGATCGCGCAGCGCCATCAGTTGCCGGAGATGCTGGCGCGGGTGCTGGCCGGCCGCGGCGTCGATCTCGACGCGGTGGCGGACTTCCTCGATCCCACCATCCGCCGGCTGATGCCGGAGCCGTTCACCGTGACGCAGATGGAAGCGGCGACGACGCGCATCGCGGGAGCGGTGACGCGCGGCGAAAGGGTCGCGATCTTCGGCGACTACGATGTCGACGGCGCGACGTCGTCGGCGCTCCTGGCGTGGCATCTGCGGCATTGCGGGCTCGATCCGCTGATCCATATTCCGGACCGGATTTTCGAGGGCTACGGCCCGAACGTCGAGGCGGTGCGGGCGCTCAAAGCCAAAGGCGCGACGCTGCTGATCACCGTCGATTGCGGCACCACCAGCATCGAGGCGCTGGCGGAGGCGAAGCGCCTCGGGATGTCGGTGGTGGTGATCGACCATCATCAATGCGGCGACGAGTTGCCGGCGGTGGACGCGCTGGTCAACCCGAACCGGCCGGACGATCTGTCCGGCCTCGGCCATCTCGCGGCGGTGGGATTGGTGTTCGTCACGCTGGTCGCCCTCAACCGCGAATTGCGCAATCGCGGCTTCTGGAACGAGCTGCGTCCGGAGCCCGATCTGCTCGGCATGCTGCATCACGTCGCGCTCGGCACCGTGGCCGATGTCGCGGCGCTGACCGGCCTCAACCGCGCCTTCGTCGCCAAGGGCCTGTTGGCGCTGCGCCGCCGCGATCACGTCGGCCACACCGCGCTGATGGACGTGGCGCGGCTGAACGGGCCGCCGGAAGCCTGGCACCTCGGCTTCATGCTGGGGCCGCGCATCAACGCCGGCGGCCGCATCGGCCGCGCCGATCTCGGGGTGCGGCTGTTGCTGGAAGGCGACGTGTCGGAAGCGGCGCGGATCGCCGCCGAGCTCGACCGCCTCAACGCCGAGCGCCGCGTCATCGAGCAGGCCGCGGAAGCGCAGGCCGAGGCCGAGGCGCTGGCCGCGCTCGGGCTTGAGGACAAGGGCGCGGTGATCGTCACCGCCGCCGAGGGCTGGCATCCCGGCGTGGTCGGCCTGGTCGCGGCGCGGCTCAAGGAGAAATTCGGCCGGCCCGCGTTTGCGATCGCGCTGGAGCCCGGCGGCGTCGGCACCGGCTCGGGCCGCTCGATCGCCGGCGTCGATCTCGGCCGCGCGGTGCGGCGGGCCGTGACCGACGGGTTGTTGCTGAAGGGCGGCGGCCACGCCATGGCGGCCGGCGTCACGCTGCGCAGGGAGCAGTTGGCGGCGTTCCGCGCCGCGATCGAGGCGGCGTTGGCGGACGATGTCGCGCGGGCGCGCAACGTCCGCGAGTTGCTGATCGACGGCGCGGTCAGCGCGCGGGCGGTGACGCCGGAACTGGTGGCGACGCTCAATCGCGCCGGGCCGTTCGGCGCCGGCAATCCGGAGCCGGTGATCGCGCTGCCGGCGCATCAACTGGTTTACGCCGACGAGGTCGGGCAGGCGCATCTGCGGCTGCGCTTCAAGGCGGGCGACGGCGCCATCGTCAACGGCATCGCGTTTCGTTCAGTCGGGCAGCCGCTCGGCAACGCGCTGAAGGACAACCGCGGGCAGGCGCTGCACATCGCCGGCTCGCTCGCGGTCGACCGCTGGCAGGGCGCGGAGCGGGTGCAGTTGCGGGTGATCGACGTCGCGACACCGGACGCGGGGCCGGCGGTGATCCGTTAAAGCATTTTTCGATCATACTGAATCGCCGCGAATGCCGAGAGATTCCCGCTTTCAATCGGGGTGAGGGTAAGGGTGAGGGGATCGGACCCATCGACAGGTCATATCCCTTCACCCGGATTGCTTCGCAATCCGACCTCTCCCATGGGCGAGGTGAATCTGCGGCGCTGTGATCCAACCTGATCGAAAGTTGCTCCAAGTCGAAGCATCAGCCAAATTGAATGCTGATGTCTTCGAGAGGAATGCCCGCAACGGTGGTGCTCCATCGTTCGCCAGGCCTGACCGGCATCGCAAGCGTCAACGTGCCCGTTGAGATCACGTCACCCGCGCGCAGGGGCGGGTTATCTCGATCATCAGCCAATAGCTCGACCAAATGGCCCAGAGCCTTGAGCGGACTATCGAGAACGAGCGAACCGGCGCCTCGTTGCATAGGCCTGCCGTCGCAAAAGAGCTCCACCTCAAAGCTGGAAAGCTCTCGTTGCCATTCGCTCTTGCGCGGCGCCATGTCGTGACGCTTTCCAATAAGCAAGGCGCCATGGACGCCATTGGCCGCGATCGTGTCCGGAGCCGAGAATTTCCAGTCAGGAAAGATCGATTGCACGATCTCATATCCGAGTGCGATCCACTCGATGCAATCGAGCAAGGCACTGTCATCCATGCCGGGCGTCGGCGCGGCTCTCAGACCAAATATGATTTCAGGTTCGATCCGGGGCTCGCAGAACTCGTTCAAAGCCACGACCGGCATGTCCGCGAGTTCGTAAGTCGTGCGGCTGGTCGTGTAGCCCCACACGGGGGATGTGACGCCAAATACTTTCCACATCTGGCGGTTTGTAAAACCGATCTTTCGGCCGGTGATGGTCTCGCCACGGGATTCAAAGGCGGCACGCAGAAGCGGCGTGACACGATAGGCTTGCGCCAGGGTCAGTCCGTCAGGCCGGGAGGAAAAAGTCGGAATTTGCGCATGATTGGAGAGTGAGGCCATGACCTCGCTTGCGATCGCCTCGATGTTTGGTTGTGCTGACATTCGAGCAGCTTACACGGATGTTCCGTTTGTTGAACACAATAGTTCATGGTCCTTGCCTGAGCCGCGCCAGCACCTTGAGGCCGGCGTAGCCGTCGGCGGGCAGGCCGACCTTGCGCTGGAAATCCCGCACCGCCTTCATGGTGTCGTTGCCGACGCGGCCGTCGGTGCCGCCGGTGTCGAAGCCGGCCCGGGTGAGGCGGGTCTGCACCTCCTGCACCTCGGCCAGCGTCAGGATGCGCTCGGAGCCGGGGAACGGCTGGATGAACGGTCCGGCGCCGAGAATGCGGTCGCCGAGGTGGCAGATCGCCAGCGCGTAGTTCATCGAGGGGTTGTAGCTGCGCACCGAATAGAAATTCGGGCCGAGCAGGAACGACGGGCCGCCCGCGACCGGCGTCCATAATTTGGCGGTGGCGTTCGGTTGCGGAAACGGCTTGCCGTCGGCGCGGGTGACGCCGGCCGCGGTCCAAGCCGCGTAGCTGCGGCTTCCTTCCGATGCGCCATGAGGCGCGCGCACCTCAAAACCCCAATGCTCGTTGTGGTGATAGCGGCCGCGCTTCACCAGATAGCGCGCGGTCGATCCGAGCGCGTCGTCGGGCCGGCCGAACGGCGAGACGCGGCCGTCGCCGTCATAGTCGAAGCCGACATTGAGCCAGACCTCCGGCATCCATTGGGTATGGCCCATCGCGCCGGCCCACGAGCCGCGCATCTCGGCCGGCGTGCTCCAGCCGCGTTGCACGATGGTCAGCGCGTTGATCAGTTCGGTTTCCCAATAGGCGCGGCGGCGCGGCTCGCGCCATGCCAGCGCGGCGAGGGAAGGGAACACCGGGCGCATATGGTTCTTCTGCACCAGCGGATCGCCATAGGCGGATTCGACGCCCCACAGCGCCAGCAGCGTGCCGCGCTCGACGCCAAAATCCTTCTCGATCCGCGCGAACAGCGCCTGATGCTGGCGCAGCGCTTCCTTGCCGGCGATCAGCCGCCAGTCCGAGACCCGGCGATTGATGTATTGCCAGACCTGTTCGTGAAATTCCGGCTGCTTGCGCATCTTCTCGAACACGCTCATGTCCGGCTCGATCCGGCCCATGACGCCGCGATAGGTCTGATCGGAAATGCCGCGCGCGCGGGCCTTGGCTTCGAAGCCGTCGCGCCAGGTGTCGAAACCGGCCGGCGCGGCGAGCGCCGTCGCCGGAGCGGCGAGGGCGCCTGCCGCCGCCTGCAACAGGGTGCGCCGGGTCAGCGTGATGCGGGAATCATTGGAGTCCATGGCGGGGAGTGTAATCGTCATTGCGAGCGAAGCGAAGCAATCCAGCTCTTTCTTCCGGGCTTCTGGATTGCTTCGTCGGCTCTGCCTCCTCGCAATGACGGTAGGCAATGACAGGGAACCGCTATTCGCTTTTCGCCGCCGCCGGGTCGGTTGCGGTTCCGGCCTCCTTGGCCGCGTCGCCGGCCGCCGGCACCTCGCGGCCGCGCCCGCCGATCAGCCGCTCATAGGCCGAGATCAGGGTGACGTAGGGATTGACCCACAGCCAGCCCTCGCGCGTGAACACCTGCACGTCGAAATGCAGGTGAACGGTGGTGCCGCCCGGATAGTCCTGATAATTCCCCACCACCCCGATCGGCTCGCCCTCGGCGACCCGGCGGTCGCTCAGCACGCCGTCGGCGTCGAGGCGCGCGGGGTCCATGTGCATGTAGCGGAAACGGATGTGCTCGGTCCGGCTGTTGACCACCAGCGTCACCGCCGCGTGCTTGGGCGAGCGCAGCAGCACGCCGTCGCGCGCCGCCACCACCGGGAAATCGCCCGGCTCGCAGCGGTCGGCGCCCTCGTTGCGCAGCCGGCACGACCCCGGCCGGATGTCCTGGCCCTGATGGCCGAAGCCGCTGGCGCATTGCCCGACCTCGAAATCGCGCGCCTCGCAGAAATTGTCCTGCCACGGATAGGAATAGTTTTCAGGCGCGGATTCGTCGAACACCAGCGGCTTGTCGTTCGACTTGCAGTGATAGCCCGCGCCCTTGCGGGTCGGCGGCGGCACACGCCCGCGATGGAAGCAGTCGCCCCAGTTGAGGAACGATTGCGAGTTGGCGAAGGCGGGCGCGTCGCGCAGCGGAAAGCGGATCTGCGAATAGACCGTCCAGTCGGGATGGCCGGGCTGCTCGCGATAGCCGCTGTTGGGAATGATCTCGCCCGACGGCCGATAGGTGAAGTCGGCTGACGCAGCGGCGGGACGGGGCGCGAGATCCGCCGTCCGGCTGGCGCGCGGGCGCTGCGGCCGGCCGCCGGTGATGCGCAGCGCCTTGATGAACCGCTCGGCCACCGCGGAGGCTTCGCGGCAGGCGAGGCGATCGGCGCGCGGCATGCTGTCGAGGCAATGGATCGACACCACGTAGGGCACGCCGAACGCGGTGAAGTAATAGCGCACGAAACCCTCGCGGATCACCCGCCTGATATCGGGAAACTGGCCCTGCAGCGCGCGCACCGCCTCGCCGCGGCCGGCGACCGGATCTTGGATGTCGTAGACCAGCAGCGAGCCGGTGATCTGCACCTCGACCGGCTTGGCGTAGACCCGCTCCGGCGCGCTGTCCTCGGCGGCGCGCGGCAAGGCGAACAGCGCGTCGTAACCGGATTCGCCGGCGGCGAACATTTCGGCCGCGCCGAACCCGGATTGATAATGCGCGATGGTGATGCTGCCGGGCGCGCCGCCGTCCTGATCCTTGACGTAGCCGGCGACATCGAACGGCAGCAGCACCGGCACCGGGCTGCGACTGATGCCGGAAAACAGCGGCGCGGTGATGCCGTTCAACTGCTCGAACGCCGGCATCAGGCGCGGATCGGACGGCGACAGCCGGCGGCGGCTGGTGAAGGTGAAGCGGCCGGCCAGTTCCGGCCGCGCCGCGATCTCGGATTTGAACTGATCGAGCGCCGCGCGCCACTCGACATGCAGCGCCGAGATCGCCGGCGTCTTGAAGTCCTCGGCGGCGGACGCCGGCGCTGCGAGCAGCAAGAGACCCACGAGCGCCGACAGGCACCGCCTTGCGGAAAGCCTGTCAGCGCGACGTGGGAGGGGGTTTGGCAATCGCTCGCTCCGGCGGCCGCCGGGGAAGCGGCCCGATGGAAATCAGTCCTTGAAAAATCAGTCCTTGGCGCGCTCGACGTAGGAGCCGTCCTCGGTCAGGACCACGATCCTTGTGCCGACGCCGACATGCGGCGGCACCGCCGAGCGGACGCCGTTCGACAGCATCGCCGGCTTGTAGGATGACGACGCGGTCTGGCCCTTGGTCACCGGCTCGGTCTCGACCACTTCGAGGGTGACGCGCTGCGGCAGGGTGATGGCGACCGGCACCACGTCGTGCATCGACAGCTTCACGGTCATGTTTTCCTGAAGGTAGGGCGCGGCGCTGCCGACCACGTCCTTCGGCACCTGCACCTGATCGTAGGTCTCGGCGTTCATGAAGTGGAAGCCGTCGCCGTCCTCGTACAGGAAGTTGAAGTTGCGGTCCTCGATGGTGGCGCGCTCGACCTGATCGGTGGTCTTGTAGCGCTCGGAGATCTTTACGCCGTCGCTGATTCGGCGCATCTCGATCTGGCTGACCGGCGTGCCCTTGCCGGGATGGATGTTTTCAGCCGACAGGACCACATACAGCTGGCCGTTTTGCTCGATCACGTTGCCCTTGCGGATAGAACTGGCGATGACTCTCACAGAAAATATTCCTAGCGTTCGGGTTCGGGGTCGCTCCCGCCGTGACGGTTCCGGCACTGATGCGGTTTCGGGCTGCAACATACTGATTTGGGCCGCCGACGCCAGAGCGTTTTCAAGCGAAGTGGATGCCGGTTCGCGTGGAGAAAACGCGTCAGGACGACAATCGAGAGCCCCGTTCCGGTTTGATCGGAACGGAGAGGGCGCTCGTCCCTTGCTCGGAATTGGAACGGGTCGGTGACGGGTCCGGACCAGGGGCCTTCGCCGTGGTGGGCGCGCGGGCGGCATCTTGACCGCCGGCCGTTCCTGGCGGCGCGCGGCGCCATCACGGCGGCGTGCCGGGGCTGGTTCGAGAGGGCCGGATTCACCGAGGTCGAAACCGCCGTGCTTCAGGTGTCGCCGGGCAACGAGACCCATCTTCACGCCCCGCGCACCGCGCTCACCGGCGCGGACGGCGCGCGCCTGCCGCGTTATTTGCGCACGTCGCCGGAATTTTCCTGCAAGAAACTGCTGGCGGCGGGCGAGCGGCGGATCGTCGAATTCGCCCGCGTATTCCGCGACCGCGAGCGCGGCGACCTGCATCTGCCGGAGTTCACCATGCTGGAATGGTATCGCGCCGATGAGCCCTACGAGGCGGTGATCGCCGATTGTCTGGCGCTGATCGCGCTGGCGGCGGACACCGCGCGGACCCGGGCTTTCGCGTTCCGGGGCCGTAGCGCCGATCCGTTGGCGGCGGCCGAACGGCTGACCGTCGCGGAAGCCTTTCAACGCTTCGCCGGCATCGATCTGCTGGCGACCATCGACGGCGGCGAGGGCGACCGCGCCGCGCTGGCCGCTCGCGCGCGCGACAAGGCGCGCCTGGCCGACGACGACACCTGGTCGGATATTTTCAGCAAAATCCTGGTCGAGCACATCGAGCCGCGTCTCGGCGAGGGCCGGCCGACGGTGCTGTACGAATATCCTGCGCCGGAATCGGCGCTGGCGCGCGCGAAACCGTCGGACCCGCGGGTCGCGGAGCGCTTCGAGGTCTATGCCTGCGGCGTCGAACTCGCCAACGGTTTTGGCGAACTGACCGACGCGCTTGAGCAGCGGCGGCGGTTTAAGCGGGCGATGGACGACAAGGAGCGCCTCTACGGCGAGCGCTATCCGCTCGACGAGGATTTTCTCGCCGCGCTGGCTTTGATGCCGCAGGCCAGCGGCGTCGCGCTCGGCTTCGACCGGCTGGTGATGCTGGCGTCCGGCGCGCGGCGGATCGATCAGGTGGTGTGGACGCCGCCGGTGGACAACGCATGACCGAACCCATTTCCCCCACGCTGCGCCAGCCGCGGCAACTGGTTGCGCGGGGGCTCGCGCCCGCCTCACGTCTGGCCGATCTTGAGAAGGTCGCGGCGCGCTACGCGGTGGCGTTGACGCCGGAGGTCGCGGCGCTGATCGATCCCACCGATCCGGCGGACCCGATCGCGCGGCAATACGTGCCCGACGCGCGCGAGCTGGACAGCCTGCCGGTCGAGAGGCTTGATCCGATCGGCGATCACGCGCGCTCGCCGGTGGAAGGCATTGTCCATCGCTATCCCGACCGGGTGCTGCTCAAGCTGGTGCATGTCTGCGCGGTCTATTGCCGCTTCTGCTTCCGCCGCGAGATGGTGGGGCCGGGC
>JBDHSX010000084.1:0-15931 GCA_039808365.1 Xanthobacteraceae bacterium | reverse complement strand
GTCTTGCCGTGGTCCACGTGACCAATCGTCCCGATGTTGCAGTGCGGCTTCGTGCGTTCAAACTTCTCTTTGGCCATGATACTCTCCGTTCAGGCGGTAATCGTCGCGACGACGATCAGGCGAATTTCTTCTGGACTTCAGCCGACACGTTGGCCGGCGCTTCAGCGTAGTGATCGAACTGCATGGTGAAGGTCGCGCGACCCTGGCTCATCGAGCGCAGGTTGTTCACGTAACCGAACATGTTCATGAGCGGCACCATCGCGTTGATGACGTTGGCGTTGCCGCGCATGTCCTGACCCTGGATCTGGCCACGGCGGGAATTGAGGTCGCCGATGACCGAACCGGTGTAGTCTTCCGGCGTCACCACCTCGACCTTCATGATCGGCTCCAGCAACACCGACTTGCCCTTCTGCAAGGCATCGCGGAACGCCGCGCGCGAGGCGATTTCGAACGCCAGCGCCGAGGAGTCGACGTCGTGATAGGCGCCGTCGATCAGCGTCACCTTGACGTCGACCACCGGGAAGCCGGCGACCACGCCCGAGGTCAGCACGCTGGCGAGACCCTTCTCGACGCCGGGGATGTATTCCTTCGGCACCGCGCCGCCGACGATCTTGGATTCGAACTGGAAGCCCGCGCCCGGCTCGTTCGGCTCGACGACGAACTTGACCCGCGCGAACTGACCGGTGCCGCCGGTCTGCTTCTTGTGGGTGTAATCGACTTCCGCCGAACGGGTGATCTTCTCGCGGAACGCGACCTGCGGCGCGCCGATATTGGCGTCGACCTTGTAGGTGCGGCGAAGAATATCGACCTTGATGTCGAGATGCAGTTCGCCCATCCCCTTGAGGATGGTCTGGCCGGACTCGTGGTCGGTGGAGACGCGGAACGACGGATCCTCCGCCGCGAGCTTCGCCAGCGCGACGCCGAGCTTTTCCTGGTCGGCCTTCGACTTCGGCTCGATCGCGATCTCGATCACCGGCTCCGGGAATTCCATCTTCTCAAGGATCACCGGATGATCCGGGTCGCACAGCGTGTCGCCGGTGCGGGCTTCCTTGAGGCCGGCCAGCGCGACGATGTCGCCGGCATAGGCTTCCTTGATGTCCTCGCGGTTGTTGGCGTGCATCAGCAGCATGCGGCCGATGCGCTCCTTCTTCTCGCGGGTCGAATTGATGACGCCGGTGCCGCTCTGCAGCACGCCCGAATAGATGCGGCAGAAGGTGATGGTGCCGACGAACGGGTCGTCCATGATCTTGAACGCCAGAAGCGCCATCGGCTCCTTGTCGTCGGCGTGGCGGACGACTTCGTTGCCCTTGTCGTCGGTGCCCTTGATCGCCGGCACGTCGAGCGGCGACGGCAGGTAGGCGACGACGGCGTCGAGCAGCGGCTGCACGCCCTTGTTCTTGAACGCGGTGCCGCACAGCACCGGATAGAACGCGCCGGTGAGCACCGCCTTGCGGATCAGCCGCTTCAGCGTCGCCTCGTCCGGCTCGGCGCCGTCGAGATAGGCGGCCATGGCGTCGTCGTCGAGCTCGACGGCGGCTTCCACCAGCTTCTCGCGGTATTCCTTGGCCTTGTCGATGAGATCGGCGGGAATCTCCTCGATGTCGTACATCGAGCCCAGCGCGTCCTGATTGTAGACCAGCGCCTTCATGCGGACGAGGTCGATCATGCCCTTGAAGTTGCTCTCGGAGCCGATCGGCAATTGCAGCGCCACCGGGCGTGCGCCGAGACGATCGACGATGTCGGACAGGCACTTGTAGAAGTCGGCGCCGGTCTTATCCATCTTGTTGCAGAAGACGATGCGCGGCACCTTGTACTTGTCGCCCTGGCGCCACACGGTTTCGGTCTGCGGCTCGACGCCCTGGTTCGAATCGAGCACGCATACCGCGCCGTCGAGCACGCGAAGCGAACGCTCGACCTCGATGGTGAAGTCGACGTGGCCGGGGGTGTCGATGATGTTCAGGCGCTTGCCGTCCCAGAACGCGGTGGTCGCGGCGGAGGTGATGGTGATGCCACGCTCCTGCTCCTGCGCCATCCAGTCCATGGTCGCGGCGCCCTCGTGGACTTCGCCGATCTTATGGCTCTTGCCGGTGTAATAGAGGATGCGCTCGGTGGTCGTGGTCTTGCCGGCGTCGATGTGCGCCATGATACCGAAGTTGCGGTAGTCCTCGATGGCATGTTGGCGGGGCATGAGTGTGTCCTTGAATATCCGTTCGGGTCGCCGTTACCAGCGGTAGTGCGAGAACGCGCGGTTGGCTTCCGCCATCTTGTGCACGTCTTCCCGCTTCTTGACTGCGTTGCCCCGGTTGTTCGATGCGTCGAGCAGTTCGGCCGAGAGCCGCTCCGTCATCGTCTTTTCGTTGCGCCCCCGCGCGGCCGCGATCAGCCAGCGAATGCCCAGCGCCTGACGGCGGGTCGAGCGAACTTCCACCGGCACCTGATAGGTGGCGCCGCCGACGCGGCGCGAGCGCACTTCGATGGTCGGCATGACGTTTTCGAGCGCCTGCTCGAACACCGCCAGCGGACCCTGCTTGGTCTTGGCCTCGATCAGGTCGAGCGCGCCGTAGACGATGCTCTCGGCGGCGGACTTCTTGCCGTCGTACATGATCGAGTTCATGAACTTGGTGATGACGATGTTGCCGAACTTCGGGTCCGGGTTCACTTCACGCTTTTCAGCAGAATGGCGACGCGACATCGATATGCCTCCCGCTTATTTCGGACGCTTCGCGCCGTACTTCGAACGGCGCTGCTTACGGTTCTTGACGCCCTGGGTATCGAGGACGCCGCGGAGGATGTGGTAGCGCACGCCGGGCAAGTCCTTGACGCGGCCGCCGCGGATCATGACCACCGAATGCTCCTGCAGGTTGTGGCCTTCACCCGGAATGTAGCCGATGACCTCGAAGCCATTGGTCAGACGCACCTTGGCGACCTTGCGAAGCGCCGAGTTCGGCTTCTTCGGCGTCGTCGTGTAGACGCGCGTGCAGACGCCGCGCTTCTGCGGCGACTGTTGCAGCGCCGGAGCATTCTTGCGCGCCTTCTGCAGAATGCGCGGATTTGCGACCAGTTGGTTGATCGTCGGCATCGTTCGCCTTCACCCTTGTTCGCGCAAAACCCTCAATCAGGTCTCGCAAGTGGTCTGGAGCGCGAGCTCCGTGATTTCGTTCGACCCAAACCCGACAAACAAAACGAAACCGCGCCAGCCACTCCTTCGCGGAGCGGAAAGCGCGTCGTGCCACAGAGGAACTCGGAGCCTGCCGAGCGGCTGTCGCCACTCGCGCACCGAGCTCATGCTTCCGAAATCAGCCTCTCAAGAACGTCAGTGTTCTCAAGAGATCGAAAATCGCCTTGGCATTGCCTGGCTTAGGGCAGCAGCGTTTGAGCGGCATAGGTCGAGGTTGGTGCCCGCTTCCCGTCTTGCATGGTTGGAAGACTGGAAGGGGTGATCCGTTCCGACGCCGGCGCAGCTCACCGCCTGCTGGTAAGTGGGCGGGTTTTATCGGCCGCCTCACCCCAAGTCAAGGCTTATCAACCATGTGTTTTCGCCGCCGGGACCCCGACAGGTCCTGATTTATAAGGCTTTTCGGCGATGGCGCGGCGGCAGGCAGGCAATAATTCGCAACCGCGGCGGGGTCCGATCGGCGGCCGGCGCTTCGCACCGCAGCATCGGGCGGCGGCGATTCGAGTTTGGAACGGGCGCGCCGACATTCCCGCGCGGCTGCCCGGCCAGCGAGCGATGCCGGGGCACGGCCGGGCGATCACTCGTCCTCGCCCTCGTCGTCATCCTCGTCGTCGTCGCCGCCGTCGTCGTGGACGGCGTGGCTCTGATCGTCCCACAGCTTGCGATAGAAGCCGTTGGCCGCCAGCAGTTCGGCGTGGGAGCCGCGTTCGATCGCCTTGCCCTCGTTGATCACGATGATCTCGTCCATCTCCACCACCGACGTCAGCCGGTGCGTCGAAAAGATCATGGTGCGGCCACGCGCCAGCTTGAGCAGGGTGCGGTTGATCGCGGCCTCGGTGGTCTGGTCGAGCGCGGAGGTGGCCTCGTCGAGCAGCAGCACCGACGGATCGCGCACGATGGCGCGCGCGATCGCCATGCGCTGGCGCTGCCCGCCCGACAGCGTGTCGCCGCGCTCACCGACCACGGTGTCGTAGCCTTGCGGCAGGCTCTTGATGAAGCGGTGGATCTCGGCCTTGCGCGCGGCCTCCTCGACGTCCTCGTCGGTGGCGTCCTCCTTGCCGAGCCGGATGTTCTCGCGGATCGACATGTTGAACAGCACGTTGTCCTGGAACACCACGGCCATGTTGGCGCGCAAGGATTCGCGCGTGACCTTGCCGATATCGACGCCGTCGATGGTCACCCGCCCCTCGGTCGGAACGTAAAGCCGCAGGATGAGGTTGAGCAGCGTGCTCTTGCCCGATCCGCTCGGCCCGACGATGGCGATCGACTTGCCGAACTCGATCCGCAGGTTGAGATCGTCGAGCACCGGCCGTTCGCTGCCCTCATAGCCGAAGCTGACATGATCGAAGGTGATGTTGCTGGTAATGCGCGGCAGGTCCGGCGTGCCGGGGCGATCGACGCCGCGCGTCGGTTCGTCCAGCAGTTCGTTCATGTGCCGGATCGCCGCCGCCGACTGGATCGACACCGGGATGAAGTGCATCAGGTGGGCAATGTTGTAGGAAATTTCCCAGAACGCGCTCTCGAACGTCACGAAGGTGCCGATGGTGATGTGGCCCTTGGTGGCGAGATAGGCGCCGGACGCCAGCACCACGAGATGCAAGAGCAGCACCGCGACGGTGACGGAACGCTCGACCATGCTGGAGAGGAACGTCGCCGACGCGATCTTGGTCCGGGTGGCGTCGTTGCTGACGGTGAACCAGCCCAGCACGCGGCGTTGCAGGCTGAACGCCTTCACCACGGCCTGCGCCGCGATGTTCTCCTGCACCATGCCGAGAATCGACGACTCGCTGACCTTCTGCTCGTAATTGGCCTTGACCGCCTTCGGCGTCAGGATGCGCGGGCCGATCAAGGTGATCGGAAAGATCAGGAGCGCGATCAGCGCAAGCTGCCAGTTCAGGAAGAACATCAGGATCAGGCCGGCGACCAGTTCCAGCGCCGGCAGCACCGCGCCGTTCGCCAGCGTCTTCACCGTGCCCTCGAACGCCGCCATGTCGACCGAGAAGCGCGACAGGATATCGCCGCGCCTGGTGCGGGAAAAGAAACTCGACGGCAGATCCTGGATATGGCCGAACAGCCGCGACCGCACATCCGAGATGATCGAGGCGGACAACCAGGCGTCCCATTTCTCGTACCAGATCGAGATGATCGACGTGACGATGCCGGCCACCGCCAGCACCGACAGAATCCGCATCAGAACGCCAAAGTCCTCCTCGCCGAGCGCGTCGTCGATGAGAAACTTGAGGCTGAGCGGCATGATGACGTTGAACAGCGTCTCGACCAGAAGGCCGAACGCCACGAACGACAGCGCCTTTTTGTACGGGCTGAAATGCGGGCGAACGAAGCCGTAGACGGTCGCCAGCGCCCCCGCCGCCTCGCTCGCGCTGTAGACGACAAGCTCCTCGTCGTCATCGTCGTCCAGTTCGAGATCGTCGTCGAGGTCGTCGTCCTCGTCGTCGTCGCGCTCGCGCGTCCTGGCCGGTTTGCCGGGCGCGGCAACGGCTTCGGCCGCGCGCGCCGGTCTCAGGGGATCGTCGTCACGCGGCGGCGCGTCCCTGTCTTCGTCGCCCGCGTCGCCCCGCCCGGCGCTTGTCTCAGTCATCCGAGGCGATCTTGTCGAAGAACGAATAGCGCAGGCTGTCCGGATCGAGATACCAGTCGCCGGGTCCCTTGCCCGCCGCAAGCGTCGCCGCCCAGATCGCGTCGAGGCAATCGTTGCGGCTCATGGCGAGATCGAAACCGTTGTTGAAGAAGATTTCGGACCATTCCCACCAGGTGCCGAGCTTCTTGACGCCTCGCAACAGTTCGTAGCGCTCGATCAGCTTCGAATCGAAATCGCTGGTGACCGAGCCGAAGATCAGGCCAGTCCTGACCACGCGATTGAGTTCGCGCACCGCCGCCGGCACCCGCCGCTCGGCGACGTGGCACAGGCAGGTCTCGAACACGAAATCGAACGCGCCGTCCTCGAACGGAAGCTTGTTGACCGAGCCGAGCCGGTTGAATTCACGCAACTCGGCGGGCGTTTTGGCGTGAATCGCGCGGTTGTTCTCGACGCCCCAGGCATCGATGCCGAGCGCGCGCAGGGCGCCGACCAGTTCGCCGCTGGCGGAGCCGGCGACCAACAGCCGGTAACCGTCGCGCCGGTTCCAGACGATCTCGATCAGCCGGGCGAGATAGTGCGGATCGGTGAAGTGTCGCCATGCGTCGCGATACGGCCCGAGCCCGCGGTAGTTCGCGAAATAGGCCGAATCGATCCTGCCGCCGCTCGCGCCCTGCTCGCGGGCGTAACGCAGCCGTATCGTCTCCGTCACCACGATGTCGGTGGCGGCGTCGGAGGAATCGAGCAGGCCGTTCAAGGTCGAGTCGAACAGATAATCGCCGACCAGCACGAGGCCGGGATGCTGCTTCGGCTCCGGCCGGTGGTTGGTCGCAACGTCGCGCACCGGCACGCCGCCGGGGATCGCGTTCACCGACGACAGCCAGCGATGGATCTTGCCTTCGATGAAATGCGCCCGCGCATTGCCGAACGACGCCGGCAGCGATTTCAGCGCGGCGTCGATCAGTTCAGTGTCGCTGAGATTGGCGAAGGCCAGCGCATCCGAGCCCGGCACCAGGAAATTCAGCACGCCGTTGCGCCCGACGTCGAGACGGGCGCCCTCGTTGTAGACGCAGCAGCCGCCGAACGCCTCCGACATGAACCAGGCGCCGGGAATCTGCTCGCCCCAGAACGGCGAATCGAACAATAGCGAGATGCGAAGATAATGCGCCGGCCGATCGAAATAGGCGACGTGCTTGACCATCGACTTGCGGAGCTGCTCGCCGTTCCAGCGCATGGTCGCGAGCCAGCTATGCGGCAGGCAGACCATCACCAGATCGAAGTCCCTGGTCTCGGGGCCCTTGCCGTTCATCATGTTGAGCCGGTAGCGGCCCTGCTCGGTCTTGCCGACTTCGAGCACACGATGGTTGAGCTGGATGTCGGCATCGACCTCCGACTGAAGGCAGGTGATCAACTGCTCGTTGCCGTTCTGGATCGCGTACAGCCCGATATAGCCGTCGATATCCATCACGAAGTTCTTCAGCGCGTTGAGGCCGTTGGTGTTGTGGCTCTCGGTGGCGATATCGGAGCGCGCCATCACCTTGAAGAAGCGCTTGGCGACCGGATCGCTCACCTCGCGATCCAGCAATTCCTCGCAGTTGACGTTGATCCAGGGATGCTCGTTGTCCTGCGCGCCGACGCCCTCGTAATATTCGGTGGGCGAGATCATGCCCTCGCAGCGCTTGCGGAAGGCGAGAATGGCGTCGGCGGTGGCGTTGCCGTACTTGCGGCGCATGCCGGGGACGTCGTTGAGCAGTTCACCGTCCAGCATCACCTGCTCGGCGTCCATCGGAATGGTCTGCAGACCGAAATGCTGGATCAGGTTGCGCAGCGGATCCGGCCCGGTCATTGAGTAGTCGTAGATTTCGGCGACGCCCGCCTCATAGGGCGCGGGCACGGCGTCGAACTTAGCGGACATCACCTTGCCGCCGACGCGGTCGGACGCCTCAAAGATCGTGACCCGGCACAGCGGCCCGAGCTTCCTCTTGAGATACCAGGCGCTCATCAGGCCGCCCGGTCCACCACCTATGATTGCAAGATCGAACATCTGCCTGTTCCGAAACGCAACCGCCGCGTCTTGCGGCCGTTGCGACCACGCATCCCGGATTGTCACGATGATGAAAGCGCCCCTTCAGGCCGCGCCCTTCCCGGCACCGAGGCCCCCCGGAAGGAGCCGCCGTCACTATCGCTGATTTCCATCGGCGGCCTCAAGGAAAAGCGCTTTTCACCTGAAAGAAAGATGAACAAACCCCGCCGCCCTGCCCAGCCGTCGAAATTTTCCCGGCTGAGGCCGGAAAGTCACGGTTTTTCAGGGTGTCGGAGCCATGCCGGCCCGCGGCCGCGCCGGCGACTCAGGCCGGCGCGCCGGTCCCGGTCATGCGCCTTGCGCGCAAATACGCCTTCAGGCCGGCGGGGTAGAGTTCCGGCCGGCCCGGACCGTCGAGATCATCGGGATCGAACCATCCGGCGACGCCCGGCTCCCCGTGATCCTCCCGAAAGACGATCCGCGTCTCGCCGCTCAAAGCCCCGTCGGGAAGGACGACGTCGAACAGGATCAGAACCTCATGGCCGGGCGCCCCCTCGTGAACGTAGATGTTCTCGAAGAAAAAGGGATCGCCGGTCAGGGTGACATCGATCCCGAGTTCCTCCTTGAACTCGCGTATCACGGCGCGCTCGGCCGTTTCGCCGAATTCGACGCCGCCGCCGAGGGGTCGGACGCCCTTGATCCGGCCGGCATCGTCGTAAACTTCCGCTGCCAGCAATTTCCCGCCGCGCCAGACGAGGCCCAGCGCCTTGACGCGTATCCGCTGCTGGGGACGCCATGTGCTCATGAGGCCCGTGGTAGGGCATGCCGCTGACGGGAACAACCGCCGCTCCGCGCAAAAAAGGCCGGCTTGCGCCGGCCTTTCATGCGTCTGTCGAACGCCCGGGGCGCTATTCCGCCGGCGGCAACGCCAGCGGCTCGGCTTCCGGCGCGGCCGGGGTGATCGCCGCTTGCCTCTCGCGCTCGTCGAGGATCAGGCGGTCGCGCTTCATCGCCACCTCGCGGATGCGGGCCATCGAGGCGCCGGTGCCCGCCGGGATCAGCCGGCCGACGATGACGTTCTCCTTGAGGCCCTCCAGCGGATCCACCTTGCCGTTGACGGCGGCCTCGGTGAGCACGCGGGTGGTCTCCTGGAACGATGCCGCCGAGAAGAACGAGCGGGTCTGCAGGCTCGCCTTGGTGATGCCGAGCAGCACCGGGGTTCCGGTGGCGGGCTTCTTGCCCTCCTCCTTCGCCTTGGCGTTGAGCGCGTCGAACTCGATCTTGTCGATCTGCTCGCCCGAGATCATGTCGGTCTCGCCCTGATCGGTGATCTCGATCTTTTGCAGCATCTGGCGCACGATCACTTCGATGTGCTTGTCGTTAATCAGCACGCCCTGCAACCGGTAGACTTCCTGGATTTCGTTGACCAGATAGGCCGCGAGCTCCTCGATGCCCTTGATCGCCAGAATGTCATGCGGCGCCGGATTGCCCTCGACGATGAAGTCACCCTTCTCGACGATGTCGCCATCCTGCAAGTGGATGTGCTTGCCCTTCGGAATGAGGTATTCGCGCGGCTCCTCGGTCTTGTCGACGGGCTCGATCGAAATACGACGCTTGTTCTTGTAGTCGCGGCCGAAGCGGATGGTGCCGGCGATTTCCGCGATGATCGCGGCATCCTTCGGCTTGCGCGCCTCGAACAGTTCGGCGACGCGCGGCAGACCGCCGGTGATGTCGCGCGTCCTGGCGCTTTCGGTGGAGACGCGGGCGAGAATATCGCCGGGCTTCACCTTGGCGTCGAGGTCCACCGACAGAATGCCGTCGACCGAGAGCATATAACGCGCATCACCGCCGCGCGGCAGCTTCAGCACCTTGCCGTCCTTGCCCTTGATGACGATGGCGGGCCGCAGATCGGCGCCGCCGCGCGTCGAGCGCCAATCGATGACCACGCGCTTGGCGATACCGGTGGATTCGTCGAGCGTTTCCGAAATCGACTGACCCTCGACCAGATCCTCGAACCCGATGGTGCCCTCGACCTCGGTGAGAATCGGCCTTGTGTAGGGATCCCACTCCGCGATGCGCTGGCCGCGCTTGACCGTGTCGCCTTCGTCGACGTGCATCCGCGCGCCGTACTGAATGCGATGGGTCGCGCGCTCGGCGCCGTCGGCATCGACCACCGCGACCACCATGTTGCGCACCATGGCGACCAGATGGCCCTCGCTGTTGCGGGCGATTCCCTTGTTCTTGATGGTGATCTTGCCGTCGTAGTTCGACTCGATCACCGACTGCTCGTTGAGCTGGGCCGCGCCGCCGATGTGGAACGTGCGCATCGTCAGCTGGGTGCCCGGCTCGCCGATCGACTGCGCCGCGATGACGCCGACCGCCTCGCCGTGGTTGACCGGCGTGCCGCGCGCCAGATCGCGGCCGTAGCACTTGCCGCAAATGCCGTTGACCAGTTCGCAGGTCAGCGCCGAGCGGATCTTCACCTCCTGGATGCCGGCCTGCGAGATCTGCTCGACGTGGCTTTCCTCCATCAAGGTGTTGCGCTTGATCAGCACCTTGTTGGTCGCCGGATCGCGGATATCCTCGCACGCGGTGCGGCCGAGGATGCGCGAGCCGAGGGAAGCCACCACCGTGCCGGAATCGACGATGGCGCGCATCTTGATGCCGAGCTTGGTGCCGCAATCATCCTGCGTGATGATGCAGTCCTGCGCGACGTCGACCAGACGGCGAGTCAGGTAACCGGAGTTGGCGGTCTTCAGCGCGGTATCGGCCAGACCCTTGCGGGCGCCGTGGGTCGAGTTGAAGTATTCGAGAACCGACAGACCTTCCTTGAAGTTGGAAATGATCGGCGTCTCGATGATCTCGCCCGACGGCTTGGCCATCAGCCCGCGCATG
This sequence comes from Xanthobacteraceae bacterium, assembly GCA_039808365.1. Classification (GTDB taxonomy): domain Bacteria; phylum Pseudomonadota; class Alphaproteobacteria; order Rhizobiales; family Xanthobacteraceae; genus 62-47. Next base: position 5,242 of record JBDHSX010000084.1, on the reverse strand, counting down.
CCGGCGAGCTGGCGCATCTGCGCCGGCGAACCACGCGCGCCGGAATGCGCCATCATGTAGATCGAGTTGACCTGCGCCTCGCCGCCCTTCGGATTCTTCTTCACGGCGGAGATTTCCTTCATCATCTCCTTGGCGATTTCCTCGGTCGCCTTCGACCAGGCGTCGACGACCTTGTTGTACTTCTCGCCGTGGGTGATGAGGCCGTCGTTGTACTGCTGCTCGAAGTCCTTGGCCATCGCGCGGGTGGCGTCGACGATCTTCCATTTCGAGTGCGGCACCACCATGTCGTCCTTGCCGAACGAAATGCCGGCCTTGAACGCATTGTAGAAGCCGAGCGCCATGATGCGGTCGCAGAAGATCACCGTCTCCTTCTGGCCGCAGTGACGATAGACGTGATCGATGACGCCGGAGATTTCCTTCTTGGTCATCAGCTTGTTGATGATGTCGAACGGCATCTTCGGCGACTTCGGCAGCACCTGCGCGAGAATGGCGCGCCCCGCCGTGGTGTCGTACCAGCGGCTGACCGGCTTGCCGTCCTCGTCGAGACCTTCCCAGCGGTACTTGATCTTGGTGTGCAGGTGGATGACCTTCGAGTGCAGCGCGTGCTCGATCTCGGCCATCTCGCCATAGAGCTTGCCTTCGCCCGGCAGGCCCTCGCGCAGGATCGAGAGGTAGTACAGGCCCAGCACGATATCCTGCGACGGCACGATGATCGGCTGACCGTTGGCCGGATGCAGGATGTTGTTGGTCGACATCATCAAGACGCGCGCTTCCAGCTGCGCTTCGAGCGACAGCGGAACGTGCACGGCCATCTGGTCGCCGTCGAAGTCGGCGTTGAACGCGGCGCAGACCAGCGGGTGAAGCTGGATCGCCTTGCCCTCGATCAGCACCGGCTCGAACGCCTGGATGCCGAGGCGATGCAGCGTCGGCGCGCGGTTCAGCAGCACCGGATGTTCGCGGATCACCTCATCGAGGATATCCCAGACCTCCGGACGCTCCTTCTCGACCAGCTTCTTGGCCTGCTTCACCGTGGTCGACAGGCCCTTGGCGTCGAGCCGCGAATAGATGAACGGCTTGAACAGCTCCAGCGCCATCTTCTTCGGCAGGCCGCACTGATGCAGCTTGAGTTCGGGACCGACCACGATCACCGAACGGCCGGAGTAATCGACGCGCTTGCCGAGCAGGTTCTGGCGGAAGCGGCCCTGCTTGCCCTTGAGCATGTCGGCGAGCGACTTCAGCGGGCGCTTGTTGGCGCCGGTGATGACGCGGCCGCGGCGGCCGTTGTCGAACAGCGCATCGACCGCTTCCTGAAGCATGCGCTTCTCGTTGCGGATGATGATGTCCGGCGCGCGCAGCTCCATCAGCCGCTTCAGACGGTTGTTGCGGTTGATGACGCGGCGGTACAGGTCGTTGAGATCGGAGGTCGCGAAGCGGCCGCCGTCGAGCGGCACCAGCGGCCGCAGGTCCGGCGGGATCACCGGCACCACGGTCAGGATCATCCATTCCGGCTTGTTGCCGGAGAAGCGGAACGCCTCGACGATCTTCAGGCGCTTGGCGAGCTTCTTGTGCTTGATGTCGGATTCCGTTTCCGCCATCTCGGCGCGGATCTGGGCTTCCAGCTTCTCGAGTTCGAGGCCCTTGAGCAGTTCGCGGATCGCTTCCGCGCCGATCATGGCGGTGAAACTGTCCTGACCATACTCGTCCTGCGCGCGAAGATATTCTTCCTCCGACAGCAGTTGACGGTCCTTGAGCGCGGTGAGGCCCGGCTCAAGCACGACGTAGTATTCGAAATACAGGATGCGTTCGAGATCCTTCAGCGTCATGTCGAGCAGAAGGCCGATGCGCGAGGGCAGCGACTTCAGGAACCAGATGTGCGCGACCGGCGCGGCCAGCTCGATGTGGCCCATGCGCTCGCGACGGACGCGCGACAGCGTCACCTCGACCGAGCACTTCTCGCAGATGATGCCCTTGTACTTCATCCGCTTGTACTTGCCGCACAAGCACTCGTAATCCTTGATCGGCCCGAAGATGCGGGCGCAGAACAGGCCGTCGCGCTCGGGCTTGAAGGTGCGATAGTTGATGGTTTCCGGCTTCTTGATCTCGCCGTAGGACCACGACAGAATCTTCTCCGGCGAGGCGATCGAAATCCGGATCTGGTCGAAGACCTGAGCCGGCGTCGTCGGATTGAACAGATTCATAATCTCTTGGTTCATGGTGTTCTCCGTCTGCCGACTGACGCCGGCTCAAGAAATCCTGTCTGTCACGCTCCGCGAAGGCGGAAGCATCCAGTCATCCCCGCCGTCGCGGGTTACTGGATCGTCCGCCTTCGCGGACGATGACGATGGTGAGGCGGCGCTGCCGCCGCCCTCACGAATTATTCAGCCGCCTCCGACGTCGGCGCCGGGTCCTGCTTGGAATTGTGCAGGTCGACGTTGAGGCCGAGCGAACGCATTTCCTTGACCAGCACGTTGAACGACTCGGGGATGCCCGCCTCGAAGGTGTCGTCGCCGCGCACGATGGCTTCGTACACCTTGGTGCGGCCGGCGACGTCGTCGGACTTCACCGTCAGCATTTCCTGGAGCGTGTAGGCCGCGCCGTAAGCTTCCAGCGCCCACACCTCCATTTCGCCGAAGCGCTGGCCGCCGAACTGCGCCTTGCCGCCCAGCGGCTGCTGGGTGACCAGCGAGTACGGGCCGATCGAACGCGCGTGGATCTTGTCGTCGACCAGGTGGTGCAGCTTGAGCATGTAGATGTAGCCCACCGTCACCTTGCGATCGAACTGATCGCCGGTGCGGCCGTCATACACCACCGACTGCCCCGACTTGTCGACGCCGGCGAGTTCGAGCATCTCCTCGATGTCGCTCTCCTTGGCGCCGTCGAACACCGGGGTCGCGATCGGCACGCCCTTGCGCAGGTTGTGACCCAATTCCGCCAACTCGTTGTCGTTGAGCGACTTGATGGTTTCGTTGTCGCCGTAGACCTTCTTCAAGGTTTCCTTCAGCGGCTTGACGTCCTGCTTCGACAAGTAAGCGTCCACCGTCTGGCCGATGCGCTTGCCGAGGCCGGCGCAGGCCCAGCCGAGATGGGTTTCGAGAATCTGCCCGACGTTCATGCGCGACGGCACGCCCAGCGGATTGAGCACGATGTCGGCATGGGTGCCGTCCTCAAGGAACGGCATGTCCTCGATCGGCACGATCTTCGACACCACGCCCTTGTTGCCGTGGCGGCCGGCCATCTTGTCGCCGGGCTGGATCTTGCGCTTCACCGCGACGAAGACCTTGACCATCTTCATCACGCCGGGCGGCAATTCGTCGCCGCGTTGCAGCTTCTCGACCTTGTCGAGGAAGCGCTGTTCCAGCCCCTTCTTCGACTCGTCGTACTGCTTCCGCATGGCCTCGATCTCGGCCATCAGCTTGTCGTTCGGCGAGGCGAACAGCCACCACTGCGACTTCGGATATTCATCCAGCGTCGCGCGAGTGATCTTGGTGTCCTTCTTGAAGCCCTTCGGACCGGCGATGCCCTGGCGGCCGTCGAGCAGGTCGGCGAGACGGCTGTAGACGTTGCGGTCGAGGATCGCCTGTTCGTCGTCGCGGTCCTTGGCGAGGCGTTCGATCTCCTCGCGCTCGATCGCCAGCGCGCGCTCGTCCTTGTCGACGCCGTGGCGGTTGAACACGCGGACCTCGACGATGGTGCCCTGCACGCCCGGCGGCACCCGCAGCGAGGTGTCGCGCACGTCGGACGCCTTTTCGCCGAAGATGGCGCGCAGCAGCTTTTCTTCCGGCGTCATCGGGCTTTCGCCCTTCGGCGTGATCTTGCCGACCAGGATGTCGCCCGCCCGCACTTCCGCGCCGATGTAGACGATGCCGGCTTCGTCGAGGTTCTTCAGCGCTTCTTCCGAGACGTTCGGAATGTCGCGGGTGATTTCCTCCGGCCCGAGCTTGGTGTCGCGGGCCATCACCTCGAACTCCTCGATGTGGATCGAGGTGAAGACGTCCTCCTTGACGATCCGCTCGGAGAGCAGGATGGAGTCCTCGAAGTTGTAGCCGTTCCACGGCATGAACGCGACCAGCACATTGCGGCCGAGCGCGAGCTCGCCGAGTTCGGTGGAGGGGCCGTCGGCGATGATGTCGCCCTTCTTCACCACGTCGCCGACCTTCACCAGCGGACGCTGGTTGATGCAGGTCGACTGGTTCGAGCGCTGATATTTCATCAGCCGGTAGATATCGACGCCCGACTTGGTGGGGTCGAGATCCTCGGTGGCGCGGATGACGACGCGGGTCGCGTCGATCTGGTCGATCACGCCGGAGCGGCGCGCGGCGATCGCAGCGCCGGAGTCGCGCGCGACCACGCCCTCCATGCCGGTGCCGACGAACGGCGCCTCGGCGCGCACCAGCGGCACCGCCTGACGCTGCATGTTCGAGCCCATCAGCGCGCGGTTGGCGTCGTCGTTCTCAAGGAACGGAATCAGCGCCGCGGCGACCGAAACCAGCTGCTTCGGCGACACGTCCATGAAGTCGACGCGATCCGGCGTCACCGGCAGCACTTCGCCGGCATGACGGCAGACCACGAGGTCCTCGGTGAAGCGGCCCTTGGCGTCGAGCGGCAGGTTGGCCTGCGCCACGTGATAGCGGCCCTCCTCCATCGCCGACAGATACACCACCTCGTCGGTGACGCGGCCGTCCTTGACGCGGCGATACGGCGTCTCGACGAAGCCGTATTTGTTGACGCGCGCAAACGTCGCCAGCGAGTTGATGAGGCCGATGTTCGGACCTTCCGGCGTCTCGATCGGACAGATGCGGCCGTAGTGGGTCGGATGCACGTCGCGCACCTCGAAGCCGGCGCGCTCGCGGGTCAGACCGCCGGGGCCAAGCGCCGAGAGGCGGCGCTTGTGGGTGATCTCCGACAGCGGGTTGGTCTGGTCCATGAACTGCGACAGCTGCGACGAGCCGAAGAATTCGCGCACCGCGGCGGCGGCGGGCTTGGCGTTGATGAGATCCTGCGGCATCACGGTGTCGATGTCGACACTGGACATGCGCTCCTTGATGGCGCGCTCCATGCGCAACAGGCCGACGCGATACTGATTTTCCATCAGTTCGCCGACCGAGCGGACGCGGCGGTTGCCGAGATGGTCGATGTCGTCGATCTCGCCCTTGCCGTCGCGCAGATCCACCAGCGTCTTGATGACGGCGAGGATGTCCTCCTTGCGCAGCGTGCGCAACGTGTCGGGCGCGTCGAGATCGAG
>JBDHSX010000083.1:0-16026 GCA_039808365.1 Xanthobacteraceae bacterium | reverse complement strand
AACGCCGGCGGCCCCGCGATGCCTCCGGGCGGCGGCATGGGCGGGATGGATTTCTGAGCTCGCCTCTCCCTCCCCCGCTTGCGGGGGAGGGTTGGGGTGGAGGCAGGTCCTCGCTCAACGGAATACGAAATGCGAAAGGCCCGGAGCAATCCGGGCCTTTTGTTTTGTTCGTCGTTGCGCACACGACGCAGCGACCAAGTCGACTGTCCGGGCGCGATATTGCGCGTCTCTCAACGCGCACTCCGAATATTCCAAGGGAGCAAGAAACGTTTGATTAAACCAAACTCAAGTCCCGTTGCGCCACTGACCGGCAGCCCGTTCCATTCAAAATCATCCGGAACAGACGTCAGTACGTCAATAGAAGAAGATGTCGCCTCACACTCCTTCTTAATCAAGGCATTGATTCGCACATTTGTCTTCTGTGAACTTGCTGGTTTTCGATAGAGGTACAATCGCTTCGCCAACCCCATCGTCGCGACACCCACGTACAATACCACCCCATCTTTTGCGAGGGCATACACACCAACAGCATGCGGCAGCGGCAGGTCCGTTAGAATTTCTCCCTGCTCCGAAAGCGTCCATACAGCCGAACGAATAAATCCCGATGCCAACAAAAATTCGCTTGTCAGAATGGGTTTTCGCTTTATTTCCGGCCGAGAAAAAATCGACGGACGTGATGACGCAACAATAAGTTCGGCATTCCGGAGAACATTGTATGCGTGCTGATAACGAACGCCTACTTCTCCAGCGATTGCAGATACTGATTTACCTTCGCGACCAAGTTGTCGTATGCGCTCCGAAACAGTCATTCGGCCATTCATGCTCTCTAACATTCCACCACACTGACATGCCCCTGCCTGCCGTAATCAAGCAACATACGATCACGGGTAATCAGCGTTGCGCCAAGATCACGCGCAGTCGCCGTGACAATGCGGTCAGCCGGATCACGCGGCGGTTTACCCGGCAGAAACGATGATGCGATCAACAGCTCGGGCGGCATCGGCGCAAGCTTCACACCGGGGATTTCAAGCAGTTTTTCAATCCACCGCTCAGGCGCGATCTGCAACTGCAAGCGCCCTCGCGATACAAGCAGCCCTACCTCCCAGGCGGTAATAGGAGAAATGTAGGACAACACTCTCTCCGCATGAGCCGCTCCGAGCAACTCAAGCGATTGCTTCGACAATTCGGCTTGCTCGCCGATCCAGATCGCAGCACAGGTGTCCCAAACCAGCGGCCGCACTAGCTCCGCCCTTCGCTGACATTGATCCAGTCAGGATCGGCCGGCATCGTGAGGTCGGTGCCCGGCGCAACCTTCACCAATCCTTTGAGCGCACCATAGGCCGGGTGGATTGAAACGGAACGTAAGGCTGACGCCGACGATTCCTCTGCTGGCTTTGTCACACGGCGGAACACGAGCTTCTGCCCGGCCATGTCGACCTGCTCGCTTTCGAAACCGGCATCGAGCCACACCCGCGTCAGCACGCTATTGGTCGGGTTGTTGCTCCACCATGGTCGATGCTTATGCGCCGACGGCGGCAATTTCGTCTGCGTGATCTGCTCGATCTCGGCAAACGACAGCGGCACGCTCTCGTGGTTCTGGTTCCTCAGAAACCCACCCAGACGATCGTATTTCGACATATTCACATCCTTCTAAATAGTTACTAACTAAATGTAGAACATTCTTGCCTTGCATTCAAGCGTCTCATTGACAAATTTCCCTATTAAGATTATATTCCCATTCATCCCGTCTCACCCGAGGGGCGGATCGCGATCGTCACGAACGCGAGGCGGGATGCGGTGGCCGCGCGCGGTGTTCGAACGCGGCGGGATGATCGGGCGCGTGTCTCGCAAGAGGCCGCGCCGTTTTTGTCCCGCCATGTTGACGACCACACCGAGCGCGCAGTCCGCGAGGCGGCCTTCGGCCGCCGCGAGCGCGCGCTCCCCTTTATGAAGGAGGCGCATTCTTGCGGCGAACCGGTGTCCACTTCGTAGGACAGCGCCTGCGCGGACGGCCCAAGTCGCGTGATCCCGGCGCATCGCCTTGCGCCATGGGGCCGCGCCAATTCTCTCTCCTCGTACAGAGGGAGAGACGCGGCGCGTCAGTCCCCAGGTAGCGGTGGTTCAACCCAAGGGTCGAACACCGGGGGTCGATGCGGAGCAAGCCGTTAAAACCATTGCGTGCGGAACGCCGGATGTCTCCGGTGCTTTCGTGGTGACTACACTCGTGCGCTTTTCACCTTGCGCATGAGGCCGCGGACGCGCCGCGCGTCCGGCGTTCCGCGCGCCCTCGCCTGTCGAGGGCCGGATCTTCTCCGCAAAACTCGGGCGCAATGCGCGCCGCGAGAGCGCGGATGTGCGACTGGCATGGGCGCGACCGGCGTCAAGGCCAAGCGCGCGGGCTGTTTGACAATCCGATCCGATACGATCCTCTGATGGCGGCCCCGCGCCCCGCCACCCTTACGCCGCGCTCATCGCCGCCGCGACCGCGTCGAGCGCGGCGGCGGCCTTGGCGCCGTCGGGGCCGCCGGCCTGCGCCATGTCGGGGCGGCCGCCGCCGCCCTTGCCGCCGAGCGCTTCCGAGCCCTTGCGCACCAGGTCGACGGCGTTGAAGCGCGACGTCAGGTCCTTGGTGACGCCGACCACGATGCCGGCCTTGCCGTCGCCGGTGACGCCGACGATGGCGACGACACCGGAGCCGAGCTGCTTCTTGCCGTCGTCGGCGAGGCTCTTGAGATCCTTCATCTCGATGCCCTCGACCGCGCGCGCCAGCAGCTTGACGCCGCCGGCCTGCCGCACCCCGGCGTCGCTCGCCGCACCTGGCGCGCCACCGCCGCCCATCGCCAGCTTCTTGCGGGCGTCGGCGAGTTCGCGCTCCAGCTTCTTGCGCTCCTCAAGCAACGCCGCGACCCGCGCCGGCATGTCGTCGAGCGTGGTGCGCAATTCGGCCGCCGCGTTGCGCGCGAGTTGAAGGGCGTCGTTGGCGCGATGACGCGCCTGCGCGCCGGTCAGCGCCTCGATGCGGCGCACGCCGGAGGCCACCGCGCTCTCGCCGGTCACCGAGATCACGCCGATGTCGCCGGTGCGCCTAACATGCGTGCCGCCGCACAGTTCGACCGACCAGCCCAATGCGTTGGACGCTTGCGCGTTGTCGCGGGCGCGGCTGCCCATCGATACCACGCGCACCTCGTCGCCGTATTTTTCGCCGAACAAAGCGCGCGCGCCGGACTCGCGGGCGTCGTCGAGCGCCATCAGCCGCGTCGTCACCTCGCCGTTCTCCAGCACCACCTCGTTGGCGATGTCCTCGATCTTGCGCAACTCGTCCGCCGAGATCGGCTTGTTATGGGCGAAGTCGAAGCGCAGCCGGTCCGGCGCGACCAGCGAGCCGCGCTGCGCGATGTGATCGCCCAGCACCTGGCGCAGCGCCTCGTGCAGCAGATGCGTCGCCGAATGATTGGCGCGGATGGCGGAGCGCCGGGCGTGATCGACGTCGAGCTGCAACGCCGCGCCCGGCTTCAGGGTGCCCTGCTCCACCGTGCCGAAATGCACGAACAGGTCGCCGGCCTTCTTCTGCGTTTCGGTGACGCGGAACGTCACGCCGTCGCCGGTCATCACGCCGGTATCGCCGACCTGACCGCCGCTCTCCGCATAGAACGGCGTCTGGTTGAGCACGATGGCGCCGTTGTCGCCGCTGTTGAGTTGATCGACTTCCTTGCCGTCCCGGACCAGCGCTGCGACGACGCCTTCCGCCGTCTCGGTCTCATAGCCGAGAAATTCGGTCGCGCCCAATTTCTCGCGCAGCGGAAACCAGGTCGATTCCGTCGCGGCTTCACCCGAACCGGCCCACGACGCCCGCGCCTTGGCCTTCTGCCTTTCCATCGCGTCGGTGAAGGCGGCGAGATCGACGCCGATGCCGCGCGCGCGCAGCGCGTCCTGCGTCAGATCCAGCGGGAAGCCATAGGTGTCGTACAGCGTGAACGCGGTCTCGCCGTCGAACATGTCGCCTTTCTTCAAGCCCCCGCTCTTGTCGTCGAGGATCGAAAGCCCGCGCTCCAGCGTCTTGCGGAAGCGCGTCTCCTCAAGCCGCAGCGTTTCCTCGATCAGCGATTCCGCGCGCACCAGTTCGGGATAGGCCTGCCCCATCTCGCGCACCAGCGCCCACACCAGCCGCCACATCAGCGGCTCCCTGGCGCCCAGCAATTGCGCGTGGCGCATGGCGCGGCGCATGATCCGGCGCAGCACATAGCCGCGGCCCTCGTTCGACGGCAGCACGCCGTCGGCGATCAGGAACGAGGACGCGCGCAGGTGATCGGCGATCACCCGCAGCGACGCCTTCATCTCGCCATGCGGATCGGCGCCGGTCAGTTCGGAGATGGCGCGGATCAGCGCGACGAACAGGTCGATGTCGTAGTTGTCGTGCTTGCCCTGCAGCACGGCGGCGATGCGCTCCAGCCCCATGCCGGTGTCGATCGACGGCTTCGGCAGGTTGTTGCGCACGCCCGGCGCGATCTGCTCGAACTGCATGAAGACGAGATTCCAGATCTCGATGAAGCGGTCGCCGTCCTCGTCCAGCGATCCGGGCGGACCGCCGGGGATATGCTCGCCGTGGTCGTAGAAGATTTCCGAGCACGGGCCGCACGGGCCGGTGTCGCCCATCTGCCAGAAATTGTCCGATGTCGGGATGCGAATGATCTTCGATTCCGGCAGGCCCGCGATCTTCTTCCACAGATTGAAGGCGACGTCGTCCTCGGAATAGACCGTGACCAGCAGCCGCTCCTTCGGCAGGCCGTATTCCTTGGTGATGAGCTGCCACGCCAGTTCGATGGCGCGATCCTTGAAGTAATCGCCGAACGAGAAGTTGCCGAGCATCTCGAAGAAGGTGTGATGCCGCGCGGTGTAGCCGACATTGTCGAGGTCGTTGTGCTTGCCGCCGGCGCGCACGCATTTCTGCGAGGTGGTGGCGCGCTGATAGGGCCGCTTCTCGACACCGGTGAAGACGTTCTTGAACTGCACCATGCCGGCGTTGGTGAACATCAACGTCGGGTCGTTGCGCGGCACCAACGGCGACGACGGCACAATGGCGTGATCGTTCTTCGCGAAATAGTTCAGGAACGTCGACCTGATCTCGTTAACGCCGCTCATCTTTTGGACCTATCTCTTGGACCTTACGCATGGACTTTATTTTTGGACGTTTTTGGGCCTGCCGCGCTTTCCGGAGGCCGCCCGCCAGCGTCCCGCTTTTAGACGGCGGGATCGGCGGTGTCCACAAAATGGGCTCCGATCAGGAGGTTGCGGCCGCGCCTTGGGCCACCGCCATAACCCCGTTGATAGCTCCGCGCCGGAACGGACAGCCTTGTTGACAGCCTTGGGGAAGCCGTGTTTTGGGTGTTTCCCTGACGACCGATCATGTCGGGAGAGACCGGCCGCTTCGCAATCAAGGAACTGGCCGGCGCCGAAGGAGCAACCGCCCCAGGAAACTCTCAGGCAAAAGGACCGTGTGATCGGACTGCATCTGGAAAGAGACGTGACGGCGTTTGCGCCGGGAGCGTCCGCCGACGGGATAATACTCTCAGGCACAGCGACAGATGGGGCTTCGACAGCGCTTCCGGGAACCGCCGGAATCACAGGAGCCTTGATCGCGATGGATGCCGACAACACCGCATCTCCCCTGAACCGGACCCCGCTCCACGCGCTGCATCTGGCGCGCGGCGGCAAGATGGTGCCGTTCGCCGGCTACGAGATGCCGGTGCAATATCCCACCGGCGTCCTCAAGGAACACCTTCACACCCGCGCCTCGGCCGGGCTGTTCGACGTCTCCCACATGGGCCAGATCGTGCTACGGCCCAAATCCGGCAAGGTCGGGGACGCGGCGCTGGCCCTGGAACGGCTGGTGCCGCAGGATATCGTCGCGGTGCCCCAGGGCCGCCAGCGCTACGCCCAGTTCACCAACACGGCCGGCGGCATCCTTGACGACCTCATGGTGGCGAATTTCGGCGACCACCTGTTTCTGGTGGTCAACGCCGCCTGCAAGGCCGGGGACGAGGCGCTGTTGCGCAAGGAGCTGGCCGGCGATTGCGTCATCGAGGTTTTGGCGGATCGCGCTCTGCTCGCCTTGCAGGGGCCGAAGGCTGTCGAGGCGCTGGGCCGGCTCGCCCCCGGCATCAGTGCGATGCGCTTCATGGACGCCGGCCCGCGCGAGGTGATGGGGCTTAACTGCTTCGTCTCGCGCTCGGGCTATACCGGCGAGGACGGCTTTGAGATTTCGGTGCCGGCGGCGGACGCCGAGGCGCTGGCGGCCGCGCTGCTGGCCGACCCGGCGGTGGCGCCGATCGGCCTCGGCGCCCGTGACAGTCTGCGGCTGGAGGCCGGGCTGTGCCTCTACGGCCACGACATCGACGCCGCGACCACGCCGGTCGAGGGCGACCTGGTGTGGTCGATCCAGAAAAGCCGCCGCAACGGCGGCGCGCGCGCCGGCGGCTTCCCCGGGGCCGACGCCATCCTGTCGCAGATCGACGGCGGCGCGTCACGCAAGCGCGTCGGCCTGCGGCCCGAGGGCCGCGCCCCGGTGCGCGACGGCGCGACGCTCTACGCCCACACTGATGCGAAAGAGCCGATCGGCACCGTCACCTCCGGCGGCTTCGGGCCGAGCCTGAACGCTCCGATCGCGATGGGATATCTGCCGATCTCACATGCCGCCGCCGGCACGCGCGTGTTCGCTGAAGTGCGCGGCCAGCGCCTGCCGATGACCGTCACCGCCCTGCCCTTCGTTCCCCACAGCTATCAGCGTTGAGGATTGACCATGCCTGTTCTTTACACCGCCGACCATGAATGGCTCCGCATCGACGGCGACGTCGCCACCATCGGCATCACCGACTACGCGCAGTCGCAACTCGGTGACGTGGTGTTCGTCGAGTTGCCGAAACTCGGCCGCCAGTTGAAGAAGGCCGAGGCCGCCGCCGTGGTCGAATCGGTCAAGGCGGCGTCCGACGTCTACGCGCCGATCGGCGGCGAGGTGATCGAGGTCAACGACGCGGTGACCGGCGACCCGACGCTGGTGAATTCCGACGCCGCCGACAAGGCGTGGCTGTTCAAGGTCAAGATCGCCGACAAGGACGAGCTGACCGGCCTGATGGACGCGGCCGCCTACGAGAAGCACACCGCCTAAAGCCGTTTCCGTTCCGTTTCGATCGGAACGGGCTCTCGGTTTGATTTTAACCCGTTTTCTTGACGCGAACCGGAATCCCCTTCGCTCGAAAACGCTCTCACGCGCCTCAAGGATGCTGTGATGACCAAGCCCACCGCGACTGCCGCCGCCGACGCGCCGCCGTTCTCGCGCCGCCACATCGGCCCCTCGCCGCGCGACATCGAGGCGATGCTCGCAACCGTCGGAGCGACGAGCCTGACCGCGCTGATGGAGCAGACGCTGCCGCCGGATATTCGCCAGCGGGCGCCGCTCGATCTCGGCCGCGCGCTGAGCGAGACCGAGGCGCTGGCACATATCGGCGAGATCGCCGCCAGGAACGAGGTCTTCACCTCGCTGATCGGACAGGGCTACAGCGGCACCGTGCTGCCGGCGGTGATCCAGCGCAACCTCCTGGAAAATCCCGCGTGGTACACGGCCTACACGCCGTATCAGCCGGAGATCAGCCAGGGCCGGCTGGAGGCGCTGTTCAACTTCCAGACCATGATCTGCGACCTGACCGGGCTCGACGTCGCCAACGCCTCGCTGCTCGACGAGGCCACCGCCGCCGCCGAGGCCATGGCGATCGCCGAGCGCGCCGCCCATGGCAACGCCAGAAACGAGGTCGGCGCGTTCTTCGTCGATCACGAGGTGCATCCGCAGACGCTGGCGGTGCTGCGCACCCGCGCCGAGCCGCTGGGCTGGACCGTCGTGGTCGGCGATCCGCTCGTCGACCTCGAACACCGCTCGGTGGTCGGCGCGCTGCTGCAATATCCCGGCACCTCCGGCGCGGTGCGTGACCTGCGCCCGGCGATCGAGGCGGTGCATGCCCAGGGCGGCCTCGCCGTCATCGCCGCCGACCTGCTGGCGCTGACGCTGCTGGCCTCGCCCGGAGAGCTCGGCGCCGACATCGCCATCGGCTCGGCGCAGCGCTTCGGCGTGCCGATGGGATACGGCGGCCCGCACGCCGCCTACATGGCGGTGCGCGACGGCCTCAAGCGCGCCATCCCCGGCCGCCTGGTCGGTCTCTCCGTCGACGCGCGCGGCGCGCCGGCCTATCGCCTCGCCCTGCAAACGCGCGAACAGCACATCCGCCGCGAGAAGGCCACCTCCAACATCTGCACCGCGCAGGTGCTGCTGGCGGTGATCGCCGCGATGTACGCCATCTATCACGGCCCCGAGGGGCTCGCGGGCATCGCGCGCGCCGTGCATCGCCGCGCGAGCGTGCTGGCGGCGGGCCTGCGCAGGCTCGGCTTCGCGCCGCTGAGCGCGGCGTTCTTCGACACCGTCACCGTCGAAACCGGCGCGGCAGCCGACGCCATCATCGCCCGCGCGCGCGACGCCCGCATCAACCTGCGCCGCGACGGCACGCGGATCGGCATCGCGCTGGACGAGACCACCACGCCGGCCATCGTCGAGGCGGTGTGGCGGGCGTTCGGCGGCGATCTCGCCTACGCAGATATCGAGACGGATGCGGAAACCGCGCTGCCGCAGGGATTGCTGCGAACCAGCCCCTATCTCACCCATCCGGTGTTTCACGCCCATCGGTCGGAAACCGAACTGTTGCGCTACATGCGCAAGCTGGCCGACCGCGACCTCGCGCTCGACCGCGCCATGATTCCGCTCGGTTCCTGCACCATGAAGCTGAACGCCACCACCGAAATGACGCCGCTGACCTGGCCCGCGTTCGGCGCGCTGCATCCGTTCGCGCCGCGCCAGCAGGCGGAGGGCTATCACGCGCTGTTCGCGCAACTCGAAAGATGGCTGGTCGAGATCACCGGCTACGACGCGGTGTCGTTGCAGCCGAACTCCGGCGCGCAAGGCGAATATGCCGGGCTGCTGGCGATCCGCGGCTATCACGCGGCGCGTGGACAAAGCCACCGCAAGATCTGCCTGATCCCGTCCTCGGCGCACGGCACCAATCCCGCCTCCGCCGCGATGGCCGGCATGGAGGTGGTGGTGGTGGCCTGCGACAAGCACGGCAACGTCTCCGTCGACGACCTGCGCGCCAAGGCGGAACAGCACGCCGACCGCCTCAGCGCGGTGATGATCACCTATCCATCGACCCACGGCGTGTTCGAAAAGAAGATCCGCGAGATCTGCGACATCGTCCACCGCCATGGCGGGCAGGTCTATCTCGACGGCGCCAACCTCAACGCCCAGGTCGGTCTCGCCCGGCCCGGCGACTACGGCGCCGACGTCAGCCATCTCAACCTGCACAAGACCTTCTGCATCCCGCATGGGGGCGGCGGCCCCGGCGCCGGGCCGATCGGCGTCAAGGCGCACCTCAAGCCGTTCCTGCCCGGCCATCCGGCGCTGGACGACGGCAAGGCGGCGGTCGGCCCGGTGGCGGCGGCGCCGTTCGGCTCCGCCTCGATCCTCACCATCTCCTATCTCTATATTCTGATGATGGGCGGCGAAGGGCTGCGGCGCGCGACCGAAGTCGCGATCCTCAACGCCAACTACATCGCCGACCGGCTGGAGCCGCACTTCCCGGTGCTTTATCGCAGCATCAGCGGCCGCGTCGCGCACGAGTGCATCATCGATCCGCGCGCGCTGAAGACGAGTTGCGGCGTCACCGTCGACGATATCGCCAAGCGGCTGATCGACTACGGCTTCCACGCCCCGACCATGAGTTTCCCGGTGGCCGGAACGCTGATGATCGAGCCGACCGAATCCGAATCCAAGGCCGAGATCGACCGTTTCGTCGAGGCCATGATCGCGATCCGGCACGAAATCGCCGAGGTCGAGGCCGGGCGCTGGACGATCGAGACGTCGCCGCTGCGCCACGCGCCGCACACCGTGCACGACATCGCCGACGACAATTGGAATCGGCCCTATTCACGCACCGAGGGCTGTTTCCCGGCCGGCACCTCGCGCACCGACAAATACTGGTCGCCGGTCGGCCGCGTCGACAATGTTTACGGCGACCGCAATCTGGTGTGCTCCTGCCCGCCGGTTTCGGACTACGCCGAGGCCGCCGAGTAACGCCTCGCATCTGACGGAAACAGACAGGCGCTATCGAGCGCCTGTCGCGGACGAGTTGCGGCTGGATCGTCATTGCGAGCGCTCGGATCGGTGTTTCACGCTGTCCGAGCACCGGCTTCGCGAAGCAATCCAGTCTTTACTGAACCAGTTCTGGATTGCTTCGTCGCCAACGCTCCTCGCGATGACCAAGATGGCCCCTGTCAAGAATTAGAAGATCGCTCCGAAAACTCAAACGGGCGCCGAGGACGTCGGCAATTCAACGTCCACGACGCCCGTTCGCCTCCGAAGGCATGATCTGGTCCGAAGCCGATTCCCGAGGCTTCGGGATCACGCCGCGACTCAAGTCACGACGAACTCAAGTCGCGGAAGCTCAATCCTCCGCGGGCGCCTCGCCGTCCGCATCGCGCTCCGGCGTGCCGGCCAGAATCTGCTCGGCGATCAACCCGGAATTCTGCCGGATCGCGGCTTCGATCTTGGCTGTCATGTCCGGATTGGCGCGCAGGAACGCCTTGGCGTTCTCGCGGCCCTGCCCGAGCCGCTGGCTGTCGTAAGAGAACCAGGCGCCCGACTTCTCGACGATGCCGGCCTTGACGCCGAGATCGAGGATTTCGCCCAGCTTCGACACGCCCTCGCCATACATGATGTCGAACTCGACCTGCTTGAACGGCGGCGCCAGCTTGTTCTTCACCACCTTGACGCGGGTGGAGTTGCCGATCACTTCGTCGCGCTCCTTGATGGCGCCGATGCGGCGGATGTCGAGCCGCACCGAGGCATAGAACTTCAGCGCGTTGCCGCCGGTGGTGGTTTCCGGCGAGCCGTACATCACCCCGATCTTCATGCGGATCTGGTTGATGAAGATCACCATGGTGTTGGACTTGTTGATCGAGGCGGTCAGCTTGCGCAGCGCCTGGCTCATCAGCCGCGCCTGCAGGCCGGGCAAGGCGTCGCCCATTTCGCCCTCAAGTTCGGCGCGCGGCACCAGGGCGGCGACCGAATCGATGATCAGCACGTCCACCGCGCCGGAACGCACCAGCGTATCGGCGATTTCCAGCGCCTGCTCGCCATGATCGGGCTGCGAGATCAGAAGCTCATCGACATTGACGCCGAGCTTGCGGGCATAGACCGGGTCGAGCGCGTGCTCGGCATCGATGAAGGCGCAGATGCCGCCCTTCTTCTGGGCCTCCGCCACGCAATGCAGCGCCAGCGTGGTCTTGCCCGACGATTCCGGCCCGTAAATCTCGACGATGCGTCCCTTCGGCAAGCCACCGACGCCGAGCGCGATGTCCAGCCCGAGCGATCCCGAGGAGATCGTCTCGATCTCCATCGCGCGGTCGTTCTTGCCGAGCTTCATCACCGAGCCCTTGCCGAACTGACGTTCGATCTGGGACAGCGCGGCGGACAACGCCTTGGTTTTGTCCATGGAGGATCCTTCGACGATACGCAGGGCAGAGGCGGACATGTGGTGCTCCTTATGAACGGGATTCGCCAGGGGGACAACGAAGGCCGACGCGGTTGAACAGAAACTTGGACCCGTCAATTCCGATGGCCAAAATGTACCCTATTTGTTCCTTGTTCGCAATATGTTCTTTTTGAAGTCCTGCCGGATATCTGACGCGGTGGTGGGTGCGGCTCAGGCGATGCTTCGGATCAGGTGCAGGCCGGCGAATAGCGCCAGGATCGAAACCACCACCGAGGCGACGATATAGGCCGCCGCCGGCCCCAGTTCGCCGCGCTCCAGCATCAGGGCGGATTCCAGCGAGAACGTCGAGAAGGTGGTGAAACCGCCGCAGATGCCGACGGTGAGGAACACGCGGGCGACTTGCGGCAGATCCCAGCGCAGCGCGAAGCTCTCGACGAGCACTCCGATCAGGAACGAACCGGCGATGTTGATGAGCAACGTCCCCCACGGAAAGCCGAAGCCGGCCAATTTGCCGACGCCGATGCCGGCGAGATAGCGCGCGACCGAGCCGATCGCGCCTCCCAGGGCCACGGCCGCGATCAATTGCAGATTCATGAAAACTCCATCCCGAAGCTGTGCGCGCCCGTCATGGGCGTGCTCGGGTGAAGACAGCCTCCTCCCGGCACTCAACGCGCCCGGTAGGAGTCATCAGCCTTGCGGCGGTTATCGGGGGAACCCCATCCCCATCAACGTGTCACAGTGAACCTAAGGCGAACCAGCCGGACGTCAAGGGCTCGCGGCCAACCGTCCCCAGGGCGGCGACGCTTCTATTGCGAGGGGCCGGCGCCGCGAGGCTTCGCCTTCGGCTTGGCGCGGTGGGCCGCTGTGGGCGCCGGCGCTTCGCTGCCGCGCACCGAGCCCCACGGATCGTTGGACGCCTTGGCATCGGGAATCTTGCGCAGCGACTCCCGGTAAGCTTTCTGCAGCTGCTGGTCGCGCTCGATCTGCTCCGGCGTCTTGGACGGCACATCCGGAATCAGGTTGACGTTCGGCGCTTGAGCCAAAGCCGGGGTCGCGACCATCGCCACCATCGCCAACGCGCGCAAAATCTTCATGCCAACACTCCACCCGTGCTCGCCCGTCGCGTCGGGACCGGCGTGGCGCCGGGGCCGACGCCCATGCCGACCATGCCCCTCACGCGAAATCCATGCTGCCAGCAATTCTACCGGCGAAGGGCGCGCGGGTTCAAGCCGGCGGACAACCGAATAGGAGGCGATCGGGTCGGATCCAAGGCAAGGCGCTGCCCAAGCCGCTGGAACTCCCCTACACTCGCCGCACGATCCGCAACCGGGAGATGACACGCCGATGACCGCCGAGCCGATGACCGCCGCTTTCGACTTCGATGCCGCAAGACGTGTATTGGGCGAGGTGTTCGCGCCGTGGATTCTCGATCTTCGATTGACGCTCGACCGCTTCGAGCCCACCCCGCCGCCCGGCGCGGCGCCCGACTGGCAACCCGGCGCGACGCTGCGGATGCCATTCTCGGATCGTCTGTGCCGCCAGGGCGGCATCGTCTGCGGCCAGGCGCTGATGGCGTTGGCGGATACCTCGATGGTGATGGCGATCCTCGCCGCCGCCGGCGGCTACCGGCCGATGACCACGGTCGATCAGACCACGCATTTCCTCAAGGCGGTGAACTCGTCCGACGTTGTCGCCGATGCCCGCGTGGTGCGGCTCGGGCGCACCATGAGTTTCGGCCGGGTGACCTTGAGCGGGGCCAGCGACGGCAAGCCGGTGGCGATGGTCTCCAGCGCTTTCGCGATGCTGTAGCGCGGGCGGGGTCGCGATATGAAGGCGCGATCGGCGCTGGGAGGCCTCACGCGCTTGCGTCAACAAGCGACGAAAGGCTAAAGAGGCCGGATGGGCGGCTAGCTCAGTTGGTTAGAGCATCTCGTTTACACCGAGAGGGTCTGCGGTTCGAATCCGTAGCCGCCCACCATTGTTAAACTTCCCGCGCCGGAAGTTTATCCACCTCGCCAAGCCACGACACGGCCGAGCGTCGCCAGATCTGACGAGCCGGCTTGAGATCGGCGCGCTGGCGGATGCAGCCCCAGCGAATGCCCCATTCGCTGGTTTCGTCATCGGCGCTGGCGAATACCGGCGTTCCGCACTGGGAGCAGAAATACTGGCGACGCCTGCCGCCACTGTCGCCAACCTTGATGTATATTTGGGGCGCGGCGCCGGAGAGCCGAATATTATCGCGCGCCGTCAGCACGGTGACACGGAACGGCGAGCCGGTCAGGGTCTGGCAATCGGTGCAATGGCAGATCGACACCCGTGCCGGATCGATCGTCGCCGTGAATGAAATTCGTCCGCAGTGACATTGCCCGTCGATATCCATTGCATCCTCCGACACGTAACGACGCATCATGCGCCGGAGGCCGGCCACGTCAAACAAAACGGCGCCCCGTGAGGGGCGCCGTTCGATTGTCACTGCGAAAGCTGGTCGCGCTCAGTGCGCGACCAGTCCGCCGGCGGCTTCGTCGCCGGCCTCCGGCTTGGTCGGAAGGGCGGCGTCCTCCTCCCATTCGATGGGCTGAGGCTGCCGCACCAGCGCCTTGGCGATCACCTCGTCCATCCGCGAGACCGGAATGATTTCCAGCCCGTCCTTGATGGCGTCGGGGATCTCGGTGAGATCCTTGGCGTTGTCCTCCGGAATCAGCACCGTCTTGATGCCGCCCCGGCCGGCCGCCAACAGCTTCTCCTTGAGGCCGCCGATCGGCAGCACCCTGCCCCGCAGCGTGATCTCGCCGGTCATGGCGACATCGTGCCGGATCGGAATGCCGGTCAGCACCGAGACGATGGTGGTGGCCATCGCCACGCCCGCCGACGGGCCGTCCTTCGGCGTCGCGCCCTCCGGCACGTGGACGTGGATGTCGCGCTTCTCGAACAGCGGCGGCTCGATGCCGTAAGTAATCGCCCGCGAGCGGACATAGGACGCCGCCGCCGAGATCGATTCCTTCATCACGTCGCGCAGGTTGCCGGTCACCGTCATGCGGCCCTTGCCGGGCATCATGACGCTCTCGATGGTCAGCAATTCGCCGCCGACATCGGTCCAGGCGAGGCCGGTGACGACACCGACCTGATCGTCGCTCTCGATCTCGCCGTAGCGGAACTTCGGCACGCCGAGGAAGCCTTCGAGCGACTTCTCGGTGATCTTCACCGCCTTCTTCTTCGACAGCATCAACTCCTTCACCGCCTTGCGGGCCAGCGTCGAAATCTCGCGTTCGAGATTCCGCACCCCCGCCTCGCGGGTGTAGCGGCGGATCAGGAGCAGCAGCGCGTCGTCGTCGATCGACCATTCCTTGGAGGCGAGGCCGTGCTTACTGAGCGCGTTGGGAATGAGATGCTTGCGGGCGATCTCGACCTTCTCGTTCTCGGTGTAGCCGGCGATGCGGATCAGCTCCATGCGATCCATCAGCGGTCCGGGAATATTCAACGTATTCGCGGTGGTGATGAACATCACGTTGGAGAGATCGTAATCGACCTCAAGATAGTGATCATTGAACGTCGCGTTCTGCTCGGGGTCGAGCACCTCAAGCAGGGCCGACGACGGATCGCCGCGGAAGTCGGCGCCCATCTTGTCGATCTCATCGAGCAGGAACAGCGGGTTCGAGGTTTTCGCCTTGCGCATCGACTGGATGATCTTGCCGGGCATCGAGCCGATATAGGTGCGGCGATGACCGCGGATCTCCGCCTCGTCGCGGACGCCGCCGAGCGAGACGCGCACGAACTCACGGCCGGTCGCCTTCGCGATCGACTTACCCAGCGAGGTCTTGCCGACGCCGGGAGGACCGACGAGGCACAGGATCGGGCCGGTCAGCTTGTTGGCGCGGGACTGCACCGCGAGATATTCGACGATGCGGTCCTTGACCTTCTCCAATCCGTAGTGATCGTCGTCCAGCGTCGCCTGTGCGGCGGCGAGGTCCTTCTTGACCTTCGACTTCTTGTTCCACGGAATCGACAACAGCCAGTCGAGATAATTGCGCACGACGGTGGCTTCCGCCGACATCGGCGACATCTGGCGCAGCTTCTTCAGCTCATGCTGCGCCTTCTCCCGCGCGTCCTTCGACAGCTTGGTTTTGGCGATGCGTTCTTCCAGATCGGCGAGTTCGTCGCGGCCCTCGTCGTCGCCGAGTTCCTTCTGAATCGCCTTCATCTGCTCGTTGAGATAATATTCGCGCTGGGTCTTCTCCATCTGGCGCTTGACGCGGGAGCGGATGCGCTTCTCGACCTGCAGGACCGAGATTTCGCTTTCCATCAGCCCGAGCACCTTTTCCAGGCGCGCGGTGACCGACAGCGTTTCCAGAAGCCCCTGACGATCGGCGATCTTGACCGCGAGATGCGAGGCGACGGTGTCGGAGAGTTCGGCGAAGTCGGTCTTCGACTGCACCACCGCGAC
>JBDHSX010000082.1:0-16100 GCA_039808365.1 Xanthobacteraceae bacterium | reverse complement strand
GTGCTGGTGAAGGGCCGCATTCCGAAGGTGGTCGGCCTCAGTGAGGCCTTGCGCGAATGGCTGGATCATCTGCGCGACGTGCTGCTGCGCCGCTCGAACTATCGCAAGGCGCAGATCGAGCACCGCCTCGAAGTGCTCGGCGGTTATCTGGTGGCCTATCTGAACATCGACGAGGTGATTCGGATCATCCGCGCCGAGGACGAGCCGAAGCCGGCCCTGATGAAGGCATTCAAGCTCACCGAGGTTCAGGCCGACGCCATTCTCAACATGCGGCTGCGCTCCTTGCGCAAGCTTGAGGAAATGGAGATCCGCACCGAGGACAAAAATCTTCGGGCCGAACTCAAAGGCATCAACGCCGTGCTCGGCTCCGAGGTCGAGCAATGGAAGAAGGTGGCCGAGCAGGTGCGCAAGGTGCGCGAGATGTTCGGGCCGAAGACCCCGCTCGGCAAGCGCCGCACCGTTTTCGCCGATGCCCCCGAGCACGATCTCGCGGCCATCGAGGAGGCCTTCGTCGAGCGCGAGCCGGTGACGGTGGTGGTGTCCGACAAGGGCTGGGTGCGCACGCTGAAAGGCCATGTCGAGGATCTGTCGAGCCTGTCGTTCAAGACCGACGACCGACTCGGCTTCGCCTTCTTCGCCGAAACCACGTCGAAAATCCTTCTGCTCGCCACCAACGGTCGGTTCTACGCGCTCGATGTCGCCAAGCTGCCGGGCGGGCGCGGCCATGGCGAGCCGATCCGCATGTTCATCGACATGGAGCAGGACGCGGCGATCGTCACGATGTTCGTCAACAGCGGCGGCCGCAAGTTTCTGATCGCCAGCCATGAAGGACAGGGCTTCGTCGTCAACGAGGACGATTGCGTCGGCACCACCCGCAAGGGCAAGCAGGTGCTCAATGTCGAGATGCCGAACGAGGCGCGGGCGCTGACGATGGTCGCCGGCGACACCGTGGCGGTGATCGGCGACAACCGCAAGCTGTTGATCTTCCCGCTCGATCAGGTGCCGGAGATGGCGCGCGGCCGCGGCGTGCGGCTCCAGAAATACAAGGACGGCGGGCTCTCGGACGTGACCGTGTTCACCGCGAAGGACGGGCTGAAGTGGCGCGATTCCGCCGGCCGCGAATTCAGCGCGACCATGAAGGAACTGGCCGAGTGGCGCGGCAACCGCGCCGACGCCGGCCGGCTGCCGCCGAAGGGGTTCCCGAAGTCGAACAAATTCGGCCGGGGAATCGAGTAGAAATACGCCGCGCCCTATGCGGGCGCGGTCTCGGCGCGGAATTGATAGACGATCAGCGCCAGCGTCGCGCCGAGCGCCAGCACCACGCCGAGCGCGATCATCGCATCGTCGATGATCGTGGCGCTCATCCAGACCCCGAACGCCGCGCCGATCATCTGCCAGAAGCCGAGCAGCGCCGACGCCGCGCCGGCGTTGGTTCCGAATGGTGACAGCGCCTGCGCGGTACCGAGCGGGTTGACGATGCCCATGCCGAGCAGAAATACCGATATGCCGCCGAGGAATGGCCAGAATCCGCCATGGGACACCGCGACCAGCAGGATCGCCATGCCGCCCGCGACCGCCAGCAACAACCCCGCCTGAATCGAGCGCTCCAGCCCGAACTGCGAGGCGAACCGCGTCGCCGTCATGCCGGCGGCGAAGACGATCAGCACGGTGCCGGCGAAGAACGCGCCAAGACCCATCGGGGAAAACTGCATGGTCTCGATCAGGATGCGGGGGGTCGCCGCGAACATCGCGTAGAGGCCGCCGAGGATCAGGCTGACCGTCGCTGCCGGAATCAGGAAACGGCGCTCGAAGCTCAGCCGGAGATAGGTGGTCATGATGCCGCGCGGGGCCAGCGGCGTGCGAGCGCCGTGATGTGTCTCGCCGAGCCGAATTGCGTAGGCGATGGCCGCGATACCCGCGAACATCGCGACGAAGGCGAATTCGGCGCGCCAACCGAAATAATGGTCGAGTGCGCCGCCGAGCAGCGGCGAGAAGCCGGGCGCGGCGGCCATCGCGATCATGATCAGGGCAAGGGTGCGCGCCAGGGCCTCGCCGCTGAACAGATCGCGGGCGATGGCGCGCGATAGCACCGACGTCGCGCAGGCGCCGAGCGCCTGCACCACCCGGCCGAGCAGAAGCTGGGACAGGTCGGTCGCCAGTGCGCACCAGATGCTCCCGGCGATGAAAATGATGAAGCCGATCACCACAGGACGAAAGCGCCCGTAACGATCCGACAGCGGCCCGACGATCAGTTGCCCGAGCGCGAACGCGGCAAGGAAAACGGTGATCGCGGACGTAACGGTCGCGGTGGGTACACCCAGCGCGCGCCCGATCTGGGGGAGCGACGGCAGGAAGATATTGGTGGCGAGCGTCCCGATTGCGGCCAGCGCCGCGAGGACAGCAACCTGCGTGAGCGAGGCGCGCGGTGTGCTCGGAGCCAGGGCGGGATCGGCGATGGCTTGGTCGGTCATGATCGGTCCCCTTGCAGCTATTGAATGATACTCATCATATCATTGAATGATGGCTATCATATAAAATGCTGGCGCGCGCGAGCTTTTCTCATGCGGAAACGTCGGGGAGGGGTTGCGATGCGGTCGGTCGCGCGGGATGGGCGATTGAGCCGGACCGGGCGGCGGGGTCCAGCGACAATCGCCTCCATTCGGCTACCCGCTATTGCAAATCAGTTGCAATAAAACTGCGGATCGGCCAAGGTAGAACCATGGATGTCCACGCCGGAACGAGCCCACAGACCCCTCCCACCGAGGCGGGCCGCCCAAGTTTGCCGGAGGTTCACGCCTCGATCGCCCTGCCGGCGGCCGGCGGGCACTGGTTCCGGCGGCTGTTGGCGTTCCTCGGCCCCGGCTACATGGTGTCGGTCGGCTACATGGACCCTGGCAACTGGGCCACCAGCCTCGCCGGCGGCGCGCAGTTCGGCTACACGCTGTTGTCGGTGATCCTGCTGTCGAACCTGATGGCGATCCTGTTGCAGGCGCTCGCCGCGCGGCTCGGTATCGCCAGCGGCCGCGACCTGGCGCAAGCCTGCCGCGAAAGCTATTCGCCGCCGGTTGGCATTGCGCTGTGGCTGATCTGCGAGGCGGCGATCATCGCCTGTGACCTCGCCGAGGTGATCGGCACCGCGATCGCGCTGCAACTGCTGTTCGGCATCCCGCTGATCATTGGCGCCCTAATCACCGCGCTCGACGCCTTTCTGGTGCTGCTGTTGATGAATCGCGGCTTCCGCTTTCTCGAAGCCTTCGTCGTCGCGCTCCTGATCGTCATCGCCGGTTGTTTCGTCGTCCAGATCGTGGCGGCGGCGCCGCCGGTGGCGGCTATCGTCAGGGGTTTTTGGCCGTCCGGAGAGATTGTCGCCAATCCGGCGATGCTCTACATCGCCATCGGCATCATCGGCGCCACGGTGATGCCGCATAACCTCTATCTGCATTCCTCGATCGTGCAGACCCGCGCCTATGAACGCACCCCGCAGGGCCGCCGCGAGGCCATCAAGTGGGCGACCGTCGACAGCACCATCGCCCTGATGCTGGCGCTGTTCGTCAACGCCGCGATCCTGATCGTCGCCGCCGCCGCGTTTCACGGGACCGGCCATCAGGACGTCGCCGAGATCAGCGATGCGCACCGGCTGTTGTCGCCGCTGCTCGGGCTTGGCATCGCCTCGACGCTGTTCGCGGTGGCGCTGCTCGCCTCCGGCCTCAATTCGACGGTGACGGCGACGCTGGCGGGCCAGATCGTGATGGAGGGTTTCATCCACCTGCGGATGCCGACCTGGGCGCGCCGGCTGGTGACGCGTGGCATCGCCATCGTTCCGGTGGTGGTGGTGACGTGGGTCTACGGCGAACGCGGCACCGGCCAGTTGCTGGTGCTCAGCCAGGTGGTGCTGTCGATGCAACTGCCGTTCGCGGTGATCCCGCTGGTGCGGTTCGTCTCCGACCGGCGCAAGATGGGCGATCTCGCCATCACGCGCTCGACCGCCGTCATCGCCTGGGTGGTGGCCGGCGTCATCGTCGTGCTCAATTTGAAGCTGCTGTACGATACGGTGTTCGGATAGGGCTGGTTGGCGTTTATTTTCTATGTCATTGCGAGAAGCGTAGCGACGAAGCAATCCAACACTTTCTTTGCGGCCCCTGGATTGCTTCGCTGCGCTCGCAATGACGATTGATGATGCGTCAATCCTGCGCTTCCGACTGCGCGGAAGTCTCATCGTCAACGCGCAGCCATCCGGTCGGCGCCAGCCGCTGCTGCGGCAGGAAGCGGCTCTTGTAGCTCATCTTGCGCGAGCCCTCGATCCAGTAGCCGAGATAGACGTAAGGCAGCCCCATGCGGCGGGCGCGGGCGATGTGGTCGAGGATCATGAAGGTGCCGAGCGAGCGGTTTTCCTCGGACGGCTCGAAGAACGAATAGACCATCGACAGTCCGTCGCCGAGAATATCGGTCAGCGCCACCGCGATCAGTTCGCCGGGCCTTGCCGCCGCTAAGCCCTCGGCGGGACGACGGCGATATTCGATCAGCCGGGTTTCGACGTGGCTGTCCTCGATCATCATGGCGTAATCGAGCACGGTCATGTCGGCCATGCCGCCGAGACGATGGCGTTGGTCGAGATAGGCGCGGAATACTGAGTATTGTTCCGAGGTCGGCGTCGCGTTGCGGGATTGGCCGATCAGATCGGCGTTGCGCGCCAGAATCTTGCGGAAACCGCGCGATGGTCGGAACTCATTGGCGATGATGCGGACCGAGACGCAGGCGTGGCATTGGTCGCAGGCCGGACGATAGGCGATCGACTGGCTGCGGCGGAAGCCGCCATGGGTCAGCAGATCGTTCAACTCGGCGGCTTTGCTGCCGACCAGATGCGTGAACACCTTTCGCTCCTGCCGGCCCGGCAGATACGGGCACGGCGAGGGGGCCGTCAGGTAGAATTGCGGCGTGTCGCGGGAGTGTTGCGTCACCGAATCTCGTCAGCCTCCGATGCTCGGGCAAGCATCGCCCGTGCGGGAGGGCCGGTCAACGGCCTTCCGCGATTACCAGCTTTGGCGGGGCTCGGGGGCGATGGCGGCGCGAACCGAGGTGTTGATCACCACGGTGCCGAGGATGATGTCGTGCAGCAGGCGGCGGCGGCCGTTGAACAGGCCGACCAGCAGCACCAGCGGGGTCAGCATCGACACCGAGATCCAATAGACGACGGCATGGGTCGCCCCGAGCAGGAAATAGCTCGGCTCGCCGTACCAGGTGCGCATTTCCAGGTCCATCACTCGCATGCCGACGGTCGCGGAATGCGGGCCGCCGAGCGTCATGCCGTAATAGAGGATGGCCCAGACCACCGAAGCCGGCGACACCAGCCAGAACAGCGCCCAGCCGAGCCCGAAGGTGACGACGCCGAACACGGCGATGAACATCACCGCCAGAATGACCGGAACCGACAGCACCACAAGGTCGATCAGGAAGGCGAAGAACCGCCGCGTCAGCACGCCGCGAAACAGCTCGGGCTGTGAGAGGGGATCGAACGCATGGGGCCGCGCGTCGCTCTGGCCTCCCGGCCAGCCCGTCGCGTGAGTCTGGTTCGAATCGCCTGCCCGCATGATGCTCTCCCGTCCGATGACGATGTCACGCGCCATCACATGGCGATCGCTCGGTCGGGGCGCAAGGGCGACGAAGGGCCGGCGCGAAGGGCGGCGTCAAAGCCCCGCGCGAATCTTTTCCGCCGCTTGCGGGGCGAAGTAGGTCAGCACGCCGTCCGCGCCGGCGCGCTTGAATGCCACCAAGCTCTCCATCATCGCCCGCTCGCCGTCGATCCAGCCGTTGCTGGCGGCGCCGGCGATCATGGCGTATTCGCCGGACACCTGATAGGCGAAGGTCGGCATTCCGAAGGTGTCCTTGACGCGGCGGACCACGTCCAGATAGGGCAGGCCGGGCTTCACCATCACCATGTCGGCTCCCTCGGCGATGTCGAGTTCGACCTCGCGCAGCGCCTCGTCGGAATTGGCGGAGTCCATCTGGTAGGTCCGCTTGTCGCCGGTGAGCGTCTTGGCGGAGCCGATGGCGTCGCGGAACGGGCCGTAGAACGCCGACGCATATTTGGCCGCATAGGCCATGATCTGGACGTCGAGAAACCCGGCCCGGTCGAGCGTTTCTCGAATGGCGCCGACGCGGCCGTCCATCATATCCGAGGGCGCGATGATATCGCAGCCGGCTTCCGCCTGCACCAGCGCCTGCCGCGCCAGCACCGCGACGGTTTCATCGTTGAGAATTTTGCCGTCGCGGATCAGGCCGTCATGGCCGTGGCTGGTGAACGGATCGAGGGCGACGTCGCACAACACGCCCAGATCCGGAAACTCCCGCTTGATCGCGCGCACCGACTGGCACACCAGATTGTCCGGATTGAGCGCCTCGGAGCCGCGTTCGTCGCGCAGCGATGACTCGGTGTAGGGGAACAGCGCGATGCAAGGGATGTTAAGCGTCATCGCGCGCTCGGCGTCGCGCACCGCCTGATCGACGCTGATGCGCTGGACCCCCGGCATCGAGGCGACATCGACGCGCTGGTTGTCGCCGTCGATGATGAACAGCGGCCAGATCAGGTCGTCGGCGGTCAGGACGTTCTCCCGCACCAGCCGCCGCGCCCATTCGGACTTGCGGTTGCGGCGGAGGCGGACCGTCAGATCGAGCGAGGCCGGGGTGGTGGCGGCCTCGCGCCGTGCGGCGTCGCGCATTTCGATAGGCCGGCCGAATTTGATCGCCATGGTGGAATGTCTCCGAGACCGCGGGCTGGAATTAGTCTTAATTTAGTCTAGCACCTCGGGGCCGCGGCGTCACCGCGCGTCTGGTGGCTCAATTCTGACATTTGCCTCCATTTCGGCAGTTCCTCTCGCGGCAAGGTCGACCGCGAATGTCAAATCCGCTTCACGCCCCGTCCGCAATTGATTTTAGCGCCCCGGCGGGCCATGAATCGCCTTCAGAATCGCGACGATGCAGCCGTTGCGGCCGCGAGTATCGAATTGATGTCCAAATCCTCATACCAGGCGCCGCCCCCTCGCCAGTTGCCGCGGCGCCAGCGCACCATCGCGGCCAATGATCTGCGCTCGGTGCGGTCGGAGTCCGATGACAATGTCTGGACCCGGCGGCTGGTGCTGTTTCTACGGGTGATGGCGGTGCTGTCGATGGGCAAGGGCCTCTATCATTGGGCCCAGGTCACCGGCTTCATCGGCGGCGAGAACGAGGCGTTCCAGAACCAGCCGACGTCGTGGCAGGCCGCCACCATCTATTTCGCCGTTATCGAGCTGGTGGCTGCGGTCGGATTGTGGCTGGCGACGCCATGGGGCGCGGTGGTCTGGCTGACCTCGGTGGTGTCGATGGCGATCGTGGAACTGATGGTTCCCTCGATCTATGGCGGCAGCCTCGTCGTGGTCGGCGTCGATGTGGTGTTCCTGGCGGGTTATCTCGCGCTGGCCTGGCTCGCGGCGCAGGAGCGGCCGCCATAGCTCATTCGCGCCAATCTCCGGGCATCGGCCGGCAAAAACATCGGGAGGCATCATGGATCGACTTCACGCGGGCGGAACGGCGGGCGGTCTCATCGTCAGCGCGGTGGTGCGCTACGGCGACCGGCCGGCCCTGGCGGACTCCAATATCCGCTGGAGCTATCGCCAGTTCGGCGCGGCGATCGGGCGCTTCATCACCTTGTTCCGCTCGGTCGGGCTCAAGCGTGGCGACGCGCTGTCGGTCTTGTCCGGCAACCGCGCTGAATCCTGGGCGGCGATCAGCGCGGCGATGGTGATGGGGCTGCGCTATACACCGCTGCATCCGATGGCCGCCGAGGACGACCATGTTTTCATCATCGCCGACGCCGAGATCGACGCCCTGATCGTCGAAAGCGGCAAGTTCGCGGCCCGCGGACTGGCGATCAAGGATCGCGTCGCCTCGCTCAAGCATCTGTTGTCGTTCGGCGCCGTCGAGGGCGCGCGCGATGTGCTCGCCGGCTTCGATGATGTCGCGCCGGCGCCGCTGGTCGATGACAGTGACGTCAACGCCATCGCATGGCTGGCCTATACCGGCGGCACCACCGGCCGCTCCAAGGGCGTGATGCTGCCGCACCGCGTCGTCACCACCATGGCAACGTTGCTCTACGCGGATTGGGACTGGCCGGCGGAGATTCGTTTCCTCGCGGCGACCCCGATCAGCCACGCCGCCGGCGTCACGCTGTTTCCGGTGATGCTGCGCGGCGGCTTCACCCGTCTGGTGCAGGGTTTCGAGGCCGAAGCCTATTGCCGCGTGGTTGCGGAGGAAAGGATCACCGCCGTTTTCCTGGTGCCGACCCTGATCTATGCGCTGCTCGATGCCGCCGATCTGCGTGCGCGTTACGACCTGTCGTCGCTCGACATGATCATCTACGGCGCGGCGCCGATGTCGCCGGACCGGCTGCGCGAAGCCATCAAAATCTTCGGCCCGGTGTTCGTTCAGATCTACGGCCAGACCGAGGCGCCGCAATGCGTCACTACGTTGCGCAAGATCGATCATGATGACAGCAAGCCCGGCCGTCTCGGTTCGTGCGGCCGTCCCAATCCGCTGATCGACGTCAAGCTGTTCGATTCCGAAATGCGTGAGGTCGGCTTGGGCGAGCCCGGTGAAATCTGCGTGCGCGGGACGCTGGTGATGGATGGCTACTGGAAGCGTCCGGAGGCGACGGAGGAGGCGTTTCGCGGCGGCTGGCTGCACACCGGCGATGTCGCCGTCAGGGACGAGGAGGGCTATCTCTATATCGTCGATCGCACCAAGGACATGATCATCTCCGGCGGCTTCAACATCTATCCGCGTGAAGTGGAGGATGCGCTGATGTCGCATCACGCGGTTGCTCTCGCCGCGGTGATCGGCGTGCCCGACGACAAGTGGGGCGAGGCGGTGAAGGCGTTCGTGGTGCTGAAGCCGGGCGCCGGCAGCGACGCCGCCGAACTGCAAGCCCACGTCAAGGGCAAGCGCGGCGCGCCGTGGTCGCCGAAGTCGATCGACTTCGTCGAAACCATCGCGGTGACCGGCCTCGGCAAGATCGACCGCAAGGCGCTGCGCGCGCCGTATTGGGAAGGGCGTACGCGCGGCGTTGCCTGAGCCCGTCGCCGCGCGGTCATTTTTCAGCGAATTTTCGCAAAATTTTTAGCGGTAAGATTCGAGTCACCCTAACGCGGCGGTGACGAAGATGACCGCAACGTTTCGGATTTGAGCGCCGCTGTCCGCAAATGCGACAGCGGCGGCGAGGGGTGCGGACGAAGCGGGAACATCGAGGCTTTGATCGTCAACGGTTGATTACAAAAAGTCCTTATTTGACGGCCTTAATCCGCGATTCACTGTCTTAAATTCATGATCTCTTTATTGTCTTATTTAAGCGGATCTTCAAACGCCCCCGGTAGGTTGTGTCCATCAGGCGGGACACAAGTTTCGTCGCATAAGTCGAAAAAACGACAACAGGGGTAGTGTCATGATGAAAGCCGCAGCCACGGCCGTTGAAACCGCCGACCACGCTGCCGGTCACGCACCGGTGCAGTCGCTCTATCTCGAAGCTCTCACGCTGGTAGAGCGGCTGCATCGCCGCTTGCTCGACGTCATCAAGGATGAGTTCGATCGTCGCGGCCGCGCCGACATCAACTCGGTGCAGGCGCTCTTGCTCTACAACATCGGCGACAAGGAATTGACCGCCGGAGAATTGCGGACGCGGGGTTATTACCTCGGCTCCAACGTGTCGTACAACCTGAAGAAGCTGGTCGAGCTCGGCTTCCTCGATCATCAGCGCTCGCGCGTCGATCGCCGCTCGGTGCGCATTCGTCTCACCGCGCAGGGTCAGGAAGTCCGCCGCATCGTCGACGCGCTCTATCAGAAGCACATGAAGACGGTGGAGCAGGTCGGCGGCATCTCCAACGACGAGTTCGCCACGCTCAACAAGTCGCTGCATCGGCTGGAGCGTTTCTGGACCGACCAGATCCTTTATCGCCTCTGAGTTGCTCTCGTATCGCCTCTGAGTTGCTCTCGGGCGCGCCGGCGCAAGATCGGCCGCCTGCCCTTCGAAGACGTCTCTCCAAGGACACCTTCAAGCCAACTGTCGCGCATCGGCTCCCAATTGCCCCGGAGCCGGTGCGTTTTTTTGTTGGCGCGATCAAATTCAGGCGTACAACAGCGCGGCGCGGATCGCAGGGAAGGGTGGGCATATGGACAAGCAGGCAATGCGCGAGGAAGCCGAACGGCTGATGCGCGAGGCGATGACGCGCAAGGGCGTCACGGTGAAGCAGGGCGACACCCGCATCGTCGCGACCTGCGGCAAATGCGGCGCGCAGAACAAGGTATCGGCGCCGAAGGGCGCGAGCCGCGTGCAATACACCTGCAAGGAATGCGGCGTGAAGCAGATGGCGCTTTGAGCTATCGGGGGGGCGGCCCGGCCCGCCGCCCACGGCGCGCGGCCCGGTTGCCGGTGGGACGGTTGCCCACCATATCTGGCCCAAACTGCCGGCGCGAGCCGCAAAACCTTGGCGGTGGCGCGCCGGATGTGGTAAGGCCACGCCTGCCACCCGACCCGTTTTTCCCGGACCGCCCGCGCCTCGTTCGAGAGGCTGTGGCGGTGGAGATATTGCCGATGACGTCATCCGCCCAAGTTTCAGCTCACGTCTCAGCCCAAGCCGCTGCCGTTTCCGCTCCCGACAGGTTTTTCACCGCGCCGCTCGCCGAGGCCGATCCGGAGATCGCCGCCGCGATCCGGGGAGAGCTCGGCCGCCAGCGCCATGAGATCGAGTTGATCGCCTCGGAAAACATCGTCAGCCGCGCCGTGCTCGAAGCCCAGGGTTCGGTGATGACCAACAAGTACGCGGAAGGCTATCCGGGCAAGCGCTACTACGGCGGCTGCGAGTGGGTCGACATCGCCGAAAGCATCGCCATTTTCCGCGCCCGGAAATTGTTCGGTGCGGAATTCGCCAACGTGCAGCCGAACTCCGGCAGCCAGATGAATCAGGCGGTGTTCCTGGCGCTGTTGCAGCCGGGCGATACCTTCATGGGCCTCGATCTCGCCGCCGGCGGCCATCTCACCCACGGCGCGCCGGTCAACATGTCCGGCAAGTGGTTCAGGCCGTCGCACTATACCGTGCGCCGTGAGGACCAGATCATCGATATGGACGAAGTGGCGAAGCAGGCCGAGCAGGTTCGGCCGAAGCTGATCATCGCCGGCGGTTCGGCCTATTCGCGATCGTGGGATTTCAAGCGATTCCGCGAGATCGCCGACAGCGTCGGTGCCTATTTCATGGTCGACATGGCGCATTTCGCCGGTCTCGTCGCCGGCGGCGTCCATGCCAATCCGGTGCCGTATGCGCACGTCACCACCACGACCACGCATAAATCGCTGCGCGGACCGCGCGGCGGGCTGATCCTGTGCAACGACGAGGAGATCTCCAAAAAGCTCAACTCCGCGATCTTCCCCGGCCTACAGGGCGGTCCATTGATGCATGTCATCGCCGCCAAGGCGGTGGCGTTCAAGGAGGCGTTGCAGCCGGACTTTAAGGTCTACGCCAGGAACGTGGTGGAGAACGCACGGGCGCTGGCGGAGACGCTGCGCGGCCATGGCTTCGAGATCGTCTCGGGCGGCACCGACAATCACCTGATGCTGGTCGATCTGCGGCCGAAGGGGCTGAAGGGCAACATCTCGGAGAAGGCGCTGGTGCGCGCCGGGCTCACCTGCAACAAGAACGGCATTCCGTTCGACCCCGAGAAGCCGTTCGTCACCTCCGGCCTGCGGCTCGGCACCCCGGCCGCCACGACGCGCGGCTTCGGCGTCGCCGAGTTCAAGGAGGTCGGCGGTCTGATCGCCGAGGTGCTCAACGCGGTGGCGCAGTCGCCGGACGGCACCGCGCCGGGCGTCGAGGCGGCGGTGAAGAAAAAGGTCCGGGCGCTGACCGACCGCTTCCCGATCTATCAATAGGGCGTGTTATCGTCATGGCGGGCGAAGCGAAGCTCGCCCTCGCCATGACGGCCACATAGGACGACGCGATGCGCTGCCCGAGCTGCAACAGCCTCGATACCCAGGTGAAGGACTCGCGGCCGACCGAGGACTCCTCGGTGATCCGGCGGCGGCGGGTCTGTCTGGCGTGTAACTTCCGCTTCACCACCTTCGAGCGGGTGCAGTTGCGCGAACTGACGGTGATCAAGCGCAACGGCCGTCGCGTGCCGTTCGATCGCGACAAGCTGGTGCGCTCGCTGCAAATCGCCTTGCGCAAGCGCCCGGTGGAAACCGAGCGGGTCGAGAAAATGGTGTCGGCCATCGTGCGCGAACTGGAGAGCGGGGGCGAGGCGGAAATCTCCTCGGAGACCATCGGCGAGGCGGTGATGGAGCATCTGCGCCAGCTCGACGACGTCGCCTATGTCCGCTTCGCCTCGGTCTATCGCAATTTTCGCGAGGCGCGCGATTTCAAGACCGTGTTGGGCGAACTCTCCGGCGATGACGAGCCGCCGGCGGCGCTGGTCGGCAAATGATCTTCCGGCTGCTGGAAGACCAGTATGCCGACAAGGCGCGCGAGGCCAAGGTGCGCGATCGCCGCTTCATGCAACTGGCGTTGGCGCTGGGCCGCCGCGGCCTGGGCGCGACCGCGCCCAATCCGGCGGTCGGCGCGGTGGTGGTCAAGGACGGCGTCATCGTCGGGCGCGGCTGGACGCAGCCGGGTGGGCGGCCGCACGCCGAACCGGAGGCCTTAGCGCGCGCCGGCGACGCCGCGCGCGGCGCGACGCTGTATGTGACGCTGGAGCCGTGCTCGCATGTCGGCCAATCGCCGCCCTGCGTCGACGCCATCATCGCCGCCGGCATTGCGCGGGTCGTCTCCGCCATCGAGGATCCCAATCCGCTGGTGGCGGGGCAGGGCCACGCCAGGCTGCGGGCGGCCGGTGTCGTGGTCGATGTCGGGACGTGCGCCGATGACGCCGCGCGCGACCATGCCGGGCACTTTCGTCGCGTCCGCGACGGCCGCCCCCACGTCATTCTCAAGCTCGCGGTGTCGCAGGACGATAAAATCGGGGCTTCGGGCGGCAAACCGATCGCGATCACCGGGGAAGCGTCGCGGGGGCGGGTGCATCTGCTCCGCGCCCAATGCGACGCGGTGCTGATCGGCATCGGCACGGCGCTGGCGGATGATCCGCTCTTGACCTGCCGGTTGCCGGGCATGGCGCGCCGCTCGCCGGCGCGCGTGGTGCTGGACCGCGCGCTGCGGCTGCCGGGCGACGGTCAACTGGTGCATTCGGCGCGCGTGACGCCGTTGTGGGTGTTGACCTCGGACGCCGCCGAGGCGCCTGCAGCGGCGAAACTGGGCGCGGCGGGCGCGCGGGTGTCGCGGGTGAAGACGAGCCAAAACGGCCTCGATCTCACCGACGTGCTGCGGAGGCTGTCGAGCCAAGGCGTCACCCGGCTGCTGGTCGAGGGCGGGGCGCGAATCGCGGCTTCATTCGTCGCGGCCGGCTTGGTGGACGAGGTCTGGCTCTTGCGCGGACCGGATGCGATCGGCGCCGACGGCGTGGCCGCGCTCGGCGCATTGCCGCTGTCCGCCATCACCGGGTCGCCGTCGCTGCGCGTTCGTGCTAGCGAAAGCCTCGATCGGGACACCCTTACGGTTTACGAGCGAGTCTGAATGTTCACCGGGATCATTACCGACTTGGGCGAGATCGCCGACCTCAAGCCGGTCGCGCAAGGTCAGTTGCATCGCCTGCGCATCCTCTGCCGCTACGACCGGGCGACCATCGCGGACGGCGCGTCGATCGCCTGCAACGGCGTCTGCCTCACCGTGGTCGCCTCCGGCGTCGCGGACGGGCGGACCTGGTTCGACGTCGATGCCGCCGCCGAGACCTTGCGGATGACCACAGCCCGGCACTGGCAGGTCGGCACCCGGCTTAACCTGGAACGCGCGCTGAAGATCGGCGACGAACTCGGCGGCCATATCGTCGCCGGCCATGTCGACGGCGTCGCGACGATCGTCGGCCGCGACGACCTGCCGGACATGGCGCGGTTCGAACTGCGTTGCCCCCGCGAGCTGGCGCGCTTCATCGCCGCCAAGGGCTCGGTGACGCTCGACGGCGTCTCGCTGACGGTCAACACGGCGGTGGACATCACTTTTTCGGTGCTGATCATTCCGCACACGCTGTCGGTCACCACGCTGAGCGGCTGGCAGGCGGGTTCCGAGGTGAACCTGGAAGTCGACCTGATGGCCCGTTACGCCGCGCGGCTGACGGAGATGAAGTAGCCATCTTCGTGCTTGGCTTCATGCCGGGCAGCGACTACAACCCGCGACGTTGTTTTCGACACAATACGGATCGCCCCATGGCCGACGCGCGACGCGCCCCGCTGACAGACCGGACCGACGTGCGCGGCGCTCGCGCGCTGATCGTCGAGGCGCGGTTTTACGACGACATTCAGGACGCGCTGCTACAGGGCGCGGTGGCGGAGCTGGAGGCGGCCGGCGTCACGCATGACGTGGTCACGGTGCCCGGCGCGCTGGAAATTCCTGCCGCCATCGCCATCGCCTTCGATGGCGCCGAGAAAGCCGGCAAGCCCTATGACGCGGCGGTCGCGCTCGGCTGCGTGGTACGCGGCGAGACCTTTCATTTCGAGATCGTATCGATGGAATCCTCGCGCGGCCTGATGGACCTGTCGATCAACCGCCGCATGCCGCTCGGCAACGGCATTCTCACTGTCAACACCGAGGCGCAAGCCTGGGCGCGGGCGCGGCCCGACGACCTCAACAAGGGCGGCGATGCCGCGCGCGCGGCGCTGGCGATGCTGCGCCTCAAACGCCGCGTCGGTCAGGCTTGAGCGCCATGGCCGAGATCAAAAAAAATCCAACCAAGCCGCAGGACAGGAAAGCCAACCGGCGCGGCGCGGCGCGGCTCGCGGCGGTGCAGGCGCTTTACCAGATGGACATGGCGGGTGCCGGCATCAATGACGTGTTTGCCGAGTTCGAGAGCCACTGGATCGGCAACGAGGTCGAGGGCGAGCAATATCTGCCGGCCGAGGCCGCGTTCTTCCGCGATGTCGTCGCCGGCGTGGTACGCGATCAGGCGAAACTCGACCCCTTGATCGACGGCGCGCTGTCGCGCGGCTGGCCCTTGAAGCGGATCGACGCCATTTTGCGCGCGGTGCTGCGCGCCGGATCCTACGAGCTTGAGCATCGCAAGGACGTGCCGGCGCGCGTCGTGGTGTCGGAATATGTCGATGTCGCGCACGCCTTCGTCGAGGGCGACGAAACCGGCATGGTCAACGCCGTACTGGATCAGATCGCGCGCCAGTTCCGCAGCGGCGAATTTACGCGGTAATTTTCAGCGTCATTGCGAGGAGCAACGCGACGAAGCAATCCATGCTTGCTTTGTCGTCCCGGGATTGCTTCGCTGCGCTCGCAATGCCGAGATTTGAGCCCCATGTCCTCCGGTGAAGACGATCTGATCGCGCGCTATTTCAAGCCGCTGGCGTGCGCGCCCGGCGCGCTGGGGCTGAGCGACGACGCCGCCATCCTGCAAGGCCGCGGCGACGATCTGGTCGTCACCGTCGACGCCATTGTCGAAGGCGTGCATTTCCTGCCGGACGATCCGCCCGACACCGTGGCGCGCAAGGCGTTGCGGGTGAACCTGTCCGATCTCGCCGCCAAGGGCGCGACGCCGGCCGGCTTCGTGCTGACCCTAGCGCTGCACGCGGTGAGCGAGGCGTGGCTCGCGCCGTTCGCCGATGCGCTGGGGGAGGATGCCCGTCTGTTCGAATGCCCGCTGCTCGGCGGCGACACGGTGTCGACGCCGGGACCGGCGATGATCTCGATCACAGCCTTCGGCCGGCTGCCGCCGGGCGAAATGGTCCGGCGCGCCGGCGCCAGGCCGGGCGATGTCGTCGTCGTCAGCGGCACCATCGGCGACGCGACGCTTGGGCTGTCGATCCTGCAGGGCGCGCCTTCCCCCGGCCTCGACGCCACCGCCCGCGCGGCACTGGTCGGGCGCTACCGGGTGCCGCAACCGCGCGTCGCATTGGCGCGGGCGGTCCGCGCTCACGCCAGCGCCGCGATGGACGTGTCCGACGGCCTGATGGGCGATCTCGCCAAGCTGTGCCGCGC
>JBDHSX010000081.1:0-16130 GCA_039808365.1 Xanthobacteraceae bacterium | reverse complement strand
CCGCGCCGATTTTTCCGCGTTACGTCGAACCGAAGGACGAATAGGCCGCGTCAGAAAATGCTGGTCGATAGCCACTGTCATCTCGATTTTCCCGACTTCGCCGATGAACTCGACGCCGTGGTCGCCCGCGCGGAAGCCGCTGGCGTCGGACGGATGGTGACGATCTCGACGCGGGTGCGGGAACAGGCCAAGCTGTTGGCGATCGCCGAACGCTTTCCAAATGTCTATTGCTCGATCGGCACCCATCCGCATCACGCCGACGAGGAGGACGGGATTACGCCCGACGAGTTGATCGCGCTGACCCATCATCCGAAGGTGGTCGCGCTCGGCGAGGCGGGGCTGGACAATTTCTACGACAACGGCTCGCCGCAAGCGCAGGAGCGCGGCTTCCGCGCCCATATCGCGGCGGC
This sequence comes from Xanthobacteraceae bacterium, assembly GCA_039808365.1. Classification (GTDB taxonomy): domain Bacteria; phylum Pseudomonadota; class Alphaproteobacteria; order Rhizobiales; family Xanthobacteraceae; genus 62-47. The sequence goes on along the minus strand of JBDHSX010000081.1, from coordinate 15,720 downwards.
GCGCGCAACCGGGCTGCCGCTGGTGATCCACACCCGCGAGGCCGACGAGGCGTGCGGTCGCATCCTCGACGAGGAGATGGCGAAGGGGCCGTTCCGCGCCGTGCTGCATTGCTACACCGGCGGCCGCGACCTGGCGATGAAGGCGATCGGTCTCGGCCTGTCGATCTCGTTCACCGGCATCATCACCTTCAAGAAGTCGCAAGCCTTGCGCGACCTCGCCGCTGAGCTGCCGGCCGACCGCATCATGGTGGAGACGGATTCGCCGTATCTCGCGCCCGGCAAGCATCGCGGCAAGCGCAACGAGCCGGCCTATGTCGGCGAGGTGGCGAAGGTGCTGGCGGAGGCGCGTGGCGTTTCGATCGACGAGATCGCCCGGCAGACCACGGAAAATTTTTTCCGCCTGTTCAGCAAAGTGCCCGCGCCGACATGACCACGACCCTGACCATTCTCGGCTGCGGCTCATCCGCGGGCGTTCCGCGCCCGGCGCTGGGGTGGGGCGCCTGCGATCCGGCCAACCCGAAAAATCGCCGCCGCCGCTGCTCGATGATGGCGGAGCGGCAATCAGAGCAGGGCACGACCCGCGTGGTGATCGATACCTCGCCGGACCTGCGCGAGCAGTTGATCGACGCCGAGGTCGACCACATCGACGCGGTGTTTCTCACCCATGAGCACGCCGACCAGACCCACGGCATCGACGATCTGCGCTCGGTGGTGATGGCTCAGCGCCGGCGCATTCCGGTCTACCTCAACCAGTCGACCGGCAAGGATATTCTTTCGCGCTTTTCCTATTGCTTCGTTTCGCCGCCGGGCAGCGACTATCCGCCGATCCTCGACCATCGCGCGATCGAGGCGGGCGAAAGCCGTACCATTGAAGGCAAGGGCGGCCCGTTGACGCTGTCGGCGTTCCTGGTCGATCACGGCAACATTCCGGCGCTCGGCTATCGCGTCAGTGACGCCGCCTACACGCCGGACCTGCACGACATTCCACGGGAGAGCTGGCGCGCGCTGGAGGGGCTTGATCTGTGGATCGTCGACGGGTTGCGCTACGCCCAGCACCCGAGCCACTTCAGCGTCCGCGACGCGCTCAAATGGATCGATCGCTTCAAGCCGAAGCGCGCCGTCATCACCAACATGCACGCCGACCTCGACTACGCGACGATGCGCCGGGAACTGCCGGCCAACGTCATCCCGGCTTACGACGGGATGCGGCTGGAGATTGATGACGGGCCGCCATCCTGAAGGTTTGACCCGGAAACGAGGCGTCATCGTCCGCGAAGGCGGACGATCCAGTATTCCACGCGAGCTTATGGGATTTTCTGACCCGCCACGGAGTACTGGATACTCCGCCTTCGCGGAGTATGACGTTTTCCATGTTGCAAATCCGCGTACAAAACCAGTGCCGGTCAGGCTCTCCGGATGGCGACCCGTCTCACGCCAGGATCGCCTGCGCCGACTTCACCTGATTGCGCAGCAGGAATTTCTGGATCTTGCCGGTCGAGGTTTTCGGAATGGTGCCGAACACCACCGCCTTCGGCGTCTTGAAGCCCGGCATCTGCTCGCGACAGAAGGCGATGATGTCGGCTTCCGTCGCACTCGCGCCGTCCTTCAGCTCGACGAAGGCGCAGGGCACCTCGCCCCACTTCGGATCGGGCTTGGCGACCACGGCCGCGAACAGCACCGCCGGGTGCTTGTAAAGCACGTCCTCGACTTCGACCGACGACACATTTTCGCCGCCGGAAATGATGATGTCCTTGGAGCGATCCTTGATGATGACATAGCCGTCGCGATCGAGGACGCCGAGATCGCCGGTGTGGAACCAGCCGCCCTCGAACGCCTCTTTCGTCGCGGCTTCGTTCTTCAGGTAGCCCTTCATCACCACGTTGCCGCGGAACATCACCTCGCCGATGGTCTCGCCGTCGCGCGGCACCTCGCGCATGGTTTCGGGATCGAGCACCGTGATCGCTTCCTGAAGCGGGTAGGCGACGCCCTGCCGGCGCTTGAGTTGCGCCCGCGCCTCGGTCGGCAGGTCGTCCCAGCCGGGTTGCTCCGCGCAGACCGAGGCCGGGCCGTAGACCTCGGTCAGGCCGTAGACGTGGGTCAGCTTGATACCGATGGTCTCCGCGCCGGCCAGCACCGCGACGGGCGGCGCGGCGCCGGCGATCAGGCCGACTACCGGACGCTGGCCCGGCTTCGGCCGGGGCGCGCTAGGTGCGTTGATCAGGGTGTTGTAGACGATCGGCGCGCCGCACATGTGAGTGACGCCGTGCTTGGGGATCAACTCGAAGATTTTCGCCGGATCGACCTTGCGCAGGCAAACGTTGACGCCGGCGGCCGCCGCAATGGTCCACGGGAAGCACCAGCCGTTGCAGTGGAACATCGGCAGCGTCCACAGATAGGAGGGATGCTGCCCCAGATTGCCGGCGAGGATGTTGCTGACGGCATTGAGGTAGGCGCCGCGGTGGTGCGTCACCACGCCCTTGGGATTGCCGGTGGTGCCCGAGGTGTAGCCCAGCGCGATGGCGTCCCATTCGTCCCGCGGCGTCACCGGGGTGAAGTCCGGATCGCCTGCCTCCACCACGGCCTCGTATTCGATCTCGCCGATGCGGCGGCCGCCGTCGAAAGCTAAGTCATCGACATCGATGACGAACGGTTTTGGACCTTTCATCTGGGTGAGGGCGTCGGCGATGACGTCGGCGAATTCGGGATCGACCAGGATCGCCTTGGCGCCGCCGTGGTCGAGCTGAAAGGCGATGGCGGCGGCGTCGAGCCGGATGTTGAGGGCGTTGAGCACCCCGCCGGTCATCGGCACGGCGAAGTGGGCCTCGTTCATCGCCGGGATGTTCGGCAGCATCGCGGCCACGGTATCGCCGCGTCCAATCCCCCGCGAGGCAAGGTAGGAGGCGACGCGGCGGCTGCGCTCCAGCGTCTGCGACCAGGTGAAGACGCGGTCCTCGTAAACCGCGCTGGGGTGGTTCGGATAGACCGCCGCGGTCCGAAACAGAAAGCTGAGCGGCGACAGCGGCACGAAATTCGCCGCGTTCTTGTCGAGGCCGATGTCGTATGGATTGCCATTTTCCATGATGAAATCACCGCTCTATCAATATTTTGCGTAATGATTTTAATCTATCTCACGAAAATATCGAGCCGATCTCGTGCGACAGATTAAATCATGAATGCAAAACACTGTTTCTGTTTACTTTATAAATCCGATCGATATCCACGGAACGGCCGCCACCACGATCAATCCGACCAAGAGCGCCAGCATATAGCCGAGGATCGGCTTGACGCCTTCGGCCGGATCGACGCGGCCGATCGCGCAGGCCGCATAATAGCCTACGCCGAATGGCGGCGCGAACAATCCTATACCCATCGCCAGGATCACGATCATCGCATAATGCACCTCGTGAACGCCCACGGCCTGCGCGATCGGAAACAACAGCGGCCCGAACAGCACGATGGCGGGAATGCCTTCCAGCACGCTGCCCAGCACCATGAAGGCGATGATCGAGACCGCGATGAACGAGGCCGCGCCGCCGGGCAGGCCGGTCATCGCCGCCGCCAGCGAGCGCGAGAAGCCGGACTGGGTCAAGCCCCAGGCCATGCCGGTCGCAGTGCCGATGATGAACAGGATCGCGCCGGACAGGCTCGCGGTTTCGATCAGCATCGGGCGCAGCCGTCGCCAATCGAACTGGCGGTAGATCAGGAGACCGACCACCGTGGCGTAGACGATGCCGATGGTCGAGACCTCGGTCGCGGTGGCGATGCCTTCGACCACCGCGGCGCGGATCACGAACGGCAGCGCCAGCGCGGGCAGGGCGACGACGAAGCTGCGGAGGATTTCCGGCAGGCGGGCTTTCTGGACGTGTCGAAGGTCCTCATGACGATAGCGCCACCACACCAGCGCCGACAGCGTCACCGCCAGCACGGCGCTCGGCAGCATCCCGCCGGTGAACAGCGCCGCGATCGAGACCCCGGTGACCGAGCCGATGGTGATCAGCACCAGGCTCGGCGGAATGGTTTCGGTCTGCGCGCCGGTCGCCGAGAGCAGGGCGACCAGATCGCCGGGCTTGGCGCCGCGCGCCTTCATTTCCGGAAACAGCACCGGGGCGACCGCCGCCATGTCGGCCGCCTTCGAGCCGGAAATGCCGGACACCAGATACATCGCGCCGATCAGCACGTAATTCAGGCCGCCGCGGACATGGCCGAGCAGGTTGGCGAGAAAGCCGACCATGGCCCGCGCCATCCCGGTCATTTCGATCAGCAATCCGAGAAAGACGAACAGCGGCACCGCCAGCAGGATGAGGTGGCTCATGCCCTCGTCCATCCGCCCGACCAGCACCATCAGCGGCGTATGCGTCGTCAGCGCCAGATAGCCCAGCACCGACAGGCCAAAGGCGAAGGCAATGGGCACGCCCGCCAGCACGCAGGAGCCGGCCACCAGCACGAAAAAGATGATCAGGTTCAGGTTGCCCAATTGCCGCAGCCACGGCTGGAGCAGCCACAGCCCGGCGATCACCAGCGCCACCGAAACCAGCGCCGCGAGCAGAATCCGGCGATCCCGCACCCGCGCTAGTTGCAACAGGGCGAACGCCGCCATCAGGCCGATGCCCACCGGCAGCGCGGCGGCGCGCCAGCTATTGGAAATCTCCAGCGCCGGCGTGGTGATGAAACTTTCCTCGTAGGCGTATTCCAGCGCAGGCGGAGCGACCAGCACCAGAAAGGCCAGCGCCGAACAGATCGCAAGCGTTTCCAGATAGGCGCGCACCGCCGGCCGGGAGCCGGCCACCAGCGCCGTCATCCGCATATGCTCGGAGCGGCGGAACGCGACCGCGGCCCCCAGCATGGCCAGCCACAGGAACAGGATCGAGGCCAGTTCGTCCGACCAGATCAGCGGGCTGTGAAAGACGTAGCGCGACACCACGCCGGCGAACAGGATGACGATCTCGACCACCACCAGGAGCGCGGTCGGAATTTCGACCAGCAACCCAAGCCGGCGATCGAGCGTGTCCAGCACCGAATGGCGCGGCGGCGTGGCGGCCCCCGCGCCGATCGGCAAATCCGATCGTTCAATATGCACTGTCGCGATCCGTCAGGCGCGGCGGCTCAAGCGAGCTTGCCGACCGACTTCTCCAGCAGCGCCCACGCCTCGTCGCCGTACTTGCCTTTCCATTCGGCGTAGAACTTGGCGTCGCGCAGCTTCTGCCGGAACGGCGCCACCTCGGGCTGGTTGAAGATCAGGCCCTTGCCCTTCAAGTCCTCCATCACCGTGGCGTTGAGCTTCTCGGTGTCGACGCGCTGCTTGACCGCCGCCGCATTGATGTTCTTCGCGACGATGTCGCGAACATCGGCCGGAAGCTTGTCCCAGGCACGGCGATTGGCCAGGAACCAGAAGCCGTCCCACATATGATTGGTGAGCGAGCAATATTTCTGCACTTCGTAGAGTTTCGCGGTCGAGATCAGGGCGAGGGGGTTTTCCTGACCCTCGACGATCTTGGTCTGCAAGGCCGAGTAGACCTCGCTGAAATTGATCGAGGCGGGGGACGCGTCAAATGCCTTGAACATCGACGTCCACAACGGCGACACCGGCACCCGGATCTTGAAGCCCTTGAAGTCGTCCGGGCCGTTGATCGGCCGGGTCGACGAGGTGGTCTGACGGAAGCCGTTGTCCCAGATCTTGTCCATGACGACCAGGTTGGCTTTGTTGATCTGGCCGCGCACGAAGGCGCCGAGATCGCCGTCCATGGCTTTCCACACCGTCGGATAATCCGGGAACGCGAAGCCGATGCCGTTGATCGAGGCCGCCGGCACCAGCGTCGACAGGATCAGGCCGGACAGGGTGAAGAACTCGACGCCGCCGGATCTGATCTGGCTGAGCATGTCGGTGTCGGAGCCAAGCTGGTTGTTCGGGAAGATCTGCAGATCGAAGCGGCCGTTGGTTTCCTTCTTGATCGCCTCCGACATCTCCTTGGCGCGGACGTTCAGCGGGTGCGAGACCGGCAGGTTGTTGGCGAACTTGTAGGTGAACTCGGCCTGCTGCGCTCGCGCCACCAACGGCATGCCGAGTCCGCCGCCAAGGCCGCCCATGACGCCGGCCGCCGCCGATGCCTTCAACAAAGTTCGACGTGAAAAACGCATCTGATTGTCTCCCTGAAGCTTCTTTTGGCAAGGCCGAGTGTCGTCAAACAACGTCGAGCGCCGGCGACCCGCACGGTCCGTCTATTCGTCATCATTCCGCGGTGATCCGGTCAAGCGTTTTTAGTCCGACGGCCCAACGCCGACGTGCCGCAACGCCCAGAACATCGGCGCCGCATGAACCTGCCGCCATCCGTCTGCATTTGGAAAACGATCTAATCCTCTGAAATAAATGAGTTATATTTATTCCATAATATACCTTATGCGAATTTTGGAGATGGGGCGACTATGGTCTTAGACACCGCCCAGACCGCCAGGAAGCAACCGCTTGGACCACGGTTCGTCATGGCCGGCGCAAACCGTCGTGACCGTCCCTATGGCGTCGAAGGTGACGAAATCCGGAGTCATTGCCAGCGCCGCGCGGGTTGAAGACCGGATGCGGAACCGCGTCGGGTCGATCGGGGGGATTGGATGAGCGCAGCCTGCGCCGAACGAATGCGACCAGGAACGCCAGTGAAGCAACCACTTTCGCCGACAGATGGCGAGCGCCATCCCCAGGTGTTGACCCAAAGTGTTGACCCCAGGTGTTGATCTTGATGAAGATCCCTTCCCGTGTGAGAAGGGACAACCGCAGTCGGTCGCATCGCACCTCGCCCAAGCCCCTCTCCGACTTCACCGGCGCCCCAACGATGTTTGAAATCCTGAAGCCTGGTCGCATCTTTTACGGCTGGTGGATGGTCTTTGCCTGTCTGGTTGTCGCAATCGTCGGCTGGTCGCTCGGCACCTTCGGCATGAGCGTTTACATCCATGTTCTGTCCGACCAGCGCGGCTTTTCGATCGGATTGATTTCGAGCGCCGTGACGATTTCCTATCTGGTCACCGCCGCCTGCCTGATGAGCCTGGGCACGGCGACCGCTCGGTTCGGGCCCAAGCCGGTGATTGCGGCGGGCGCCGTCATCATGGCCGCGACGGTCGCCGCATTGGGGGTCTGTCGGGAGATTTGGCAAATCTTCCTGGTCTTCGCTGTCATGGGAATCGGCAGATCCTGTCTCTCGACCACGACGATCAGCACGACGCTTGCGCCGTGGTTCGAGCGTCATCAAGGACGTGCGGTCTCGACGGCGCTCCTCGGAGCCAGCATCGGAGGGATTGTCGGGACACCCCTGTTGCTGGGCGGGATTGCACTTTTCAACGTCCAGACCGCATTTGCGATCGCGGGTCTGTCATCGATCGTCATTCTGGCGCCGATCGTTTTCTTTGTTCTTAAAAGGCGTCCCGGTGATCTCGGCCTGTTTCCGGATGGGGAAACTCCACACACCGCCGCCGCCGCGAAGATCGACGCCAAATGGTCGCGCAAGGGCGCCATGGCGACCCGTCAATTCCACTCGCAACTCGTCGCATTTGCTTTGGGTATGATGGTGCAGGTCGGATTCCTGAGCCACCATGTCCCTATGGTCGCGCCGACACTCGGCGATTCCGGGGCATCGCTTGCCGTTTCATCGGCCGCCGCCTCCGCATTCCTGGGCCGGATCGCCCTTGCCCGTTTCGCCGACATCATCGATTTGCGCCTGACCGCGGGCGGCGTTTTACTGCTCGCGGCGATTGCGCTCGCTTACATGTCTCTTGCTTCGAGCGGATTCGGGCTTATTGCCGCCAGCGTTCTCTACGGTTTGACCATCGGAAATCTGACGACGCTCTCGCCGCTCATTGCCCGCCGTGAATTTGGCGCCGTCTCCTTCGGTGCGGTTTTCGGCATCATTTCATCCGCGGTTGCCTTCGCCACGGCCTTCGGACCGGGTTTCTATGGCATTCTCCGCGACATCTCGGGGAATTATGGTCCACCATTGATGATCGCCGCGTTCGTGAACGTGATTGCCGCGTGCGTCATCGTCTGGGGAGGACGGACGCCCATGCCGTCTCCGCATTGACCGCCACCGGACGAAGGCGCGCCATTGTAAAACGCTATGGGGATCGACAGGCGGTCAGGGCGCGACATGCGCGCGATCGATGATCGCCTGCGTATCGAGGCCGTTGGGCATGGTGCCGAACGCCCGGCCCCAATCACCGTCAAGGCGGGTCGCGCAAAAGGCGTCGGCGACCGCCGGCGTCGAATGGCGCACAAGAAGACTCGCCTGAAGCGCGAAGGCCATCATCTCGATGACGCGACGCGCCACCGGCTCCAGCCGCGAGGGTTCGGCGAGCCGCCGCGCCAGATCCTCCGTGAAGGCGTCGAGCCGGGCATCGGCCCCACGGGCCCGGCGCACCTCATCGAGAAAGACGTCCACCGTTTCGGGTTCGCGCTGCATCGAGCGCAGAACGTCGAGACAGATCACGTTGCCCGTGCCCTCCCAGATGCCGTTGAGCGGCGCCTCCCGATAAAGACGGGCCATCAGGTGATCCTCGATGAAGCCGTTTCCCCCGTGGCATTCGAGCGCCTCGACCACGAATTGCGGCGCCCGCTTGCACGCCCAGTATTTGGCGACGGGCGTGGCGATCCGCGACAACAGCCCTTCGGCACGATCGCCCCGCTCGCCCGCGTCGAGCGCCGCCGCGAGGCGCATCGACATCCACATCAGGGCCTCCGACTCCACCGAGAGGTCCGCCACGACGTTGCGCATGATCGGCAGGTCGACCAGGCTGCGCTGAAACGCCCGGCGGTTCTTGGTGTAGTGGATGGCCTGACTCAATGCCTGACGCATCAATCCCGAAGAACCGATCGCGAAGTCGAGCCGGGTCACATGCGCCATTTCGATGATAGTGCGGATTCCCCGTCCCTCCTCGCCGAGCATGACGGCGTGAAGACCGTAAAACTCCACCTCGGAGGAGGCGTTCGACTTGTTGCCGCACTTGTCCTTGAGACGCTGAACCTTGAGCCGATTGCGCGATCCATCGGGCAGCCAGCCGGTGGCAAGGAAGCACGACAGCCCCTTTTCGGTCTGGGCGAGGGTGAGGAACAGATCGCTCATCGGCACCGAGAAGAACCACTTGTGTCCGGTCAGCAGATACGGCGCACCCGAGCCGCGCCGGCTGGTGGCCGGCGCGGCGGTCGTGATCGTCGCGCGCAGATCCGAGCCGCCCTGCTTCTCGGTCATCGCCATGCCGACCGTGGCGCCCGACTTGGTCTTGGCGTAGGCGGCGCGCGGGTCATAATTCAGACTGTTGATGAGCGGCGCCCATTCGGCATGGAGCGCGGGATCGTGGCGAAGCGCCGCGATCGAGGCGAACGTCATGCCCATGGGACAGCAGATGCCGTTCTCACCCTGGTTCCAGAGATAGCTCAGACCCGCGCGCGCGACATGGGCGCCCGGCCGATCGTTGGTCCAGGCGAAGGAGTGCGTTCCGCAACCGTAGATCAGCGACATCAGTTCGTGATAGGCCGGATGAAACTCGACCACGTCGACCCGGTTTCCGAACCGATCATGAGTCTTGAACTCCGGCAGGTGCCGGTTGGCCTGACGGGCGAGATGTTGCACCTTTTCGCTGCCGACGATGGCTCCCGTCCGATCAAGCGTCTCGCCCGCCCAGTCGGCCCCGAAAACCCGCATGGCCTCGACCAGCGATTTGTCGGCGCTGAAGGCATTGTAGTCCTGCAACGCCCCCGCCTGGTTGAGAACGTCGTGCGTGGCATAGCCGGCGGTGAACGAGGCGCGTTCAATGGCTTCGGCCGCGGTGTTCATGTCTGGCCTCTTTCGTGAACAGCCGAATGCAGAATTGTCGGATGGCAGGCTGCGGGTTGCGGGCAAGCGTATCACAGGCTTGGCGGGAATCGAGCGTTGGCGGGGACGCGTGGCCGATTTAGCCGAGGCATTCGACCACGGCCCGATTTGTCAGAACATCCGGAACCGGAGTTCGGAAATCACGGCTCTCATGGCTTTTTGAGCGAAAGAATGCTTGCCTGATAACCGGCAAAACGGACGAGACAAAAGATGACGGAGGACGGCATGACAGGGCACCTCGACGGGACCGCGACCCACGACGCGCCCTATCGTGGCATCCGCGTGCTCGATTGCGGACAAGGCATCGCCTCGCCCTATTGCGGCCTGCTGCTCGCCGCCCACGGCGCCGATGTCATCAAGATCGAGCCGCCCGAAGGCGACTGGTCGCGCCGCCTTGGCACCACCTACGGTCGCCACACCGCGATGTCGGCGGTGTTCAATCGCGGCAAGCGCAGCCTGTGCCTCGATTTGAAGTCGACCGAGGGACGCGCCGTGGCGCAACGTCTGGCGGCGGACAGCGACATTTTCATCGAAGGGTTCCGGCCGGGCGTGGCGGCGCGACTCGGGCTCGGCTACGAGGACCTGAGCCGCGCCAATCCCCGGTTGATCTATCTCTCGGTCAGCGGTTTCGGGCAGAGCGGCCCCGCCTCCGACCGCCCGTGTTCGGATTCCGTCGCGCAAGCCTTCGCGGGCCTGGTGTCCGTCAATCGCGGCGAGGACGGCATCCCGCACCGGGTCGGCACCCCGATCGCCGATGTCGCGACCGGTGCTTACGCGTTCCAGGCCATCGGCGCCGCTCTGTTCGCGCGCGACCGCGTCGGCGTCGGCCGCTGGATCGACATCAGCCTGACCCAGACCACCGCCGCCCTGCTCGGCCATAAATTCGCGGAGCACGCGCTCGAAGGCGGCGCGCCGCGCGCGCTGAACGTGCCGGCTGGCACTTATCCGACCCGCGACGGCTGGCTGATGGTGACGCTGGTGAACGAGCCGCAGTACCGGCGGCTGTGCGCGGTGCTCGGCCGCGAGGATCTGGCGACCGACCCGCGATTTGCCGATTTCGCCAAACGGTCGGATGCGGCCGACATTTTGATCGCCGAAGTTCGCGCGGCGCTGGCAACGAGGACGACGGGCGAATGGCTCGCGGCCCTGCATGCCGCCGACATCATCGCCGAACGCATCCTCGATCCCGGGCAATGGCTGGCCGATCCCCATGTCGCGGCGATCCGCGGCGCGGTGCAAACCGCAACGCCCGGCCTCGGGCCAGTTTACGCCGCGCGGACACCGGGCGCCGCCGGCTTCGTGGAAGACGATCTGACGCCCTCGCCCGATCTCGGCCAGCACAGCCGCGCGGTGCTGGCCGACAACGGCTACAGCGAAGCCGAGATCGACGCGCTCCGCGCGAGCGGCGCGGTGATTTGAACCGCTCCGCGCAACGACGTGTCACTCGCTAATAGATCGCCCAGACGCCGGGCGTCAGCAGTTCGAGCAGGTGATCGTCGGGATCGCGAAAATAGATGCTGTGGCCGCCGCGCGGCCAGGCGGTGCGGCCCTCGATGGCGATGCCCTGCTCCGCGAGCCGCGTCTCCCATGCCGCGAGTTCGTCGGCGGCGATGGCGAGGGCGATATGCAGCGGCCCGTGGCCGTCATGCGGCGGTATGGTGCCGCCCGGCAGATGCACCGTCTCCAGCGTCGCGCCGCGCTTGAACAGCAACAGGACACTGCGGCCGCCGACATCGAAAGCCGCGAACCGCGTATCGCGGTTCAGGATTTCAAGGCCGAGGGCATGTTCGTAGAAAGCGACCGCACGCGCGAGGTCGTCGACATAGAGCGCGGTTTCAATGACGCCGTTGAGTTTCGGCATCACGACGCCGCCTCACCACATGTTCAGGACGAGACGCGCCTCGTCGCTCATGCGTTCCGGCGTCCATGGCGGCTCCCAGACGATATTGACGTTGACGACGCCGATGCCGGCGACGCTGGCGACCGCGTTCTCCACCATGGTCGGCAGTTCGGCCGCCGCCGGACAGTTCGGCGTGGTCAGCGTCATCTCGACATCGATCGAACGATCGTCCTTGATATCGACCTTGTAGATCAGCCCCAACTCGTAGATATCCGCCGGAATTTCCGGATCGAACACCGTTTTCAGCGCGGCGACGATTTCGGTGCCGAGCCGTTCGGTTTCCTCGGGCGGCAGCGCCGATGTCGTTTGCACATTGTCCGCCGCGTTCGCGGCCTTGGCTTCAGCAGTATCGCTCATGAGAACAAATCCCGCGCCTTGATCAGCGCCGCCGCCAGATGATCGACTTCGGCGCGTGTATTATACAAGCCAAACGACGCCCGGCACGTCGCCGTGACGTGGAAGCGTTCCAAAAGCGGCATCACGCAATGGGTGCCGGCGCGCACCGCGACCCCGGCCCGGTCGATCACGGTGGCGACGTCGTGCGGATGTGCGCCCTTCAGTTCGAACGAAATCACCGGCCCCTTGTTCGCGGCCGTGCCGATGATCCGCAGCGAATTGATCTCGCGCAGGCGATCTTGCGCGTAGGTCAGAAGGTCGTGCTCGTGCGCCGCGATCCGCGCCTTGCCGATCGCATTGACGTAATCGATCGCCGCGCCAAGGCCGATCGCCTCGACGATGGCGGGCGTGCCGGCCTCGAACTTGTGCGGCGGGTCGCCATAGGTGACGACATCGCGGCTGACCTCGCGGATCATCTCGCCGCCGCCGTTATAGGGCCGCATGGCGACGAGGTGGTCGTATTTGGCGTAAAGCACGCCGATGCCGGTCGGCCCGTAAACCTTGTGGCCGGTGAAGACGTAAAAATCGCAATCGATGTCCTGCACGTCGATATCGAGATGCACCGCGCCCTGGCTGCCGTCCACCAGCACCGGAATGCCGTGGGCATGGGCGATGCGCGTCACCTCCTTGACCGGGACGATGGTGCCGAGCGCGTTGGACATCTGGGTGATGGCGACCAGCTTGGTTTTCGCCGTCAGCAGTTTCTCGAATTCCTCGATCAGGAAATTGCCGTCGTCGTCGACCGGCGCCCACTTGATGACGGCGCCATGGCGCTCGCGCAAGAAGTGCCATGGCACGATGTTGGAGTGATGCTCCATGATCGACAGCACGATCTCGTCGCCGGCCTTGATGTTGGGCTCGCCCCACGACGACGCCACCAGATTGATCGCCTCGGTGGCGTTACGGGTGAAAATGATCTCCTCAACGCGGCGCGCATTGAGGAAGGCCGCCGCCCTGGCGCGGCCGCCCTCATAGGCCTCGGTCGCGGCGTTGGCGAGGTAGTGCAGGCCGCGATGCACGTTGGCGTATTCGGTGCGGTAGGCCTGCGTCATGCGGTCGAGCACGGCGTTCGGCTTCTGCGCCGAGGCGGCGTTGTCGAGATAGACCAGCGGCTTGCCGTAGACCTGCATCGCCAGCGCCGGAAAATCCTCGCGCACGCGCATGACATCGTAAGAACCGTTGGCGACCGCCGGGTGGGTCATCTCATTCAACCTTCACGCCCTATCGTCATTGTGAGGAGCGCGAAGCATCCAGTCCCTGCCGTGTCGCCTCTGGATTGCTTCGCTGCGCTCGCAATGACGTCTCTCTTTTTCCGTTACCGATCAGCCCCGCGCCGCCAGCCAGCGCTCGGCGGTGGCGATGGCAACGTCGCGCAACGCCTCGTCGGCGATGGCTTCCATCGCCTCGCCGACGAACGCCTGGATCAGCAGCGCCTGTGCTTCCTTTTCCGGCAGGCCGCGCGCGCGCAGGTAGAACAGCAGGCTGTCGTCGAGCGCGCCGGTGGTGGCGCCGTGGCCGCACTGAACGTCGTCGGCGAAAATCTCCAGCTCCGGCTTGTTGTCGGCCTCCGCCTCGTCGGACAACAACAGCGCGCGGGTCATCATCCGGGCGTCGGTCTTCTGCGCGTCGGGGTGCACGTTGATGCGGCCCTGGAACACCGAATGCGCCGCGCCGTCGACCACCGCGCGGAACACCTCGTTGCTGGTGCAATGCGGAACGGCGTGATCGAGCACCAGCGTATTGTCGGCGTGCTGGCGACCGTTAAGCAGGCTGACGCCGTTGACGTCGGCATGGGCTCCCTCGCCGGAGAAACGAATGAACGCCTGATAGCGGCTGACCGCCGCGCCGCTGGTCAGGTTGAAGGTCTTGAACTGGGTCCGCGCCCCCAGCGTGACGATGGCGGTCGAGATGTTGGCGGCGTCGCGGGCGTCCTCGACCAGGCGGATATGGTGCAGGTGCGCGCCCTCGCCCGCCCACAGCACCACGGCGTCATGGGCCTGATAGGCGCTCGCGTCATCGGCGGCGACGAAGCTTTCAATCAAGGTCGCCTGCGCGCCATCCGAGACCTTGACCAGCGAGCGGGTGAAAGCCGCGGCGCGGGACTGGGTGGCGACGTGAACGATGTGGATCGGCCGGCGTGGCGCGGCATTCTTCGCAACCTCGATCACGACGCCGTCGGTCGCCATCGCGGCGTTGAGAGCGACCATCGCGTCGGTCGTCGCGTTGGTCCGCAACAGATCGGCGCGCGCGGCGAGATCGGCATTCTCCAGCATGGCGCGCAGCGTGTTGACGGTGATGCCGTCCTCGGACGTCGAGGCGGACAGCGACGGCGCGAACACGCCGTCCACCAGCACCAGCCGATGCGCGCCGCTGACGTCGAGTGCGGCCAGCGCCGCCTCGGCGCGCTTCAGCGCCGCCTGGTCCGGCATGGCCGCCAATGGCGCGACCTCGCGCAGCAGCACGCGCAGGTCGGTGTATTTCCATTCCTCGACCCGGCGGTGCGGCAGACCCTTTTGAACGAAATCGTCGAAAGCGGCCCGGCGCAGCTCGGCGACCGGCCCCTTGCCGGGCAGACGATCGCGCGCGCGCGCGAAAACGTCGCTCGCCGCCTCGCCCGTCTTCGGCTTGATCAATGCAACATTCATGTTCGATCCCGTCAGGCCGCCTGATCCTCGAACCGCGCGTAGCCCGATTCTTCGAGTTCGAGCGCCAGTTCCTTGCCGCCGCTTTTCACCACCCGGCCCTTCGACATCACGTGGACGAAGTCCGGCACGATGTAATTGAGAAGCCGCTGATAATGGGTGATGACCACCATGGCGCGCTCGCTCGTGCGCAGGGCGTTGACGCCGTCGGCGGCGATCCGCAGCGCGTCGATGTCGAGGCCGGAATCCATCTCGTCGAGGATGCACAGGCTTGGCTCGAACAGCGCCATCTGCAACACCTCGTTGCGCTTCTTTTCGCCGCCGGAAAAGCCGACATTGACGCCACGCCGCAGCATTTCCTGCGGGATATTCAGGGAGGCTGCGACCGCGCGCACCTTCTTGAGGAAATCTGGCGTCGAATATTCGCTTTCCCCACGCGCCTTGCGCTGGGCGTTAAGCGCGGTGCGCAGGAACGTCATGGTCGCGACGCCGGGAATTTCGACCGGATACTGGAACGCCAGGAACACGCCCTTGGCGGCGCGCTCGTCCGGGCTCATTTCCAAGAGATCCTCACCCTTGAACAGGATTTCGCCGCCGGTCACTTCATAGCCGGGTTTGCCGGCGATGACGTGGCTGAGCGTCGATTTGCCGGAGCCGTTCGGCCCCATGATGGCGTGAACCTCGCCCTTGTTGACGGTGAGCGACAGGCCGTGAAGGATTTCCCGCTCCTCGACGCGGACCTGCAAATTCCGGACTTCAAGCAACGCTGACATCGTATTTCCTTTTCCGTCATCCCGAGGCCGCGAGCCTCGAAGGATGACCCATCGCTATCCAAGGGCTAGCCGACCGAACCTTCGAGCGAGATCGAGATCAGTTTCTGCGCCTCGACCGCGAACTCCATCGGCAGTTGTTGCAGCACGTCGCGCACGAAGCC
>JBDHSX010000080.1:0-16452 GCA_039808365.1 Xanthobacteraceae bacterium | reverse complement strand
ATCCCGCCCCGATGAGAGGGGCGTTTCGCGATCGTCACGATCCGCGGGGCGGGATGCGGTGGACGCGGCAGCGTCGGGCCGGACGAGGGTTTTAGGGCGCAAGCCCGGAGCGTGAGCGCGCGTCTTGTACAAAGGGCGCGCTCAGGACCGGAGGCGCGTGAGGGACCCGAGCTTCGGCGGACGACGACGTTGCGCGGTGCGGGGTGGAGCGGCGTTCCACCCGCATCGCCTTTGCGCGCCGGCCCAAGTCGTGTGGTCCTGCGAAATCCGGGCTGCTCTTTCGCGCGCCGACCGGCGCGCCGAAAGTACCGCGGAGACGACGGCGTCAGGCTGCGGCCGTTGCCGGGGAGAGCACGAAGCAAGCCGGAAGCCCATCGCGCGCGGAACGCCGGCTGTGTCCGGTGCGGCCGTGGTGACGAACTCGTGCGCTTGTTTTTTTGCGCATGAGGCTGCGGACGCATGGCGCGTCCGGCGTTCCGCGCGCCCTCTTGAGGGGCGACGACGCAAATCAAAGCTCGGACGTGGAAACCACGCCGCGAGATCGCGAAGCTACGTCCATTCGACACGCTGTTTGAAATTCGAATCCGCCAAGAGACACGACCGTCTCGGCAGTCGTTCCCGCGAAGGGCTCATGCCCCGCCCACGCCGCTGTTATCATCGCGCCGCGAGATCGCGAAGCCGCATCCAAAAGACCCGGCGCGCAAGCCTCTCACTGCACGCTGGCGCCGCGGTGCAGGTCGGCCTCGATCTGCAAGCGCGTGCCGCCGCCGAATCGGGCGCGATAGACTTGCAGGTTTTCCATGATCCGCTGCACGTAGTTGCGCGTCTCCGAGAACGGAATCCGCTCGACCCAGTCGACCGCGTCGACATTGGGATCGCGCGGGTCGCCGTAGCGCGCGATCCATTTCCTCAGGCTGCCGCGCCCGGCGTTGTAGGCGGCGAAGGTCATGATGTAGGAGCCGCGATAATCGTCCAGCAGGCCGCCCAGCTCGGCGGCGCCGAGCGTGGTGTTGTAGACCGGATCGTTCTTCAGCCGGCCGAGATCGTAGGCCGCGCCGTATTTCCGGGTGACGTATTTCGCCGCCGACGGCGTCACCTGCATCAGGCCGTAGGCTTGCGCCGGCGACACCACGCTGGGATTGAATCCGCTTTCCTGCCGCGCGATCGCGAACAGCACGCTGGGATCGACCTCGGGCCCGATCGGCCGGTAATGCGGCAGGCCGGTGGCGGGGAAGGCGTAGACGTCGAACGGCAGGCCGCGATTCATCGCCGCCTTGCCGAGCAGCAACTGGCCTCGCGCGTCGTTGTGGCGCGCGGCCACTTCGCCGAGGCCGGCGAGCACCTCGGCTTCCGCGTTGTCGCCCATGTCGGCGAGAATCGGAATCACCAGGTCGCGCTCGTTCAGCGCGTAGAGCAGTTGCGCCGCGCGCACCATCTCGAAGCGCTCGCCGCCGCGCAGGCTGGCGCTCGGGGCGCGGTTGAGCTCGATCTGCGGCAGGCCGAGTTTGGCGCGCGCCAGCTGGCCGTAGTAACTGGTGGAGTGGACGGCGGCGGACTGATAGGCGGCGCGCGCGTCCATGCCGCGGCCGGAAGCTTCCGCCGCGCGGCCGAGCCAGTAGCCGGCGCGCGCCAGCGCGGTCGGATTGTCGCTGCGCTCGACAATGCGCGCGAAATGCTGGGTGGCGGTGGCGGGGTCTTTGAGGAAGCGCAGCGCGATCCAGCCGGCGGTGAATTCCTTCTGGGTCTTGTAGACGTCCTTGGCCGGCAGCGCGGCGTCGCGCGCCACCAGATAGGCGGTGCGGTTGTCGCCGAGGTCGAGCAGTTCGCGCGCCAGCACGCGGCGCTCGATCCACCATTCGTCGAGATCGTAGAGCCGGGCGGGATCGCGCGGCGCGCTCAGCATCAGGCGGCCGGCTTCGGCGACGCGCTCCTGCCGCCGCAGCCACTGGATCTTGCTGAAGATATAGCCGGCGTCGTCGCGGAGATGGCCCGGCACGTCGTCGAGCAGCGCTTTGGCGTTGGACGCGCGCTTCGACACCGCGATGCGCGCCCGCGCCAGCGCCACCTGATCGCCGCCGAGGCGGTGCGCCGCGCGCAATGCCGCCTCGAATCCGTCGCTGCCGTACAGCAACGCATCCATCCGCGCCTTATGATCGGCGGGCCGCAGCAACGGGCCGAACTGATCGAGGATCGCCGTTTCCATCGCCGCCGCGGTGAGATCGCTATCCCGCCACGCCTCGCGCACCAGCCGCTCGGCATTGGCCCGGTCGCCGCGTGCCAGCAAGGCGCGCCCCAGCACCAGCCGGCCCTTGTAGGACAGCGGCGCTTCGTTCTGGAAATAGCCCAGCACGGCGTCGTCGTCGCGGCGGTCGTCCCACAGCGCGGCCTCGGCGCGGCGGCGCAGGAAGGTCTGCGACGGCCAGCCGGGATTGGCGGCGATGAACGCCTGATAGCGCTCGACGCTGGCGCCGTTGTCGCCGCTGCGCAGGATGATCCATTCGGCGAGCTTGCGCGCCACCGGATCGCCGATGGCGGCTTCCGCCTGCGTCGCCTCGCTTTGCTTCCGCCGCCGCACCAGTTCGATCACGTTCTGCAACGTTGCGAGATCGGCCTGCGAGGTGGACGACGTCGCGGCGACCACCGACGGCAGACTGGCCTTGCGCGTGACGCGCGGCGCCGGCAGGGAGGCGGCGGGATGCGGTCTGGCGGCGGACTTCGCCGGCGCGGCGGATTTCGACGACGGCTTCGATTCGGTGTTCTTCGAGGAAGCCGTCTTCGGCGCGGCTTTGTGCGTTTCGGCCTTGGTGGCGTGCGCCTTTTTGGCGTCGTGCGCCTTGGCCGCGGCGGCGGGCTTTTTCGGGGCAGGTTTGGACGTCGCCGTCTTGGCGGCGGCTTTCGCCGCGTGGGATTTCGCGGCGGAGCTCTCGGGCGCGGCCTGCGCGCCGATCATCAGCGCCAGCGACCCGGCAGTCGCCATCAACAGCGTCCATCGCCATGCCGATGTTCGGCCAAACGTCATCACGGCGTCCTTCGCTCGAATCGATCCCCGGCGCGCGGCCAGGTGAAATTATCTCTGATTGCGGAAACAGAACATCAAATGTGTTAAGCATTTCATGTCTGCCGCGCGACAGCGGCGATTTCGCGGCCCCCGCTGTCGCCGGCGATTCCTCATGCTTCGGGCCGGGAAACGCCTCGGTGGTCCTGGAGCGGTTGCCGGTGGACACCGCAAGCTTATGAAATTATTATCGTTTGCCAGGTGGTCGCGAGGCGGGGCGCGATCCGTCGGGCTTCGCGTCACGGGGAACCGGGGGACGGGCCGATGCGCGGTTCGGTTAGACCTTTTGTCGCGGCCGCCGACCCGCTAGATAAATCGACAGTGATCGCGTCGCAGATGTTTGTTGGAGAATGACGATGGCAGCCAAGACCAAGTTCCGGGGGTCCTTCACCGCCTTGGTGACGCCATTCAAAAACGGCGCGGTCGACGAGGCCGGCTTTCGCGATTTCATCGACTGGCAGATCGCCGAGGGTACCAACGGCCTGGTGCCGGTCGGCACCACCGGCGAGAGCCCGACCGTCAGCCATGACGAGCACCGGCGGATCGTCGAATGGTGCATCGATCAGGCCAAGGGTCGCGTGCCGGTGATGGCCGGCGCGGGATCGAACTCGACCCGCGAGGCGATCGGACTTGCCGAGCACGCCGAGAAGGCGGGCGCCGACGCGGTGCTGGTGGTGACGCCCTATTACAACAGGCCGACCCAGGAAGGACTGTACCAGCACTTCAAGGCGATCAACGACGCCATCGGGATTCCGATTTTCATCTACAATATTCCGGGCCGTTCGGTGATCGATATGTCGGTCGAGACCATGACGCGGCTGTCGCAACTCCCGCACATCGCGGGCGTCAAGGACGCCACCGCGAGCATGGTTCGCGTCTCCCAGCAGCGCGCGGCGATGGGCGAGGATTTCAATCAGCTCTCGGGCGAGGACGCCACCATTCTCGGCTATATGGCCCACGGCGGCCACGGCTGCATCTCGGTGACGTCCAACGTCGCGCCGCGGCTATGTGCCGAATTCCATCAGGCATGGCAGCGCGGCGACACCGCCGCGGCGCTCGCGATTCACGACAAGCTGCTGCCGCTGCATACCGATCTGTTCATGGAGTCGAGTCCGGCGCCGATCAAATACGCGCTGTCGGTGCTGGGAAAGATGGAGGAGACGTTGCGGTTGCCGATGGTTCCGGTGTCCGAGCCGACGCGCGTCGCGGTCCGCAAGGCCATGATTCACGCCGGACTGATGAACTGAGCAGGTTTTATTCGTTTCGATTGTTATCGCTACATATCAGCACGCGCCGAAAAGGAATTTGGGATGCTCAAGGAATTTCGTGAATTTGCCATGAAGGGCAACGTGGTCGATCTGGCCGTCGCCGTCATTATCGGCACGGCGTTCGGCGCGATCGTCAATTCGCTGGTCGCCGACGTCATCATGCCGCTGATCGGCGCGATCACCGGCGGCCTCGATTTCTCGAACTACTTCACCGGGCTGTCGAAGAACGTCAGCGCCGGCAACCTGGCCGACGCCAAGAAACAGGGCGCGGTGCTGGCCTGGGGCAATTTCCTGACGCTGACGCTTAACTTCCTCATCATCGCCTGGGTGCTGTTCATTGTGGTGCGGCTGATGAATTCGCTGAAGAAGAAGGAGCCGGCGCCGCCGCCACCGGCGCCGACCGAAGAGATCAAACTTCTAACCGAAATTCGCGATCTCCTGAAGAAGAACTGAGGCGGCGCGCCCGGCGCGGGCGCTGTCGCGTATCGAGGGCAGCGCCCGAAGGGCATTCAAGATATGGCGGAGAAGAACGAGCGCGCCATCAAGGTGGTCGCCGAGAACCGCAAGGCGCGGTTCAATTATGCGATCGAGGACACGGTGGAGGCGGGCATTGCCCTGACCGGCACCGAGGTCAAGTCGATCCGCGGCGGCAAGACCACCATCGCCGAATCCTACGCCGACCCCAAGGGCGGCGAGATTTGGCTGATCAACGCCAATATTCCCGAATATCTGCAAGCCAATCGCTTCAATCACGAGCCGAAACGGCCGCGCAAGCTGCTGCTCCACAAGAAGGAGATCAACAAGCTCGCCGGCGCGGTGGAGCGCAGCGGCATGACGCTTATTCCGCTCAAGCTGTATTTCAACGAGCAGGGCCGCGCCAAGCTGCTGCTCGGGCTCGCCAAGGGCAAGAAGCTGCACGACAAGCGCGAGACCGAGAAGAAGCGCGACTGGAATCGCGAGAAGGGCCGCCTGATGCGGGCGCGGGGTTAGTCCATGTTGGACTGAAGCCGATTCGTCATTGCGAACGAAGCGAGCGATCCAGGGGCTACAAGGAAAGAACTGGATTGCTTCATCGTTTCGCTCCTCGCAATGACGAGTAAATTGAGCAATCGGATCTCAAATCATTTCGCCCAACCCGACCGTTTTCAACAGCCTGCTAAACTATCATCACTTTAAATCCGCGCGGACTTTCGCGAACACGCTCTCGAACATCGCCGGGGTCAGCACGCCGGTATTGGTGTTGTAACGCGAGCAGTGATAGCTGTCGTAAAGCCTCAATGCGCCGGCGTCATGGACGGCCCCGTGTGAGAACGGCGCAGCCGCGGCGCGCAGGCCGAGCGCCTTCACGGTCGAATCATGCGCGACACGGCCGAGCGCGACGATGGCGCGCAGGCGGGGCATCTCCGTCAGCGTCGTTTGCAGAAATTGCCGGCAGGTGCGGATTTCGATCGGCAGCGGCTTGTTCTGCGGCGGCACGCAGCGCACCGCATTGCTGATGCGGCAGTCGATCAGCGTCAGGCCGTCGTCCGGGCGTGCCTGATAGACGCCCTTGGCGAAGCCGAACGCGATCAGCGTCGCATAGAGCAGATCGCCGGCGTAGTCGCCGGTGAAAGGGCGGCCGGTGCGGTTGGCGCCTTGCAGCCCCGGCGCCAGCCCGACGATGAGCAGGGCCGCGTTGCGGTCGCCGAACGAGCGCACCGGGGCGTTGTGCCAGCCCGGTTCGCGCGCCCGAATCGCGGTGCGAAAATCGACCAGCCGAGGGCAGAGCGGGCAGTCCCGTCCGGGCTCCGCCGGATCGAGGATCCTAGGATCGGTGTCGGGCTGAAGGTCGGAAACCGGGCGGGACGGCGACGGCGATTTAGTCCTCGAAATCGTCGTCATTGTTTCGCGCGCCGACGGTGCTGCGTTGGAGGAACTGCGGCGTGTGATGGCGCGGTTCGCGCGGGGCGGGGCGCTCGGCGGGATCGCGTCCGATCTTCGCCTGCAACTCGACCAGGTCGGTGAAAATGTCGGCCTGTCGGCGCAATTCGTCGGCGATCATCGGCGGCTGGCTGGTGATGGTGGACACCACCGTGACGCGGACGCCGCGCCGCTGCATCGCCTCGACCAGCGAGCGAAAGTCGCCGTCGCCGGAAAACAGCACCATCTGGTCGATGTGCTCAGCGAGCTCCATGGCGTCGACGGCCAGCTCGATATCCATGTTGCCCTTGATCTTGCGGCGGCCACTGGCGTCGATGAATTCCTTGGTGGCCTTGGTGACCACGGTGTAGCCGTTGTAATCCAGCCAATCGATCAAGGGACGGATCGATGAATATTCTTGGTCCTCAACGATTGCCGTATAATAAAACGCGCGCAAAAGCGTGCCGCGGCTCTGAAATTCCTTCAGCAGGCGCTTGTAGTCGATGTCAAAACCGAGCGTCTTCGCGGTGGCGTAGAGATTGGCTCCGTCGATAAAGAGCGCGATTTTGCTGGATCCGGAAAAAAGCATTTGATTGCTCGCGATGGCTTCACATTTGAGCCCCGGTCGGAATCAACCGTTGCCCATGGCTGAAATCAGGCGCCGACAGACCGTCGAGCGTCACGGCAGGCGCACTCCCGCGATCAATCCCGGAAAAGCGTCGGGATTTGAGGGAAGCTGTGGATTTGGCAGTTGCGAGCCGCCTTGCGGCGGACTCGGAAAGCGAGTGCCAAATCCAAAGCCCCACTTGCAGCCTGTCGTTGCACGCAATTCCTCGGCCCAATATTCGAGACGCAGGCCTGGAACAGTATGTGACATCGAAGGTTAAACACTACCGCGACAATGCAGCGATTTCTTGATGCACCTCAAGGCAACCCCCGCAACCCAAGCATTGTAAGGGAGTGCCGGCGTTCTCAAGCACGCGCCCCGCGCCCTAGCCCCGGAACCTGCCGAGCCCAGAGTCTATGCCTAAGTCCGGGATTGTGCCATAGGGCAGCTGCGGATTTAATGTTGCGAAATCTTCGCAAGCCATATACTTACGGCGGACATTCAGCCACATTCAACCCCTGGAAGCGGAGCGGCAGTTCATGGCGCGCGTCACCGTCGAAGATTGCATTGATAAGGTCGACAACCGTTTCGACCTCGTGCTGCTGGCCGCCCATCGGGCCCGTATGATTTCGTCCGGATCGCAGCTCACGGTCGATCGCGACAACGACAAGAATCCGGTCGTCTCGCTGCGCGAGATCGCCGATCAGACGATTTCTCCGGAAGATTTGAAGGAAGAACTGGTTCATTCCTTGCAGAAATTCGTCGAGGTGGACGAGCCGGAGCCGGATACGGTGCCGTTGATCGGGTCCGCCGGGGCCAGCGTCGACGCCGACGACACCGAGGTGGCCATCGAGCGCATGACCGAGGAGGAGCTACTGAAGGGGCTGGAAGGTCTGGCCCCTCCGGAGGAGCGTCCCGAGGAGGACGAATAGGCCCGTGCGGCTTACCCAGTTATCCGAAAAAGCCCGGGCCGCCATGTCCGGGCTTTTGCTTTTGTTGACGTTTTCTGGCGTTATGATGGAACTGGAAGCGGTGTGACCGGCCGCTAGCCATTGTGTTTGATCCCGGTCTGTTCGAGCCGCCGGAACGCCTTCCGGCGGAATGGGGTCTGAAGCGTGATCGCGTACTGGCGCCGCACCGCGCGGCAAATGCCGACCTCGGCCGACGTTGCGGCCCCCGCCGCCACGCCGGTCGTCGATTTGCCGAAGCCGGCCAAGCCGCCGCGATCGCAAATGATGCGGCAATACGAGTTGGTTGAGCGGGTCAAGGCTTACAACCCGAATACCAATGAGGACCTGCTGAACCAGGCTTACGTTTACGCCATGAAAGCCCATGGCGAGCAGACCCGCGCCTCGGGCGACCCCTATTTCTCGCACCCTCTCGAAGTGGCGGCGATCCTCACCAAGCTGAAGCTCGACGATGCCACCATCGTCGCGGCGCTGCTGCATGACACCATCGAGGACACCGATGCGACGCGCGCCGAGATCGACAGCCTGTTCGGCGCCAAGATCGGCGCGCTGGTCGAGGGACTGACCAAGCTCAAGCGTCTCGAACTGGTGTCGCGCGAGGCCAAGCAGGCGGAAAACCTGCGCAAGCTCCTGCTGGCGATTTCGGACGACGTGCGTGTCCTGCTCGTCAAGCTGGCGGACCGATTGCACAACATGCGGACGATGGAGTTCATGCCGCCGGCATCGCGGCAACGGATCGCCGAGGAGACGCTCGACATCTATGCGCCGCTGGCCGGGCGCATGGGCATGCAGGAGATGCGCGAGGAACTGGAGGATTTGTCGTTCCGCACGCTCAATCCCGAAGCTTATGCGGTGGTGATGCAGCGGCTCAACGCGCTGGCCGAGCGCAACCGCAATCTGATCGAGGAAATCGAGAGCGAATTGTCCGCCAAGCTCGCAAGCCGGGGCATGACCGCGCGGGTGGTCGGGCGCCGCAAGCGGCCATTCTCGATCTGGACCAAGATGGAGCGCAAGTCGATCGGCTTCGAGCAACTGTCGGATATCTTCGGATTCCGCATCGTGCTGCGCGACGTCGAGGAATGCTACCGCGCGGTCGGCATCGTTCACACCACCTGGCCGGTGGTGCCGGGGCGCTTCAAGGATTACATCTCGACGCCCAAGCAGAACGACTATCGCTCGATTCACACCACGGTGATCGGCCCCGGCAATCAGCGCGTCGAATTGCAGATTCGCACCGAGGACATGGACCAGATCGCCGAATACGGCATTGCCGCGCATGCGCTCTACAAGGACGGCATGGAAACGCCGACCGACCTTGTCAAGCGCGAGTCCAATGCCTTCGCCTGGCTGCGCCACACCATCAACATGCTGTCGGAGAGCGCCAACCCGGAAGAGTTTCTCGAACACACCAAGCTGGAGTTGTTTCACGATCAGGTGTTCTGCTTCACGCCGAAGGGCAAGTTGATCGCGCTGCCGCGTCAGGCCAACGTCATCGATTTCGCCTACGCGGTTCACACCGATGTCGGCAACAGCGCGGTCGGCTGCAAGATCAACGGCAAGTTCGCGCCGCTGTCGTCGGAGTTGCAGAACGGCGATCAGGTCGAGGTGCTGACCTCGCGGGTGCAGACGGCGCCGCCGTCGGCATGGGAGACGCTGGCGGTCACCGGCAAGGCGCGCGCCGCGATCCGCCGCGCCACGCGCACGGCGGTGAAGGGGCAATACGCGACGCTCGGCCGCCGCATTGTCGAGCGGCTGTTCGCGCGGGCCAAGATCGAATACGCCGACGACAAGCTGAAGGGCGCGCTGCCGCGCCTGGCGCGCGCCTCGATCGAGGACGTGATGGCGTCGGTCGGCCGCGGCGAGATGCGGGCGTCCGACGTCGCGCGGGCGATGTATCCGGACTACAAGGAGGAGCGGGTCAAGCGCTTCGGCGAGAAGAAAAGTCTCGCGGTGAAGCTCAAGCTGCGTGCGCCGAAGCCGCCGCCGGGCGCGGCCAACGCGATTCCGATTCGCGGCTTGCGCTCCGATCTGCCGATCAAGTTCGCGCCCAATGGCGGCGCGGTGCCGGGCGACCGCATCGTCGGCATCGTCACGCCGGGCGAGGGCATCACGATCTACCCGATCCAGTCGCCGGCGCTGAAGGACTTCGAGGAGGAGCCGGAGCGCTGGCTGGACGTGCGCTGGGATGTCGATGAAACGACGCCGCAGCGTTTTCCCGCACGGCTGTTCGTCGAGAACGTCAACGAGCCCGGCAGCCTGGCGCAGATCGCCACCGTGATCGCCGAGCACGACGGTAACATCGACAATATCGGCATGTTTCGCCGTTCACCGGATTTCACGGAGCTGACGATTGATCTTGAGGTCTATGATCTGAAGCATCTCAGCGCTATCATCGCGCAGTTGCGCGCCAAATCGGTCGTCTCCAAGGTCGAGCGCGTCAACGGCTGATCCACCTTCGTCTTCCCACGAGTTCGCCATGTCCCAGCCCGCCCTTCGCCTCGGGGTCAACGTCGATCATGTCGCCACCTTGCGCAACGCGCGCGGCGGCGTGCGGCCCGATCCGGTGCGCGCCGCAATGGCCGCGATCGAGGCCGGC
Organism: Xanthobacteraceae bacterium; assembly: GCA_039808365.1. Lineage (GTDB taxonomy): Bacteria > Pseudomonadota > Alphaproteobacteria > Rhizobiales > Xanthobacteraceae > 62-47. The sequence continues at coordinate 6,059 of JBDHSX010000080.1, read as the reverse complement.
GCCGACGGCATCACCGCCCATCTGCGGGAGGACCGCCGCCACATCCGCGACGACGACATGGCGCGGCTGAAGGCGGAGATTTCCAAGCCACTCAATTTTGAGATGGCCGCGACCGAGGAGATGCAGCGCATCGCGCTCGCCACCCGCCCGCACGCCGTTTGTCTGGTGCCCGAGCGGCGCATGGAATTGACCACCGAGGGCGGGCTCGATGTCGTAGGCCAGCGCGCCGCGCTCGCGCCGGCCATCGCGCGCTTCAACGACGCCGGCATCCGCACCTCGCTGTTCATCGACGCCGATCCGGCGCAGATCGAGATGGCGGCGGCGCTGCAAGCGCCTGTGATCGAAATCCACACCGGCGCGTGGTGCGACGCCGTGACTGAGGGCGACACCGCCAAGGCGGAGCGCGAGTGGCAACGCATCGTGACCGGAGCGAAACTCGCGGGCGACGCCGGGCTTGAGGTCCACGCCGGTCACGGACTTGACTACGCCACCGCCGAGACGATTGCCGCGGTGCCGCAGGTCAGGGAATTGAACATCGGTTACTTCATGATCGGGGAAGCGCTGTTCGTCGGCCTTCCCGAAACAGTGCGACGGATGCGCGCCGCCATGGCACGCGGCCGCGCCGCCGTCGACAGGAACTGCCCATGATTATCGGCATCGGCTCCGACCTCATCGACATCCGGCGGGTCGCCGGGGTGATCGAGCGCCACGGTGAGCGTTTTCTCAACCGCATCTTCACCGAGGCCGAGCGCGCCAAGGCCGAGCGCCGTGCCAAGAGCGAGAAGCTGGTGGTGGCGACCTATGCCAAGCGGTTCGCCGCCAAGGAGGCGTGCTCCAAGGCGCTGGGCACCGGGATTCGTCGCGGCGTCTGGTGGCGCGATATGGGGGTGGTCAACCTGCCGGGCGGCCGGCCGACCATGGAACTGACCGGCGGCGCGCGGGCGCGGCTGCTCGTTCTCACCCCCGAGGGCTTCGAGGCGCGGATCGATCTCAGCATCACCGACGATTGGCCGCTGGCGCAGGCTTTCATCGTCATCTCGGCGCAACAGCGAATCGGTTGACGGCCCCGGCCTGAACCGCGGCGTCGAATTAAAGGTTAGATATATCAATGGATTGTGAAGTTTCGCGGCGACGGTTGATTGCGCGGCGGCGAACAACGGTCTAAAACCCGCCGGGGTGCTTCGTGGCGGATCGACCCTGTGGGATGACCACCGGCGCGGTGGTGCAGGGCGGTTCAGGCGTTCAAAATCGAGCCGGGTTCGGGCGCGGCCTTCGCTACGCCAGACAACTGCTCATCGTCGTGCGTGGCGAGAGAATTGAGAAAGCGATGAGCGTGACTTCAAGCACCAAGAAGGAAAGCGGTTTCGGCGAGACCGTCCGGGTCGTCATTCATGCGCTGATCATCGCGCTGGTGATCCGCACCTTTCTGTTTCAGCCCTTCAATATTCCGTCAGGCTCGATGAAGGCGACGCTTCTGGTCGGCGATTACCTGTTCGTCTCCAAATATTCCTACGGTTACAGCCATTATTCGATCCCGTTCTCGCCGCCGCTGTTTTCCGGCCGCATCTTCGGCTCGGATCCGGCGCGCGGCGACATCGTCGTGTTCCGGCTGCCGAAGGACGACACCGTCGATTACATCAAGCGCGTGATCGGCTTGCCGGGCGATCGCATTCAGGTGCGGGACGGGCTGTTGTATATCAACGACGTCGCGGTCAAGCGGGAACGGCTGCCGGATTTCGTCGGCGAGGATCCTTGCGGCTCCGGCGCGACGGCGCGCGTTAAGCAATGGCAGGAAACCTTGCCGAACGGCGTCACCTACAAGACCCTCGATTGTGTCGATAACGGCTTTTACGACAATACCAGTGTCTACACGGTGCCGGCCGGGCACTTCTTCATGATGGGCGACAACCGCGACAACTCCACCGACAGCCGCGTGCTTTCGGCGGTCGGCTACGTGCCGCTGGAGAACATTATCGGCCGCGCCCAGATGATTTTCTTCTCTATCGCCGAGGGCGAACAGGCGTGGCAAATCTGGCGATGGCCGACCGCGGTGCGGTGGAATCGCCTGTTCTCCATCGTGCGATGAGCGGCGACACGGCCGATATCGAGATCGTCCCGCGAACTGACGCGGCGAATCCGGCGCCCGAGGCCGAAGCCGGCGCCGCGCGGGTCCGAAAGCCGCGCGGCAAGGCGGCCGCCAAGGCCGCCATGGCGGCGATCGAGGAGCGCATCGGCTATTCGTTCTGCGATCCCTCGCTGCTCGTCACCGCCTTTACCCATGTCTCGGCGCTGAAAGCGGCGCGCAACCGCACCGACAGCTATCAGCGGCTGGAGTTTCTCGGCGATCACGTGCTTGGGCTGATCGTCTCCGACATGCTGTATCGCGCCTTTCCCAAGGCGGACGAGGGCGAACTCTCGAAGCGGCTGGCGGACCTGGTGCGCCGGGAGACCTGCGTCGATGTCGCCCGCTCGCTGGGGTTTCAGGATGCGATCAAGCTCGGCGCGGTCGGCGCCGGGGCCGGCGCGCGCTTGCGCAAATCAGTGCTGGGCGATATCTGCGAAGCCGTGATCGGCGCGATCTTCCTCGATGGCGGCTATGCTGCGGCGGTGCGGTTCGTCGAGGCCAACTGGCTGGAACGGATGCGCAAGCCGCAGCGCCCGCTGCGCGATCCCAAGACGGTGTTGCAGGAGTGGGCGCAGGCCAAGGGCCTGCCGGTGCCGGTCTATCGCGAGGTCGAGCGCACCGGCCCGCATCACGATCCGCAATTCCGCGTCGCCGTCGATCTGCCGGGCCTCGCTTCGGCGGAAGGCCTTGGCGGCAGCAAGCGCGCGGCCGAGAAGGCGGCGGCCTCCGCCATGCTGGTAAGCGAGGACGTCAAGGGGAGCGGTCATGGCGGCGGATAGTGTGGCGGCGGACAGCGTGCTCCAGTCGCCGACGCGCTGCGGTTTCGTCGCGCTGATCGGCGCGCCCAATGTCGGCAAGTCGACGCTAGTCAACGCGCTGGTCGGCTCCAAGGTCACCATCGTCTCGCGCAAGGTGCAGACCACGCGCGCCCTGATCCGGGGCATCGTCATCGAGGATCGCTCGCAGATCATTCTGGTCGATACGCCGGGCATCTTCGCGCCGAAGCGGCGGCTTGACCGCGCCATGGTGTCGACGGCGTGGAGCGGGGCGCACGACGCCGACCTCGTCTGCGTGCTGCTCGACGCGCGCGCCGGCATCGACGCGGAGGCCGACGCCATTCTCTCCAAGTTGGAAACGGTCGCGCATCCCAAGATCCTGGTGATCAACAAGATCGACCTGGTGCCGCGCGAAAAACTGCTGGCGCTGGCGCAGGCCGCCAATGCGCGCCTGTCCTTCACCGACACCTTCATGGTGGCGGCGCTGTCCGGCGACGGTGTCGACGATCTGCGCCGGGCGCTCGCGGCCAAGGTGCCGGAAGGGCCGTTCCACTATCCCGAAGACCAGATGTCGGACGCGCCGCTGCGCTATCTCGCGGCCGAGATCACCCGCGAGAAGATCTACCGCCACCTGCATCAGGAACTGCCGTACCAGTCCACGGTGGAAACCGACAGTTGGACCGAGCGCAAGGATCGTTCGATCCGGATCGAGCAGACGATCTATGTCGAGCGCGACAGCCAGCGCAAGATCGTGCTGGGCAAGGGCGGCGCGACCATCAAGTCGATCGGCGAGCAGTCGCGCAAGGAGATCGCCGAGATCGTCGGTCAGCCGGTGCATCTGTTCCTGTTCGTGAAGGTGCGCGACGGCTGGGGCGACGATCCCGAACGCTATCGCGAAATGGGCCTGGATTTTCCGAAAGAATGACCCCGGCGAACCAATCAGTCCCGCGAAATATCCGGCGCTTCGAGGTGTTGCTCTATGCCTCGTTGCTGCTCGATACGTTGACGGCGTTGTTTCGGACCATGCCGGACGACATGAGCGAGGCGGCCGTCTCGGTCGCCTACTTGGCGAATGCGGTTCTCATCCTGCTGTTCGTCTTTCTGGTGGGACTGGCGGCGCGGCACCGGACAAACTGGGCGCGCTGGGTTCTGGTCGCGGCGCTGGGATTGTCTATGCTCTCGCTGATCGGCGAACTATCCTATGATGGTATGCAGTTCGAAACGCTGTTTGAGCTGATCTCGACGGCGATGACGGCGGCGGGACTGTATTATTCATTCACCGGCGATGCCAAGGACTGGTTCGAAAAAACCAGCTGAATACGGTACTCTCGCGATTCATGGAATGGACCGACCAGGGAATCGTGCTGGGCGTGCGGCGGCATGGTGAATCCAGCGCCATCGCGGAACTCCTGACGCGCGACCATGGCCGTCACCTCGGCCTGGTGCGCGGCGGCGCGGGCGCGCGGCTGCGGCCGGTGCTGCAACCCGGCAATACGGTTCATGCGGTCTGGCGCGCGCGGCTCGACGAGCATCTCGGCGCCTATCAGATCGAGGTGACGCGGAGCCGCGCCGCCACGGTGCTGGCGGCGTCGCATGCGGTCTACGGCGTCACTCATCTCGCCGCGCTGGCCCGCCTGCTGCCGGAACGCGCGCCGCACGAGGATATTTACGACCGGCTGGAAATGACGCTGGACGACTTCGCCGACGCCGGCGAGGCCGCTGTCCATCTGGTGCGGTTCGAACTGGCGATGCTGGCCGAACTCGGCTTCGGGCTCGATCTGTCCAGTTGCGCGGCGACCGGAACCACCACCGATCTGATCTACGTGTCGCCGAAGTCCGGCGGCGCGGTGTCGCGGCAGGCGGGGGAGCCGTGGCGCGATCGGCTGTTGCGGCTGCCGCCATTCCTGCGCGAGGCGGATGGCTGGGACGGCGGCTGGTCCGACCAGGACCTTCAGGACGGTTTTGAACTGACCGGACGGTTCCTGCTGCGCCATGTGCTGGAACCGCGCGGGCTCGGCCATTCCGACGCCCGCGCCGGCTTCATTGCCGCCGTGGCCCGGCATCAAGCGCGACAGGTTGGGCCGGAACCGGCCGTGCAGGGCTGATTCGCGCCTTGCCGGGCGCCGCCGCAGGCGGTAACCCGTCGCCATGGGAAAACGATTGATTCCACCGGAACCCGCCGACATCGAGGATGTCGCGCTGCGCACCGCCCTTGAGGAGCGGTATCTCGCCTATGCGCTGTCGACCATCATGCATCGGGCCTTGCCCGACGCGCGCGACGGGTTGAAGCCGGTCCATCGCCGCATCCTCTACGGCATGCGGCTGTTGCGCCTCGACCCCGGCGCGCCGTTCAAGAAGTCCGCGAAAATCGTCGGCGACGTGATGGGCTCGTTCCATCCGCACGGCGACCAGGCGATCTATGACGCCATGGTGCGGCTGGCGCAGGATTTTTCATCGCGCTATCCGCTGGTCGACGGGCAGGGCAATTTCGGCAACATCGACGGCGACAATCCGGCGGCCTATCGCTACACCGAAGCGCGCATGACCGACGTGGCGCGGCTGTTGCTCGACGGCATCGACGAGGACGGCGTCGAGTTTCGCGCCAATTACGACGGACAATCCAAGGAGCCGGTGGTGCTGCCCGGCGGCTTTCCGAACCTGCTCGCCAACGGCGCGCAGGGCATTGCTGTCGGCATGGCGACCGCCATCCCGCCGCACAACGCGGCTGAACTGTGCGACGCCGCGCTGCATCTGATCGACAAGCCCGACGCCAAGTCGCGGGCGCTGTTGAAATGGGTGAAGGGGCCGGACTTTCCGACCGGTGGCGTCATCATCGATTCCAAGGAAAGCATCGCGGAAGCCTATGCCACCGGTCGCGGCGCGTTCCGCACCCGCGCCAAGTGGCATCAGGAGGAGGGCGCGCGCGGCACCTGGGTCGTGGTCGTCACCGAGATTCCGTGGCTGGTGCAGAAGTCGCGGCTGATCGAGAAGATCGCCGAACTGCTCAACGACAAGAAGCTGCCGCTGCTCGGCGACATCCGCGACGAGTCGGCGGAAGACATCCGCATCGTCATCGAGCCGAAGTCACGCAACGTCGATCCGGAACTGCTGATGGAATCGCTGTTCAAGCTCACCGAGCTTGAAAGCCGGATTTCGCT
>JBDHSX010000079.1:0-16465 GCA_039808365.1 Xanthobacteraceae bacterium | reverse complement strand
GGAAGCGAAACCGTCATTGCCGGGCTTGACCCGGCAATCCATCCACCTGAAACGACTCTTCTTTTTGATGGATGCACGGGTCAAGCCCGCGCATGACGATTCCGTTTTAACGAAACTGCTCTAGAACCTGACCGGTATTTCGTTTTCCGGACGGATTTGCAACGACGCCGAGGTCGATCGGGGGCGGGCGGCCTTGTCAGGTGCCCTTGCCGGAATCGATCTCGGCATAATTGCCCTTATCGTCCCATTTATAGACGACGTAATCGATCACCTTGATGTCGCCCTTTTCGTCGAAGGCGAGCTTGCCGAGCACGGTGTCCCATTCGCCGGCCTTGATGACCTTCATCACCTTCTCCGGATCGGTGGTGCCGGCCTTCTTGACGGCCTCGGTCCACACCTGCATCGCGGCGTAGGTGTAGAGCGTGTAGCCCTCCGGATCGATGCCCTTCTTCTTGAATTCCTCGACGATGGCTTTCGCGGTCGGCTTGTTGCGCGGGTCGGGGCCGAAGGTGAACAGCGTGCCCGCCGCCTGCGGGCCGGTGATCGAGGCGAATTCCTTGTCGTTCATCGAGTCGCCCGACATCATCACCGTCTTGAGGCCCTGATCGCGCATCTGACGCAGGATCAGGCCGGCCTGCTGGTGATAGCCGCCGATATAGACGAGGTCGATGTTGTCGCGCTTGAGCCGCGACACGATGGAGTTAAAATCCTTGTCGTCCTTGTTGTAGGACTCGAACATCTTCTCCTGGAAGCCGGCCTTGTTGAGCGCCTTCTTGGTTTCGTCGGCGAGACCCTTGCCGTAGGTGGTCTTGTCGTTGAGGATCGCGACGTTCTTGCCGGCGAAGTGCTTGGCGATGTACTGCGCGGCGACCACGCCCTGCTGATCGTCGCGGCCGCAGATGCGCAGCACGTTCTTGAGCTTGCGCTCGGTGAACAGCGGATTGGTCGAGGCCGGGGTGATCTGCAACACGTTGCTGTCGGCATAGGCTTCCGAGGCCGGGATCGACGACGACGAGCAGAAGTGTCCGGCGACGAACGGGATGCCGGCGCTGCCGATCTTCTCGGCGACGGAGCGCGCCTGCTTCGGATCGCAGGCGTCGTCGCCGACGAACAGCTTCAGCTTCTTGCCGAGCACGCCGCCGGCGGCGTTGGCGTCGGCGACGAACTGCTCGGCGCCGTTCTGCAACTGGCGGCCGAAGGCGGACTCGCTGCCGGTCATCGGGCCGGCCACGGCGATGGTGATGTCCTGGGCGAAGGTCGGGGTCGAGAGCGCCAGCGAGGCGCCAAAAGCCACGCCCAGAACCTTGCCGATCAGCTTCAATGATTTCATGCGGGTGGTCCTCGCGGAGGGGTGTCGGGTTGCGTCCGGTCTGTGCCGATTCCGCCGCATTGTCCGATGATTTGCCGCCGGTGTCATGGGTAAATTTCGCCCGCCTCGCCGGCGGCGGGGCGCGGCACTTGGTCGCCGCCTCAGGCGTGCCGGCCGCCTTCGAGATAGGCGGCGCGGATTTCCGGGCGTTGCAACAGTTCCATGCCGCCGCCGCTCATGGTGATCAGGCCGTTGACCATCACATAACCGCGATGGGCCAGCCGCAGCGCGTGGTTGGCGTTCTGCTCGACGATCAGCACGGTGAGGCCGTCCTCGCGGTTGAGCGCGCGGATCGCCGCGAAAATCTGCCGGGTGATCAGCGGCGCGAGGCCGAGCGAGGGCTCATCCAGCAGCAACAGGCGCGGGCGGCTCATCAGGGCGCGGCCGATCGCCAGCATCTGCTGCTCGCCGCCGGACAGCGTGCCGCCGCGCTGCGTCATGCGCTCCCCGAGGCGCGGGAACAGGGTCAGCACCCGCTTGAGGCTGGCCGCGCGCTCGGCGTCGCTGCCGGGGGTGGCGTCGGCGCCCATTTGCAGGTTTTCCGCCACGCTCATGCGCGGGAAGATGCGCCGCCCCTCCGGCGATTGCGCGATGCGCAGCCGCGCCACCTCGTGCGCCGGCAGCGCGGTGATATCGCGGCCGTCGAACAGGATGTTGCCGGCGCGGGCGCGCGGGCGGCCAAAGATCGACATCATCAGGGTGGATTTGCCGGCCCCGTTGGCGCCGATCAGCGCCACGATCTCGCCGGCCTGAATGTCGAGGTCGACGCCCTTCAGCGCCTCGATCTTGCCATAGGCGGCGCGCAGGCCGCGAATGGCGAGGAGAGGGGATGCGGCGCTCATGCGCCGCCCTCCGTCGCTTGCTCCATCACTTGGGCGGCGTCTTCCTCGTCGGCGCCGAGATAGGCGGCCACCACCTTCGGGTCGTCGCGCACCGCGCGCGGCGCGCCGTCGGCGATCTTGACGCCGTGGTCGAGCACCACGATGTGGTCGGAGATCTCCATCACCACGCTCATGTCGTGCTCGATCAGGAGGATCGATGTGCCGACATCGTCGCGGATCGACAGCAACAGCTCGCTCAGCGCCGCGCTCTCGTTGGCGTTGAGGCCGGCCGCCGGCTCGTCGAGGCACAGCAGCGCCGGCCGCGCGCACATCGCGCGGGCAATTTCCAGCCGCCGCTGGTCGCCGTAGGGCAGGTTGCCGGCGGCGTCGTCGGCGCGGTCGGTGAGGCCGATGCGCTCCAGCCAGTGGCGGGCGAAGTCGATCGCCTGCCGCTCGGCGGCGCGGAACGACGGCGCACTGAGGAGGCCGAGCAGGCTGAAGCCGGAGGCGCGCATCAGGCTGTTGTGCTGCGCCACCATCAGGTTTTCCAGCGCCGTCATGCCGGGGAACAGCCGGATGTTCTGGAAGGTGCGCGCCACCTTGGCGTATTTGCAGATGCGGAAATCGTGCAGCCGGTCGAGCCGGAACGCCGCGCCGTCGTCGTGGACCAGCGTCATGGCGCCGCCGCTCGGCCGGTAGAAGCCGGTGATGCAGTTGAACACCGTGGTCTTGCCGGCGCCGTTCGGCCCGATCAGCGCGGTGATCTGGCGGCGTTGCGCCGTGAACGACAATTCGTTGACGGCGACGATGCCGCCGAAGCGCATCGTCAGGCGGTCGATGGCGAGAATCGGCGCGGGCGCTGTCATCCGTGGCCTTCCTTCACCAGCGCCGCCGATATCTCGGTGCGCTCCCGCAGGAACACGGTGGGAGCGCGATGGCCGACCAGGCCGCGCGGCCGCCAGATCATCAACAGCACCATGACGCCGCCGAACACCAGCATGCGGAACTGGTCGAGGCCGCGGAACAATTCGAACCCGCCGATCATGGCGAGAGCGGCCAGCGCCACGCCGAGCTGCGAGCCCATGCCGCCCAGCACGACGATCGCCAGCACCAGCGCCGACTCCTGGAAGGTGAACGACTCCGGGCTGATGAAACCCTGACGGGTGGCGAAGAAGGCGCCGGCGAAGCCGCCGAACATGGCGCCGATGGCGAAGGCCGACAGTTTTGTCGTGGTGATGTTGATGCCGAGCGCGCGGCAGGCGACCTCGTCCTCGCGCATCGCCTCCCAGGCGCGGCCGATCGGCAGGGCGCGCAGGCGGATGGTGACCCAGTTGGTGAGCAGCGCCAGCGCCAGGATCAGGTAGAACAGGAACACGAGGCGATGGGTCGGCGAGAACGGCACGCCGATCATCGCCGCGAACCCGTGTTCGCCCGGCGTCAGCGGAATGCCGAACACGGTGGGACGCGGGATGCCGCTGATGCCGTTGGGGCCGCCGGTCAGGTCCTGCCAGTTGAGAATGACGAGGCGGATGATCTCGCCGAACGCCAGCGTGACGATGGCGAGATAGTCGCCGCGCAGCCGCAGCACCGGAAAGCCGAGAATGACGCCCCACAATGCCGCGAGCAGCCCGGACACCGGCAGCAGCACCCAGAACGCCCATGGGCCGAGCTGCTCCATGCTGAAGGCGACATAGGGGAAGCCTTCGACGAGATGCGGCAGCGGCAGCGGGCTCTGCGCCAGCAGCGCATAGGAATAGGCGCCGACCGCATAGAACGCGACGTAGCCGAGATCGAGCAGGCCGGCGAGGCCGACCACGATGTTGAGGCCCCAGCCCAGCATCACATAGGTCAGCACCAGAATGCCGAGGTCGAGCAAATAGCGCTGATTGTAGAATATCACCGGCACCAGCAGCGCGAAGACCAACAGCGCCGGCGCCAGCAGGCGGCCGAGCCGTGCGAGGCCGGCGCGCACCGCCGCCGGCGGCTCGAAGGCGCCGACCGGGCCGATCCAGCGCCGCAAGAGCTCGATGACGATGGAGCCGACAAACACCGCGCCGACGACGGCCGCGAGTTCGCCAAAACGGGTCCAGTAGATCAACTGCCCGGAGGGGCCGGCCTCGGTGCGGATGCCGATCATCAGCGCGAACAGCCCCAGCGCCACCAGCGCGCTCAGCACGGCCTTCTTCAGGATGAAGCCGAAGCCGGCGGTGGGCGCGGCGGTCGCCGGATGGAGGGCGGGTGCGGCCATCCGTCAGACTTTTTCGACTTCGGGGCGGCCGAGCAGGCCGGTGGGCATGAAGATCAGCACGATGATGAGGATCGAGAACGCCGCGACGTCCTTGTATTCGACCGAGAAATAGGCCGACCAGAAGGTCTCGATCAGGCCGATGGCGAGGCCGCCCAGCATCGCGCCGGGCAGCGAGCCGATGCCGCCGAGCACAGCGGCGGTGAACGCCTTGATGCCGGCGATGAAACCCATGAAGAAATCCACCAGGCCGTAATAGAGCAGGTACATCATGCCGGCGACGGCGGCGAGCGCGGCCCCGATCACGAAGGTCATCGAAATGGTGCGGTCGACATCGACGCCGAGCAGCGCCGCCATGGTCTGGTCCTGCTCGCAGGCGCGCATGTCGCGGCCGAAGCGGGTGCGCGCGACGATGTAGCTGAACACCGCCAGCAGCACGATGGTGGTGGCGACGACGACGATCTGCACGTTGGACAGCTGCACCGCGAAATTGCCGGAGTCGTGCAGCGTGGTGCCGCCGGTGATGATCGGCGGAACCGGCTTTACGCGCGCGCCTTGCGACACTTGCGCGAAATTCGACAGCACGAACGACATGCCGATGGCCGACAGCATCGGCGCGAGGCGGAACGAATGCCTTAAAGGTCGGTAGGCGATGCGCTCCACCGTCCAGCCGTAGAGCGCGGTCACCGCCATCGCCACCAGGAGCACCAGGAGCAGGATCACCGGCACCATGGTCAGCCCGATCGACACCAGGATCAGGAAGGTGATCAGGGCGATGAATCCGCCGATCATGAAGATGTCGCCATGGGCGAAATTGATCATGCCGACAATGCCATAGACCATGGTGTAGCCGATGGCGATCAGCCCGTAGATCGAGCCCAGCACCAGGCCGTTGATGAGCTGCTGGAAGAAATAATCCATCGTCCCCCGACTCCTCCCCCTCCGTCTTAACAGCGGGGTTTTGCCACGGCAACGGCCGGGCGGGGCGACCGCCCGCGGCCCGGGCGGGGCGGGCCGGCGTTTGTCCACAGGGCGATTAGGGTTAACAAAGGGTTTCAATTGCGGCCGCGCGGCGGCGGGGCTTTGGTCGCTGGCGGCGCGTCCGGGCGGTTTGGCGGCGCGCGGCAGGTGGAGCCCGATGCGCACGAACTGGACCCAGGCGGCACGGCGAGCGAACTGGCGGTTGAGCACGTTCAGCGGCTTTCTGCTCGCCGGCTATTTCGTGCCGGTGTGGACGCTGGCGGCGTGGCGCATCGTGCTGTCGCCGATCCACGGGCTGTTCGAGCGCCCCAATGTCGCGGTCGCGGTTTTCGTCAGCGAGCATCTGCAAGTTCCCGCGCTGACCATGGTGCGCGTCGCCTGGCTGTTGGCGCTCGGCAAGCTGACGGTGGTGGCGTTCTTTCTGCTGTTCGCGGCGCTGATGCTGCGCCGCGCGGTTCGCCTCGGGCGCGGCGGCGACGAGGCGCTCGGCATTGCGCTCGGGCTCGGCTGCGTCATCAGCTTCGCCGGCATGATGTTCGCAACCCAGGTCCATGAGGCGGCGGCGCTGCGGCTGCACGCCACGGAACTCATGCTGCTGCTCGGCACCGCCATCCTGATGCTGGTCGATCAGCCGCCGGCCGCGACGGCGGCGGCCGACACCGAGGCGGCGACTTACGTCTTGAGCAATCCCAACTCCTGAACCACCGCGCCGGCCTCCTTGATCGCGTGGTTGGCGGCGGGAACGCCGCAATAGATCGCCTGCTGCAACACGATTTCCTTGATGTCGTCCGGCGTGAAGCCGCCTTCGGCCAGCGCGGCGCGCACATGCAGGCGGAATTCGTCCCATTGCCCCAGCGCCACCAGGGTGCCGATCACCAGCACGCGGCGGGTGCGCTCGTCGAAGTGCGGCCGGGTCCAGATCTCACCCCAGGCGTGGCGGGTGATGAGGTCGAGGAACTCGGCGTTGAAGGCGTTTTTGTTGTTGACCGATCTGTCGACCCAGGCGTCCCCCAGCACCTTGCGGCGCATTGTCGTGCCATCGTCGCGGCGTTGTTGGTCGTCCATGGTTGTTTCTCGCTAGTCAGTTTCAAGGAACGCCATTGCTGCGAGGAGCGAAGCGACGAAGCAATCCAGTTCTTGCGTTGCTGCCTTCTGGATTGCTTCGCTTCGCTCGCAATGACGAAGAGGGTTATCAATGACCGAGAGAACTATTTTTGCGTCAGGAAGCCGGTCACCGCCTCTGTGAACGCCTGCGGCTGCTCGACGTTGGAAATGTGCGCGGCGTCGAGGACGGTCATGGCGGCGCCGGGAATGTGGTCGCGGATATATTCGCCCGCCGCGAGCGGCGTCGCGGCGTCGTGCCGTCCGGCGATCACCAGCGTCGGGCGCGGGATGCGCGGCAAGAGGTCGCGCTGGTCGAGCGTGCGCAGCGCCTCGCAGCAGGCGAGGTAGCCGGCTTGCGGCGCGGCGAGCAGCATCGCTTTCATGCGCGCGGTCACGGCCGGCTCGCGTTCGCGAAAATCCGCCGTCAGCCAGCTGCCGATCACCGCGTCCGCCACCGCCGCGATGCCGCCGTCCTTCACGGCCTTGATGCGGTTGTCCCAATTGGTCGGGTCCGGATAGTAACAACTGGTGTTGCACAGGATCATGCGGTCGAAGCGCTCGGGCGCGTTGGCGCCGAGCCATTGCCCGACCATGCCGCCCATCGACAGCCCGCACCAGTGCGCCTTGCGGATATTGAGCGCGTCGAGGATTGCCAGTACGTCGCGGCCGAACCGTTCCATCGAATACGGCCCCGCCGGCACGCCGGACTGGCCGTGACCGCGACGGTCGTAGCGGATGACGCGGAACTGCTGGGCGAGCGCGCCGAGTTGCGGCTCCCACATCGCCATGGTGCAGCCGAGCGAGTTCGACAGCATCAGCGTGGGGCCGTCGTCGCGGCCGTCCACCGCGACGTTGAGCGGGCAGCCGTCGTCGGCGTTGATGGTGGGCATGGGATTAAGTCCTCCTTCGTTTGCCGTCATTGCGATGAGACGAAGCCGACGAAGCAATCCAGTTCTTGCTTGTAACTTTCTGGATTGCTTCGCGGAGCCTGTGCTCGGACGGCGTGAAAGGCCGATCCGAGTGCTCGCAATGACGGCGGTTAGGTTGTGTTTAACGACATCAGCAGCCGGTCGATCAGTTGTTGCGATGCGCCCTGATACGCCAAGGGGTCGAACAGTTTTTCGAGCCGCGCGGCGTCGAGATGCGCGGTGACGCGCGGATCGTCGGCGAGCACGTCGCGCAGATGGCGTTTCGACTTGACCGCCTCGCGCGACGCGGCCTCGACGAGGTGATGTGCGTCGGCCTTGCCGATTTTGTCCGCCAGCGCCATTGTCACCGCTTCGGCCATGATCAGGCCGTGGGTGGTGTCGAGATTGGCGCGCATGCGCTCGGCGTCGACCTCAAGCCCCTCGGCGATGTCGACGATGGCGCCGAGCGCGCCGGAGGTGACCAGCAGCAGCGTCGGCAGCGTTGGCCATTCGGCGTGCCACGGCCCGGCGCTGCGCTCGTGCTCCTGCACTTGGGCTGCGAAAATCGTCGCGGCGAGGTTCGGCGCCATGGCGGCGGCGGCGAGCGCCGCGGCGGCGGCCACCGGGTTGCGCTTGTGCGGCATGGTCGAGGAGCCGCCGCGACCTTCGCCGGCGGGCTCAAAGGCTTCGCCGACGTCGGTCTGCATCAACAGCGAGACGTCGCGGGCGATCTTGCCGCAGGTGCCGGCGAGGATCGCCAGGACGGCGGCGGCTTCCGCGATGCGGTCGCGGTGGGTGTGCCATGGCGCGTCGGGCAGCGGCAATTGCAATTCGCGTGCGAGCGCTTCCGACACCGCCATGCCCTTGTCGCCCAGCGCCGCCAGCGTGCCGGCCGCGCCGCCGAATTGCAGCGCCAGGGCGTTCTCGCGCAATGCCGCGAGCCGGACGCGCGAACGGTGCAGCGCGGCGGCGTAGCCCGCGAGCTTGAGGCCGAACGGCATCGGCAGCGCGTGCTGCAACCAGGTGCGCGCCACCGTGGCGGTGTCGCGGTGCGTCGCCGCGAGCCGGGCGAAGCCGGCGATGGCGCGGTCGAGGTCGGTCAGGAGCGCGTCGAGGCCGGCGCGCAGCGTCAGCATGGTGGCGGTGTCGATGATGTCCTGGCTGGTCGCGCCCCAATGGACGTAGCGCGCCGCCTCCGCATCGATCGTCGCGACCTCGGCGGTCAGCGCCTTGACCAGCGGGATGGCGAGGTTGCCGGCGCGGGTCGCCGCCTCGGCCAGCGCGGCGATATCGAATCGGTCGGCGTGGCAGGCGGCCGCGATCGGCCCGGCGGCGGCCTTCGGAATCACCCCCGTCGCGGCCTCGGCGCGGGCCAGCGCGGCCTCGACATCCAGCATGTGCTGGAGGAAGGCGCCATCGTCGCAGACCGCGCGCATCGCGGCGCCGGACAGCATCGGCGCCAGCAGGGGGGACAGGGACGTGCTCATGTCGTGGGACCTTATTCGCTCACGGGGCTCCGTGCCAATCCTTCAGCCGAATGCCAGGGTCCTCTTTTATTTGTCGGAGAGTCGCGTTAGTTGAGCAGGACAGGTTTCGCGATATGCCGCCGCCAGCGCCGGCGATGACGATCAAGGGAGTGTGCCCATGGCCATGACGATGAATGGCGAAGTCCAGCTCGCCGCGCCGCGCGAAGCCGTGTGGGAGAAGCTCAATGATCCCGAGGTGCTGAAATCCTGCATTCCCGGCTGCGAGGAGCTGGAACGCACCGAGGACAACGGGTTTCGGGCGGTGGCCAAGATCAAGGTCGGCCCGGTGTCGGCGCGCTTCAAGGGCAAGGTCACGCTCAGCGATCTCGACCCGCCGAACGGCTACCGGATTTCCGGCGAGGGCGAGGGCGGCATCGCCGGCTTCGCCAAGGGCGGGGCCACCGTCGGCCTCGCCGACAAGGACGGCGGCACGCTGCTCAGCTACAATGTCGAGGCCCAGATCGGTGGCAAGCTGGCGCAACTCGGCCAGCGCCTGATCAACGGCACCGCGAAGAAGCTGGCGGACGAGTTTTTCGCCGGCTTCGCCCGCGCCGTGGAGGGGTGAGGCAGGATCGAGTCGGCCGGGCCTGTGAATTCTCCCCGGTCGTCGCTGGCCGCGCGGGCGAGGTTGCCCAAGCGGCCGATGGGCCATAATATGCGATTGGAATGATTTCAAAGAACCGCGCCGCACGTCATGCGCGCGGGCAGAGAGCGCATATGGCCAAGATTTCTCTCGTCGTTAACGGCAATCCCGTCACCGCGACCATCGATCCGCGCACCCTGCTGGTGCAATTCCTTCGCGAACACCTGCGGTTGACCGGCACCCACGTCGGTTGCGACACCTCGCAATGCGGCGCCTGCGTCGTGCATCTCGACGGCAAGGCGGTGAAATCCTGCACCACGCTGGCGGTGATGGCGGACGGCGGCAGCGTCACCACTATCGAGGGGCTGGCGGCCGAGGGCGCGCCGCTGCATCCGATGCAGGAGGCGTTCCGCGAGCATCACGGCCTGCAATGCGGTTTCTGCACCCCGGGCATGATCATGACCGCGGTCGATATGGTGCACCGCAAGGGCCACGATCTCGACGACCACACCATCCGCGAGGAACTCGAAGGCAATCTGTGCCGCTGCACCGGCTATCAAAACATCGTGTTGTCGATCGCCGCCGGCGCCCGGGCGATGGCGAAGTCCGATCTCGCCTAACCGCATCACGTTTCAGGACCTCACGAATGTACGAATTCAAATACCATCGGCCGACCACGGTGCGGCAGGCCGCCAACCTGCTGGCCAAGAACGAGGACGCCAAACTGATCGCCGGCGGCCATACCCTGGTGCCGGTGATGAAGCAGCGCCTCGCCGCGCCGCCGCATCTGATCGACCTGACCCGCATCGACGGCCTGAGCGGCATCGAGATGAAAGGCCGCGCGCTTGCGATCGGCGCCACCACCACCCACGCCGAGGTGGCGGACTCGGCGACCGTGCGCGAGGCGATTCCCGCGCTGGCGGAACTCGCCGGCGTGATTGGCGATCCGGCGGTGCGCCACAAGGGCACCATCGGCGGCTCCCTCGCCAATAACGACCCGACCGCCGACTATCCGGCGGCGTGCCTGGCGCTGGGCGCCACCATCGTCACCAACAAGCGCCGGATCAAGGCCGAGGATTTCTTCCAGGGCCTGTTCACCACCGCGCTGGAAGCCGACGAGATCGTCACCCGCGTGCTGTTTCCGCTGCCGAAAAAGGCGGCCTATGAGAAATTCCGCAACCAGGCCTCGCGTTACGCGCTGGTCGGCGTGTTCGTGGCCCGGATGCCGTCCGAGGTGCGGGTGGCGGTGACCGGGGCGGGGGCCGACGGCGTGTTCCGCCTGACCGCCTTCGAGGAGGCCCTGAAGAAGCGTTTTTCGTCGAAAGTGCTGGATGGCTTGCCGGTTTCCGCTGAGGGGCTTAACAGCGATCTGCACGGCAGCGCGGACTATCGCGCGCATTTGATCGGGGTGCTGGCGCGCCGTGCCGTCGATGCCGCAAACAACCGGGCGTAATCAGCAAGAGCCCAGACTGGCCTTCAAGATGAGTAAATCACCGGAGCTGCCCGACTCGGTCGACGCCACGCTCCAGCTTCTGAACAGCCACGGCTATTTCGCCGAGCGCGCGCTCGCCACCGTGGTCTATCTGTCGTTGCGGCTGGGTCGGCCCCTGTTCCTCGAAGGCGAGGCCGGCGTCGGCAAGACCGAGATCGCCAAGGTGCTGGCGGCGACGCTGGGACGCAATTTGATCCGGCTGCAATGCTACGAGGGTCTCGACATCGCCTCCGCCGTCTACGAGTGGAACAGCGCGGCGCAAATGATCGCCATTCGCCTTGCGGAAGCGGCCGGCGATTCCGACCGCGAGCAACTCTCAAGCGACATTTTCAGCGAGCGCTATTTGATCAAGCGGCCGCTGCTGCGGGCGCTGGAGCCGGACGTCGCCGGCCCGCCGGTGCTGCTGATCGATGAACTCGACCGCGCCGACGAGGCGTTCGAAGCCTATCTTCTGGAAATCCTCAGCGATTTTCAGATCACCATCCCGGAACTCGGCACCTTCAAGGCGCCGCAGCCGCCGATCGTCATCGTCACCTCGAACCGCACCCGCGAGATCCACGACGCGCTGAAGCGGCGCTGCCTTTATCACTGGGTCGATTACCCCTCCGCCGAGCGCGAACTGGCCATCGTCAAGTCGCGGGTGCCGGGCATTTCCGCGAAACTGTCGGAGCAGGTGGTGCGCTTCGTGCAGGCGCTGCGCGATCAGGATTTCTACAAGAATCCGGGCGTCGCCGAGACCATCGACTGGGCCACCGCGCTGACCCAGCTCGACGCCCGCTCGCTGACGCCGGACGTGGTCGGCGACACCCTGGGCGCGCTGCTCAAATATCAGGACGATATCGCGAAAATGCAGGGGGGCACCCTGCAAAAGGTTTTGAAGGAAGCCACCAGCGATATATAAGATGGAATATAGCGATGGGAGGTCATCTCCTGTCCGCCGTCATTGCGAGCGAAGCGAAGCCATCCAGTCTTCCTTCGTGGTCCTGGATGGCTTCGTCGCTTCGCTCCTCGCAATGACGGCGAGTGACTGCAGCGCGCTCGCTTCGACGTGATGAGAACAGGGTGCCGCAATGACAACGCCATCGCCCGCCACCGGAAAGATCGCCGATAACGTCGTCGGCTTCGCCCGCGCGTTGCGGGCCGCCGGCGTTCCGGTCGGGCCCGGCGCGGTGATCGACGCGCTCAAGGCCCTGCGCGTGATCGAC
This sequence comes from Xanthobacteraceae bacterium, assembly GCA_039808365.1. Classification (GTDB taxonomy): domain Bacteria; phylum Pseudomonadota; class Alphaproteobacteria; order Rhizobiales; family Xanthobacteraceae; genus 62-47. Next base: position 4,231 of record JBDHSX010000079.1, on the reverse strand, counting down.
ATCGGCCATCGCGGCGAGGTCTACGCCACATTGCAGGCGGTGTTCGTCAAACGTCACGAGCATGCGCTGATTTTCGCGCAAGCCTTCGACCTGTTCTTCCGCGCCGAGCAGGAGTGGATGCACCTGCTCGACTCGGTGCCGCTGCCCGACCACGCCAAGCCGAAGCCGAAACCGGCCTCGCGCCGGGTGCAGGAGGCGATGTCGCAGACCAAGACGATCGAGCAGGTGCCGTCCGAGGCGCGGGAATTGCGGCTGTCGCCGTCGGATCAGGAAATCCTGCAAAAGAAGGATTTCGCACAGATGAGCGCGGCGGAGATCGCCGAGGTCACCCGCGCCATCGCCAAGATGCGGCTGCCGCAGGCCGAGTTGCGGACGCGGCGGTTCGCGCCGGATTCGCGCGGGTTGAAGCTCGACCTGCGCCGCACCATCCGCGCCAGCCTGCGCACCGGCGGCGACATTGTCGATCTGCGCCGTCTCGGCCGCATCGACAAGCCGGCGCCGATTGTCGCGCTGCTCGATATTTCCGGCTCGATGAGCGAATACACCCGGCTGTTCCTGCATTTCCTCCACGCCATCACCGACGCGCGCAAGCGCGTCTCGGTGTTCCTGTTCGGCACGCGGCTCACCAACGTCACCCGCGCGCTGCGCGCCCGCGATCCGGACGAGGCGCTGGCGAGCTGTTCGTCCACGGTGGAGGACTGGGCCGGCGGCACACGGATCGGCACCTCGCTGCAAGCCTTCAACAAGCTGTGGGGACGGCGGGTGCTCGGGCAGGGCGCGATCGTGCTGCTGATCTCCGACGGGCTGGAGCGCGAGGCCGACGACCGCCTGGCGTTCGAGATGGACCGGCTGCATCGCTCCTGCCGCCGGCTGATCTGGCTCAACCCGCTGCTGCGCTTCAGCGGTTTCGAGGCCAAGGCGCAGGGCATCAAAATGATGCTGCCGTATGTTGACGAATTCCGCCCGGTGCATAATTTGTCCTCCATCGAGGACTTGATCGCCGCGCTCTCCGCAGCGCCCGCGCCGCACCGGCGCGATGCGATCCGCCCGGCGGCTTGACGGGAGGCACTCATGCTTGAACGCGACGAAGACATTCTGCGAGCCGCCGAGGCCTGGAAAAAGGCCGGCCATGGCGTGGCGATCGCCACCGTGGTCGAGACCTGGGGCTCGGCGCCGCGGCCGGCCGGCTCCAACCTGGTCATCAACGACGAAGGCACGTTTCTCGGCTCGGTGTCGGGCGGCTGCGTCGAGGGCGCGGTGGTGACCGAGGCGCTCGACATCATCGAAAGCGGAAAGCCGAAACTGCTCGAATTCGGCGTCGCCGACGAGACCGCGTTCAACGTCGGCCTGTCCTGCGGCGGCACCATCCGCGTATTCGTCGAGAAGGTGGCGTAGGTGAATTTCGAGACGCTTACGCAGCTCAACGTCGAACGCGCAGCGCGGCGGCCGGCATTGGTCGTCACCGACATTGCCAGCGGCGAGCAGCGCATGGTCAAGGCCGCCGATCTCGCCGGCGATCCGCTTGAGGCTGAGCTGCGCAAGCAGTTGCGCATGGGCAAGAGCGCGATGATCGAGGCGGACGGCAAAAAGCTGTTCGTCAACGTCTACGCGCCGGTGGCGCGCATGGTGGTGATCGGCGCGGTGCACATCAGTCAGGCGCTGGCGCCGATGGCGCGGTCGCTCGGCTACGACGTGACGATCGTCGATCCGCGCACCGCCTTCGCCAGCCCGGAACGGTTTCCCGACGTCCGCGTCGTCGCCGAATGGCCGGACGTGGCGCTGCCGCCGCTCAACGTCGATCACTATACCGCCTTCGTCGCGGTGACCCATGATCCGAAGATCGACGATCCGGCGCTGCTGCACGCTTTTGAGCGCGACTGCTTCTATATCGGCGCGCTGGGCTCGCGCAAAACCCACGCCAAGCGTCTGGAGCGATTGAAGGCGAAGGGCGCGAGCGAGACGGATCTGGCGCGGATTCACGCGCCGATCGGGATGCCGATCGGGGCGGTCTCGCCCGGAGAGGTGGCGGTGTCGATCATGGCGCAGATCACCGCCGAACTGCGCCTGCCGAAAGAGGGGACGTCATGAAATTCGGACCGGTCACGCCCGATGAGGCCATCGGCGGGGTGACGGTGCACACCCTGCGCCAGGGCTCGCTGGTGATGAAGAAGGGCACCGCCGTCGGCCAGGCCGAGGCCAACGCGCTGAAGGCCGCCGGCGTCGAGCAGATCGTGGTGGTGCGGCTGGAGGAGGGCGAGGTCTCCGAGGACGTTGCCGCCGAGGATGTCGCCCGCGCCATCGCCGGCGACGGCGTCATGGTCGAGCGCGCCTTCACCGGCCGCGCCAACCTGTTCGCCACCCGGGCCGGCGTGCTGGTGGTGGACCGCGACGCGGTCGACCGCATCAACACCATCGACGAGGCCATCACCTTCGCGACGCTGTCGGCCTACAAGCCGGTGGTCGAGGGCGAGATGATCGCCACCGTCAAGCTGATCCCGTTCGGTGTCGAGGGCCGGTTGCGCGACGCCGCCGTGGCGGCGGCGGGTCGCGACGCGCTGCGGGTCGCGCCTTATGTCGTCAAGCGCGTCGGCGTGGTGTCGACGATCCTGCCCGGCCTCGCGCCGAAGGTGATCGACAAGACCTTGCGCGTCACCGCCGAGCGCCTCGCGCCGGCCGGCGCGAAAATCGTCGTGGAGAAGCGCGTGCCGCACGATCAGGCGGCGCTGTCGGCGGCGATCGCCGAGGTCCTCACGTGTGACGTCGAGATGGTGATCGTGTTCGGCGCCTCCGCCATCGCCGACCGCCGCGATGTCATCCCGGCGGCGATCGTCGACAACGGCGGCACCGTCGATCATTTCGGCATGCCGGTCGATCCGGGCAACCTGCTGCTGCTCGGCACCGCCGGCGGCCGGCCGGTGATCGGCGCGCCGGGCTGCGCCCGCTCGCCGGTGGAAAACGGTTTCGACTGGGTGTTGATGCGGATGCTGGCCGCCCTGCCGGTCAAGCGCGCCGACATTACCGGCTTCGGCGTTGGAGGATTGTTGATGGAAATCGTCACCCGGCCGCAGCCGCGCGTGGCCGAGCCCGCGCCCGCCGCCGGCGTGGCGGCGGTGGTGCTCGCCGCCGGCCGCTCCACCCGGATGGGCGGCCCCAACAAGATGCTGGCCGAACTCGGCGGCAAGCCGCTGGTGCGGATGGTGGTCGAGCAGGCGCTGGCCTCGCAGGCGAAGCCGGTGATCGTCGTCACCGGACATCAGGCGGCGGAGGTGGAAAAGGCGCTGCAAGGTCTCGACGTCCGCTTCGCGCGCAATCCGGATTTCGCCAGCGGTCTGGCCAGTTCGGTGAAAACCGGGATCGGCGCGGTGCCGACCGAGGCCGCCGGCGCCATGATCTGCCTCGGCGACATGCCGCTGATCGACGCCAAGCTGCTCGACAAGCTGATCGGCGCGTTCTCGCCGGAGCGCGGCAGCCTGATCGTGGTGCCGACCTGCGACGGGCGGCGCGGCAATCCGGTGCTGTGGTCGCGGCGCTTTTTCGGCGAGTTGATGAGCCTGTCCGGCGATATCGGCGGCCGCCATCTGGTCGATCATCACAGCGAGGCGGTGACGGAAGTGCCGGTGGACGGCGACGGCGCTTTCCTCGACATCGACACGCCGCAGGTGCTGGACGTGGTGCAGCGCGCGGCAACAACCGCCGCGCCGCCGACCCAGCCGCGCCTGCCCTCGCGCGCGCCGAACTGATCGCGCCGGCGGACTGATCGCTTCGAGGCGATCGCTCCGGTCGATCCGTTCACCAGTTGGAAACGTCCGCCATCTAGCATCCCGCCACTGGGGATCTTGGGGGTAGGGATGTTGTCACGAGGCGTTGCCGCGCGCTGTCGTACGGCGCTGTCGCGGGCTGTTTGCGGGGCCACCGTGGCAATGGTCCTGTTCGGCGCGCCGGCGCATGCGGCGGGCGCCTTCGCCATCGGAAAGTGCGGGGCCTATGGCAAGGCGATCGATTACGCCGCCGAAGCCGAGGCGACGCGCGCCGCCCGCAAGAACTGCGCCGGCGACTGCACCACCCTCACCATGAAGCGGGCCTGCGCCGCGTTGTCGGTCGACATGGCCGATCCTTGCGGCGCCCACGGCTACGCTGTGGAGACGCGCATCTCGACCTCGCTCAACAACGCCGTGAAGAAATGCTACGAGTTCGGCGGCAAGGAATGCGTCATCCGCGCCTGGGCCTGCGA
>JBDHSX010000078.1:0-16481 GCA_039808365.1 Xanthobacteraceae bacterium | reverse complement strand
TTAAGTCACCTCGAATACCTTGATGACAGTCGTATTGCCCTGACGCTCGCAAACCGCCGTGAACACGCGATCGTTCAGGTGCTGCAACCGACCCAATGGAGCATCGAAGACCGGCGTCGATCTGAAATAATATTCGCCGGGATCGACCGGCGCGCCCGACAGGAGGCGCGCAATCACCTCCTTTGACGCGACCCTGAGCCCGCGATTGCGCACGTAAACCGGAATGCCGTCATCGCTCATGATCGAATAATGGGCGCTGACTTCAACCACGCCATCGGGACGATACAGCGCCCAGTCGGAGCCGCCCGGAAGGATCGTCCCCGAAAGCTCCGGTCCGGAGACCTTGCCGCCCGTGATCTGAATATGACGCCGCTCCCCGAGCACGCCCGCGCCGCCCGTTATGGGCGCCGCGCACTCGGCCTCGATCTGAAATGCGAATTTCAAATTCGGCGCATCGGGCGTCTTCATCAGATTCCTCCAACCGGGCTTCGGCGCTACGAAACCGACATGATAGCAGATCACCGAGCCAGAAAGCATTCCGGCTATTTGTTCCGTCCCAGCAACCTGTCGGCAAACGCCAAGCGCCGCCTCTGTCGTGATTGTATCGGGGCCGTCGCCGCCACCGTGCCGCGCAGCATGCCGACAAGCCCCGACGGCAAGTAATAGACGCCGAGGATGAAGAAGACGCCGAGCCAGAGCATCCACCGGTCGGGCGAGAGCAGCTGTTCCAGCAACGGGATGCCTGCTAATTTGGCGCCCGCCAGCTTCAGCCACTCCTGCAAATAACCCTGAGCGAAAAGAAAGACGGCGGAACCGACCACCGCGCCGTAAATCGTCCCTACGCCACCGATAATGACGATGATCAGGATATCGAGCATGATCTCGAAGGACAGCGCGGCGTCCGGCCCGGCATATCGCAGCCAGATCGACAGCAGGGCCCCGCAGAGGCATGCGAACACCGCCGCGATGACGCTGGAAATGATCCGAAAGCGAACGACGGGATAACCGATCGCCTCCGCCCTGAACTCATTGTCGCGGATCGCCAGCAAAACCCTGCCGAAGGGCGAATTCACGATGCGCAGGATCGCCAACAACATCAGGGCGACCGCGACCAGGATCAAATAATAGGCAATGACGCGGCCATCGACAAAGATGCCGAAAACCCGCTCGTCGAACAGGCGAAAGCTCGGCATGAGCACGGGCGGCAGACGAAAGATGATGCCATCCTCACCGCCGGTCACAGACGACAATTGAACCGCGAGCGTTTGCGCCGCCGAGGCCAGCGCCAATGTAATCATGGAGAAGAAGATGGCTTTGACGCGCAGCGAGAACAGTCCGATCAAAAAGGCCAGCACCACCGACAACAGCAGCGCGGCAAGCGTGCCGATCGCCACTGCGGACCAGTTCGCCCCCATATGAACAATAGCAATGCTGACGCCATAAGCGCCGATGCCGAAAAAGACGGTATGGGCAAAACTGACGATCCCGGTATATCCGAGCAGCAGGTCGAAACTCGCGGCCAATACGGCGAAGATTAGGATCTTCACGCATATACTGAGCGATTTTGCGCCGGTGAATCCAAATGGCCCGACGATCAGCGCCAGCATCAAGGCGATCAGAAAAACCGCCAGAATCCGGCTGCGAGGCAGGTCGTTCGACAGGAGGCGGGACCAGGGGATCATCGGGCGGCGGCTCCATAAAGCCCCTGCGGACGCCAGAGAAGTACGGCCGTCATGATTGCGATGTTAGAGAACAGCGCGAATGTCGGCGCCAGAAAACCCGCGTAGTTGGCGACGATGCCGACGAGAATGGAGCCCAAAAGCGCTCCCCATGTCGAGCCCAGCCCGCCAATGATGACGACGATGAAAATAAGCACGGTCATCTGGCTGCCGATCTGGGGCACCAGGGTCTGCTGATACATGCCCCACATGACGCCGCCCAGTCCCGCCAGGGCGCAGCCCGCGATGAATGTGCCGACGAACAGCCGCCTCACGCCGTATCCCAGCGCCTCGACCATTTCGCGGTCATGAACGCTGGCGCGGATCAAAAGGCCGGTCTTGGTCTGCGAGAAGACGTACATCTGGCCGAGGAAGGCGATCAGGCCGACCGCAAAGGCGTAGACGCGAAACTTCTCGACCGCAAAGTCGCCATAGGCGAAAACGCCCTTCAAAAAGGCCGGGATCGGCACGTTGACCTGCTCAACGCCCCACACCACCTTGATCAGCTCCTCGCCGACAATCAGCCCGCCCATCGTCACCAGGATTTGCATGAGATGGTCGCCATAGACCGGCTTGACCAGCAGTCGCTCGAATATCGCCCCGGCGATGGCCGTGCCGACGACGGCGAGCGCGATGGCCGCGCCGATCGCCAGCAGATTCCGCAAAATATCCGGCGAGAGCAGAAAGCCGTGCATGCCGGCGAAGATGCTGACCGCGAGGTAAGCGCCCAGCGTGATGAACACGCCGTGCCCGAAATTGAGAACGTCCATCAGACCGAAAACGACCGTCAGGCCGGATGCGATGGTATAAATGATCATACCCATGGCCAGGCCCGCGATGGTCAGGGTCAGCCAGGTCGACAGACTGCCGATGGCCAGGAAGCCGATCAGCATCAGCGCCGGAACGATCAGGATCGGAATCAGGTCGGCTTGATTTATCTTCACAGCGTCAGTCCGAGATGGGCTTGTTGCAGGTCTTCCCGCGCGAACCACTCATCCGAGGGGCTTGCATGGACGATCTTCCCGCCGTCGAGAATCGCGACATTGTCGCCGAGCCGGCGGGCGAAATTCAGATTCTGCTCGACAAGCAGGATGCTGACGCCTTTCGCCTTGAGCTGCATCAGGGCGTCGGCCATGTTGTTGATGATCGCGGGAGCCAGTCCCTTGCTCGGCTCGTCGATCAGCAACAGATCCCGCGGCTCGACAATCGCGCGCGCGACCGCAACCATCTGCTTTTGACCGCCCGATAGCTTTCCGGCCGGCTTGTTCCAGAAGCGGTGAACCGCCGGAAACAGACTGAAGATCCACTCCAGCCGAGCCTGGTCGATATCCTTCACCTTGGCGGCTCCGCGCGCCGCCAGCAGCATGTTTTCCTTCACGGTCAGATCGGGAAAGATACCCATGTTCTCCGGAACATAAGCGATGCCCAGCCGGGAGATTTCGGAGGTGGAGCGCTGGGCGATGGAATTCTCGCGGAACGTGATCGTTCCGCCGGACGCCTTCCACAAACCCATGATCGTGCGCAGGGTGGTGGTTTTGCCCGCGCCGTTCCGGCCGAGCAACAGCGTCACCTTGTTGCTCTCGACCTCAAGGTCGACGCCCTGGAGAATGTGATACAGGCCGATATGCGTATGGACGCCGTTGAGGGAAAGCAGAGGGCTCATGGATCCTGGCTCCCCGCCGCCGGCGTCCCCAGATAGGCCTCCTGCACGATCGGCGAGGCGATCACGGCCGCCGGTTCTCCGTCGGCGACGAGTTCACCGTTATGCAGCACGATGATGCGGTCCGCCAGATCGCGAACGACATCCATCTTGTGCTCGACAAGCAGGATGGTCTTGTCATGCAGCGCCTTGAGTCCGCGAATGAGCTCCAGAACGATCGGCGCTTCGTCGATGCTCATGCCCGCCGTGGGCTCGTCGAACATGTAGACCTTCGGATCCATCGCGATCAGCATCGCCACTTCGAGCTTGCGCTGGTCGCCGTGCGAAAGGTTTCCGACGATCGCATCCCGCTTTTGCGCCATCGACACCGAAGCCAGGATGTCCACGGCCTGGTCGACGAGTTTCGCGCTGTCGCTCCAGATGCTCCAGAAATTGAAGCCGTTCCGGTGCGCGCCCGGCGTTTTCGCCTGAATGGCGAGGCGGACGTTTTCCAGCACCGTCAACCGCGGAAACAGGTTCGTCAGTTGAAAGGCCCGGCCCAGACCCTTCACGGCGCGAAGGGCGGCCGAACAGCCGGTGATGTCTTCCTCGCCGAGCCAGATCGCGCCCGCGGTCGACTTGATCTGCCCCGAAATGAGATTGAAATAGGTCGTCTTGCCGGCCCCGTTCGGACCGACGATCGCCGTCAGCTTGCCGCCGCTGAACGACGCGGTGATGTCATTGACGGCTTTATGATCGCCAAAGGAAACGCTCAGATGCTGGGTTCGCAGTAAGGAGGCAGCCGACGCGACGCCGGCTGCCTCCGCTTTCTGCGATCCGACGGCGCCGCCAGCCACTGCTATTTACCGCCCGCCAACTTGTCCAGTTCAGGGCCGCTGAATTTACGATAGAGCACCGGAACGGCCCAATCGACCCCCGGCTCCTCCTTGAACGTGACGCCATAGAAATCACGCAGCGCCTGGTGATTTTCCTTCTTGATCGTCAATGGGCCCGTCACGCCCTCGAACGTCATGCCGCCGAAGGCCGCAATCAGCTTTTCGGAATCGGTGCCGCCCGCCTTCTTGATCGCCTCGACAATGGCGACCGCGGCGTCAAAAGCGAAAACCTGGCCCACGTCCGGCGGTGCGTTGAAGCGCTTCTTATGCTCGGCGACCAGCCAGTCATTGGCCGGCGTCTTCGGAATTTCGTAGTAATAGGTCATCGCGCCGATCAGGTTCGGCACGCCCTTGAAAGCGGCCATGCCGGGCAGCGGCGTGCCCGGAGTCGCCAGTTGAATGCCGTAGCGCGCCGGGTCCATGGCGTTGATCTTCGGAATCGGCGTGGTGCCGATCCAGTTCACCCACAGCCGCTTCTTGCCCGGCTTGTCTTTCAGCGCGGTGAAGATGCGCTCGACGGCTCCGGTGAAATCGGTGGTGGCGATCGGAAGGTACTCCTCCGCGACGATGGTCGCGCCGGCCTTGACGGCCGCGGCCTTGAAGGCGGCGGTGCTTTCCCGCCCGAACGCATAGTCCTGCGCGAGCGTTACGATATAGGTGTCCTTCTCGGCGAAAAGCAGCGCCGACGCCGTGGCCTCCTGACCGACGGTGCGGCCGGTGCGGACGACGTATTTATTCCATTTGTCGCCGGTGATGCTGTCCGCGCCGGCGACATCGACCACCAGCAGCTTCCGGTTCTCCTCGGCGACCGGGATCATCGCCAGCGTCGAGGCCGACGACGTGCTGCCGACGGCGATCTCGGCGCCGTCATCGCGGAACGCTTCCTCGATCAGCGCGCGCGCCCGGTCCGGTTTTAGTTGATCGTCCTTGTGAAGGATGACGATCTTCCGGCCGTTCACGGTCATGGTGCCCTTGGTGGCGTATTCCATGCCGAGCTGGAAGCCAGCCTGGGCTTGCTTCGCGTAAATCTCAAAGGGACCGGTGGTGCTGGTAATTAGCGCGATCTTGAGATCCTGCGCATGCGCGCCGGCGTTGATAGCCGCGCCGCTCAGGATCGCGACCGCGCCGGCCGCGATGAAGTTTCGGACCCGCGCCTTGATTGCGGTCCATTCAGTGAAAGATCGATCTGTCATAGCCTCCCCCCGGTTAGACGTCGAAATAGACGTGATTAAGTCACGTCTCATATTTTTTTGTCAATATGAAAAATACAAACAATTATTTCACATGAATATCATTTGAATCGCCGATGAATGGCCCACCCATCGTTTGGACGGGCGCCCGGATTGGGCGACCCGCGCCGCAAAATGGCCATTGCCCAGGCGAGCGAATGGCCACGCGAATTGTTGCGACGCATTGCCTGTGGACCGAGGCCCGCTACCCGCCCTGCGCCTGCACGAAATCGTCGGTGTCGTCGCCGCCGATGATGGTTCGAATGATCGGCACTTGCAGAATTCGCTCCGGGTCACACGCCAGGGGATCCTGCCCCAGCACGACGAAATCGGCGAGCTTTCCGGCCGCGATGCTGCCGATCTTGTCTTCCATCTGCAACTGATAGGCGGCGTCGATGGTGATCGCGCGCAACGCCTGATCCATGGTGACGCACTGCTCGGGGCCGATGACGGCGCCCTTCAGCGTCCGACGGTTCACTGCAACATGCAGACAGACCAGCGCGTCCGGCCATGTCATCGGTGAATCGCAATGGAACGAGGCGCGCATGCCCTTGCGGATCGCCGAGCCCGCCGGCACGAACCGCGCCGCGGCCTCCTCGCCGAGCAGGAAGTCGCGCAGCGCCTCGCCCCAATGATAAATATAGGGCAGGAAATAACTGCATGCGACATTAAGCCGTATCGCACGATCGATCTGGTCCTCCCGCATGGTCCCGCAATGTTCGATGCGGAGCGGGCCACTGATCTTGGGCACTTCCGCGATGACCTTCTCATAGGCATCCAACACCATGTCGATGGTGCGGTCGCCATGGGCGTGAACCGACATCTGCCAGCCCTCGCGGACATATTTGGAAACCAGATCGTAGAGCTTCTCGGGCGTCAGATTCGGATGGCCGGTGCTGTTCTCCGGCAAGCCCATTCCCTTCAGCGTCATCTCATTATTGAGATAAGGGTGCGTCGTCCACACATTGCCCAACAGCACCGACCCGTCACCGTGCAGCTTCGTGCCGATGACGCGGAAGTCGTCATCGCCGAAATTGAGCGGCACCGAGACCTCGCCGCCCAGATGCTTGCCTTCATAGCCGACAACGCGCAGGGGATTGCGCCGCGCCTTGATCGCCGATTGCAGCATTCTGGACGCCCCCGGCTCGATCATAATTTCGGAGGTCGTGGTGTATCCCGCCTTGACGAATTTCAGCACCCATTCGTTGAAGCTGCGGATCTTTCTCTCGTCGCCGCACATCTCATAGAAGCGGTTGCAAAGCTGCCACGCCGCGGTCTCGGCAAATTTCCAGGGCAATCCATCGGCGGCTCTGACGAATTTCCCGCCGAGCGGCGGCGTATAGTCGGCATCGATGCCGAACGCCTCCAGCGCCTTGGTGTTGATGAAGACGCCGTGAAAATTGATGGTCTGCACGACGATCGCGTGGTTCGGCGCGAGCGCGTCGAGGTCCTCGCGGGACGGTTCCTTCATGCCCGCATGCAACTGCGGATCGAGACCGAGAAACCAGATCACCTCGCCCGGCGTCGCCTTCGCGATGCGCCGCCGCATCTTCTCCAGCACGGCCTCATATGTCGGAACGTGAACGGCGCGGACATCGACGACGGGGTCGCCCCAGGCCATCGCGCTCATCAGCGGATGGCTATGGGCCTCGACGAATCCCGGAAGCAGCGTGTTTCCTTTGAGATCGGTCCGCACCGTATCCGCCGATGCGAGGGCCTCGATCTCCGCCCGGCTGCCGACGGCGACAATCCGGCCGTCCGTCACGGCGACGGCCTCGGCGCGCGGAACGGCGGCGTCCATCGTCACGATCGGCCCGCCAAAGAAAATACGATCGACGCCTTGCATGGCTCCTCCAGTCATTTAAACGCGCCGAACACGACGTTCAGCTTCAATAGAATTGCGATGCACGTTTCGGCGTTCGGGCCGGCGCATCCACGCGGCGGGCGCCCAGCTTCTGCTGCAAAGCGGCCTCGACGGCCGCGCCGTCCACCGCGTTTCTGCGCGCGATCAAAACCAGACTGCTGACCGCGGGCGCGGGATCATTGCCGACATCCAGCGACGAACGCTTTCCCACCAGTTGAAACACGGCGCGCCGCACGCTCGCGCCTGAATCGGTGCGGACGCTAAGAATGCCCTTGCCCCGCAAAATCCCTGACGGCAGCATCGCCACCATCTCCCGGAAAGCAGCCGGTTCGACCGGCCGGGTCCATCGAAAAGCGAAGGATTCGTAGAGCGTCTCATGCGCATGAGATGGCTCGCGCCCGGCGGCTCCGGATCGTGTGCTGGCGGGATGCGGCCCGAACAGAACGTCAGCGGAGATCACGGCGTTCGTGACTCGCGCCAGCCGCATATGCGGCTGCGCCCCGGTCAGCGTTCGCTCGACCTGGCGCACGACGCTCTCGGAGGCGAGATCCAGCTTGTTCAGGAACACAATGTCGGACATCGCAGCCTGATCGATCGCAAGCTCCGTGCTCGGAAAGTCGAGATCGTCGAATGATGCGACATCGATCAGGCAGAATATGCCATCGATATGCACCAACCCGCCGACGGCCGGCCCGTCGAAAATGGCGAGGACGCCGGCGGGATGCGATACTCCGCTGCATTCGACGACGATGCGCGTCAGCCCGGTCGACGCACGCGCCAGCGTCATCAGACCCGAAGCCAGATCGTCCTGAATCGTGCAGCAGATGCAGCCATTGCTCAATTCGATCTGATTCTGGGTTTCAACCTTGATGAGATCGCGGTCGATATTCAGCGCGCCGAAATCATTGACCAGAACGCCAAGACGCTCCTCCCCCGCGCTGCTGAGCAGGTGATTGACGAGCGTGGTCTTTCCAGCTCCCAGAAAGCCGCAGAGGATTGTGACCGGCAGGGTACCGCCCGCCGAACGCGGCCCAATCGACGGTACATCGCGAGGCCGGATCATCGGGAGCCGACGGGTCGACGCGCTTGAATTCGATCGCGCGTTGAAAATGCGGCCTTCTCCTTCGGCATTGCTTTACTCCCACGGCGGACCAAGTCTGGTGAAAATGGCAAGGGATGTCAACGTGAAAAATATGGCATAAAATTTCATATCGAGACGATCATGACGCAAGGGCCGACGGTGACGGTGAGCGCGCTTGGGCCGCTCACCTCCGAGGCCGCGGATCGAGCGGTATCAGTGCGACAATTCGTGCTAAAGTTCTAGGACCCGAACCTTTTTGGTCTTTTCACGCCACGGTCGGGTCTTGTATCGATAGATCATCACGGCGAAATCGGCGCGCCGCGCCAATTATGTATGATTTCTTGACGATCGCGCGACAACTGCACGGGTTTTAATCCCACATGAAGAAGACGAAGACGACAGCGCTCAAAACCAAGCCGCGAGAATCGCGGCGCAAGGCAAAAGTCCCCCCCGCCAACAATAACGCCGCGTCCGACGTCGATCCGGAAGCCGCGATCGGCGGTCAGATTCGCGAGTTGCGCAAGGTCAAGGGCCTGACGCTAACCGCCGTCGCCGACGCCGCCGGCATCTCGGTCGGCTACTTGAGCCAGATCGAGCGCAATCACTCGAAGCTGCCGATCGGCGTTCTCAAGAAACTCAGCGATATCCTCGGCGTGCACATGAACTGGTTCTTTCATGGCAACACGCACGACGCGCCCGAGGAGCGCGATCTGATCGTCCGCAAGACCCATCGTCGCCGCCTCACCTTCACCGGGCTGGGCATCGTCGAGGAGCTGTTGTCGCCCAATCTGAGCGGCCCGCTTGAATTGCTGCTCAGCACGATCGAGCCCGGCGCCGACAGCGGCGAGTACAGCCATGACGGCAACGAGGCGGGTATCGTGATTTCCGGGACGCTCGATCTGTGGATCGACGGCACGCGCTTTCAACTCAATGAAGGCGACAGCTTTTCATTCAGCAGCACCAGCATTCATCGCTGCGCCAATCTGGGCGACGTGCCGGCGCAAGTGGTCTGGGTGATCACGCCGCCGCATTATTGAGCGCCGGGACGATATCGTCATCTCGACGCTCAGCTTGTGCGTGCGCATCGTCCGCTTAGAACGTCGGCGGCGTGCACGCGCTCACCACCTCGCAGACTGCCGGGCCAACGCAACGGAAACGGTGCGGACGCCGGCTATCGAAGTAATAGGCGTCGCCCGGCCCGAGAATCTTGCGCTCGTCGCCGACGGTCACCTCAAGCCGTCCCGCGATGACGATGCCGCCTTCCTCCCCCTCATGGGTCAATGGAATCTTTCCCGTGTCGGATCCCGGCTCGTAACGCTCTTTCAAAATCTGCAACGCGCGGCCGAACAAGTTGTCGCCAACCTGGCGAAACGACAGCTTGCCCTTGCCGATCTCGACCAGTTCGTCGGAGCGGTAGAACACCTTGCTGGTTTCTTCCGGTTCGATGGCGAAGAATTCCGAGAGCCCGATGGGAATGCCGTCAAGGACCCGCTTGAGCGCGCCCACCGAAGGATTTGTCTGATTGGATTCGATCAGCGAAATCGTCGAGTTGGTGACGCCGGCTCGCTTGGCGAGTTCGCGCTGAGACATCCCCTGCCGCATACGGACATATCGCAGTCGCCGTCCGAGATCGAAATTCATCGCCGTCTTCACCCGTCGCCTGTTTCAGGTGTTCGACCTTAAACAAATGCGGAAATTTTTGTCAGCCATTTCAATAGTATCCGGAAACAAAGAAAAGGACTTGTTGGCCAGGTTCGATCATGGCTCCCTCGCATGCGAAACCGGAGGGTCCCATGAACCAGCGCGTCGTCGCCAACTCGCCCAATCTCGAAAACTATTGGATGCCGTTCACCGCCAACCGGCAGTTCAAGAAGGCGCCGCGGCTGCTCTGCTCGGCCAGCGGCATGTATTACCAAAGCATCGAGGGCCGGGACATTCTCGACGGCACCGCCGGATTGTGGTGCGTCAATGCCGGCCATGGCCGGGAGCCGATCGCCGAGGCGGTCGAGCGGCAGCTTCGAACCCTGGATTACGCGCCGAGCTTCCAGTTCGGGCATCCGATCGCGTTCGATTTCGCCGAACGGCTCGGACGCATCGCGCCCGGCGACGGCGAGGCCCGCCTTGATCGGATTTTCTTCACGAATTCAGGATCGGAAGCCGTCGATACAGCGCTCAAGATCGCCATCGCCTATCAGCGCGCCGTCGGCCAGGGCACCCGCACCCGCCTGATCGGACGCGAGCGCGGCTATCACGGCGTCGGGTTCGGCGGCATTTCGGTCGGCGGCATCGTCAGCAATCGCCGCGTCTTCCCGCAACTCAACGGCAGCGATCATCTGCGGCACACGCACGATCCGGCCCGCAACAGTTTCTCCAAGGGCCTGCCGGAACATGGCGCGGAATATGCCGACGATCTGGAGCGGCTGGTGGCGCTGCATGGCGCCGAGACCATCGCGGCCGTCATCGTCGAGCCGCTGGCCGGGTCGACCGGCGTGTTGCTGCCGCCCAAAGGCTATCTCGAACGCCTCCGTGCGATTTGCGACCGTCACGGCATTCTGCTGATCTTCGACGAGGTCATCACCGGATTCGGACGGCTCGGCGCACCGTTCGCCGCCGACTATTTCGGCGTCGTTCCCGATCTGATGACCACCGCGAAGGGCCTCACCAACGGCGTCATTCCGATGGGGGCGGTTTTCGCCAGCCGGAAAGTTCATGACGCCCTGATGCGCGGACCGGAGGAGCAGATCGAGCTGTTTCATGGCTACACCTATTCCGGGCACCCCGCGGCCTGCGCCGCCGGCCTCGCCACCCTCGACATTTACGCGGCCGAAAATTTGCTGACCCGCGCCGCCGGCCTCGCCGGGCAATGGCAAGCCGCGATGCATGGGCTGCGCGATCATCCGCATGTCGCCGATATCCGAACGCTGGGCTTGGTCGCCGGAATCGAACTGGCCTCGCGTCCGAACGCACCGGGCGCACGCGCCTACGATATCATGGTCGATTGTTTCCAGAACGGCCTGTTCGTCAGGATCACCGGCGATATTATCGCGCTCTCGCCGCCGCTGATTATCGAACCGGGCCAGATCGACCAGATTGTCACGATGCTCGGCGACGCCATCAAGCGCGCCGGATAAGGCATTTCACGTCCTGATGGAAACATACGGCTTGGTCATGGCCGGACCTTTTCCGGCCATGACGGTCTTTCTTCCTTCAGATTTCAAGACTTGGATGCCCGGCATAAAGCCGGGTATGACGACTGAATGATCGCGTCACGCCTCCGTCGCGCCTTGCAGAGCCGCGCGACGCAGATCGCGGCGCGGCGTCCGGTTTTCCTGCGCATGGCCCAGATAGGCGGTGATGACTGCCTCGTCATTGGCGATCTCCGATGGCGTGCCGTCCGCGATCCGCGAACCGAAATTCAGGACGGTGATCCGCTCGCACAGATCCATCACGAATTTCATGTCATGCTCGACGAGAACGATCGTCATGCCGCCAGCGACCAGCGTTCGGATGATCTGGCCGACCGCGGCGGTCTCGACCGGATTCAATCCGGACGACACTTCGTCCAGCAGCAACAGCTTCGGCTCGGTCGCCAGCGCGCGCGCGATCTCGACCAGGCGTCGCTTGCCATAGGACAGATCGGCGATTGGCGCGTCGATCTCGGCGGACAGCCCGACAAATTCCAACAACCGCGTCGCGCGCTCGGAAAAGTCACGCTCCTCGCGAAACTTCCGGCCAACGGCGAACATGCTTCCGAACATCCCCAGCCGGCCGTGGACGTGGCAGCCGGTCATGACGATGTCCTTGACCGTCATCTCCTCGAACAGCTTCGAGGTCTGGAAGGTTCGGCAGATGCCGGCGATGACGCGAGCCTCGATCGGCCAGCCGGTAATGGGGGCGCCGTTGAGGATGATGTCGCCGCCGCTAGTGGATTGCAGCCCGGAAATCAAATCGAACGCCGTGCTCTTGCCGGCGCCATTGGGGCCGATCAGACCATGAATGGTGCGCGGCTGCACCGTCATCGAGACGTCGTTGACCGCCATCAGGCCGCCGAACCGCCGGCTCACGTTGCGCAGTTCGAGGATCGGAGCACTCATCGCGTCCCTCACGATCCCTGCCCGCGCCGCGGAACGAACCGCTTGATCAGCCGATCGAACGCGCCGACCACGCCTTCCGGCAGAAGCGCCATCGAAGCGATCAGCATTACGCCGAACACCAGCATCTTGTACTGGGTGAAATCGCGCAAATACTCCGGAATGATCGTCAGCAGGGCGGCCCCCACCACTGCGCCCGGAAGCATCTTGATACCGCCGACGGTAATCATGATCAGCATGATCAGCGAATCGTACCAGGTGAAACTTTCGGGGCTGAGAAACCGCATCAGATGGGGCAGAAACGCGCCGGCGATACCGGCGATTCCCGAACCCAGGGTGATGACTCCCATCCGATAGCGGTTGACCGGAATGCCGACGCTACGCGCGGCGGCCTCGTTCTGCCCGATGGCCCGGAACGCACGTCCAACACGACCGTGACAAAGGCGCACAAGCAACGCGTAGATGACGGTCAAGGTGATCATTTCGAGAATGAACAGGTCGACGCGGGTGGTGAAGGAAACCCCGAAGATCTCGATCGGCGGAATACCGCGAACGCCGACGTGACCGCCCGTCAGGCTGCTCCAGTTCGTCATCGCCTGATAGACGACGATACCGAAGCCGAACGTCGCGATCTTGAAATAGATTCCCGACAGGCGGATCAGTTGCGCCATCACCAATCCCGCCACTGCCGCTGCAAGGCCCGCGGCCGCCAGCGCCGCAAGAAAAGGCAGGCCGATGCCTTTTTCGAGCAGCGTGGCGGTATAGGCGCCGATGCCGAGGAAGGCCGCATGACCGAGAGAGAGCTGGCCGGCAAGCCCAACCATGACCTGCAACCCCAACGCCGCGATCGCGTAGATCGCAATCACCGCGCCGAGGTAGAGATAGAAACCGCCCAGAGCGAGCGGGAGAATCCAAAGCAGCGCCATCAGCACGACGAAGGCGAGCCAGTCTCCCCGCGCCATCCAGTTGGCCGCGCGGCGCTGTCCCGACGATTGCGGCAGTTCGTCCGGTTTGGAAAGCGGGACGCTCAGTTCGTTCACGTTCGCGGCCCTCCTGCCATGAGTCCGGTCGGCTTGACCATCAGAATGGCGATCATCAGCAGGAAGGCCATGCTGTCCTGATATTCCGGCGCGAGCAGTTGGCCGCCGATGGTTTCGCCGACGCCGACGATCAGCCCGCCGATCAAGGCTCCGGGTATGCTGCCCAAGGTGCCGAGCGCCGCGGCCGCGAACGCCTTGATGCCGATCAGTCCCATGTCGGGCGAAGCGAAGGTGATCGGCGCGTAGAGAACGCCGGCCACCGCGCCGATGCCCGAGGCGATGGCGAAAGACAGCGCCGAGGCAAAACCGAGATTGACGCCCATGATCGAAGCGGTTTGCGGATCGTCGGCGGAAGCGCGCAGCGCCAGCCCCATCCATGAGCGGGTGAAGAAGAATTGCAGCCCGATCACGAGCAGAATCATGACGGCGGCGATATAAGGATACACGCCAGGCACCGGATAGTTCGCCAGCATGATGGTCTCATGCGTGATCGGCGTCGGATAGACCAGAGGATTGGCGCCCCAGATAATGCGCGCGCCATTGCTGAGAACGATTCCGACGCCGAGCGTCAGCAGCACGAGATAGATCTGATCGGCGCCGCGCTTGACCGCCGGCCAGAACGCGAACCGCTCGATCAGAAAACCCAGCGCCGCCGTGACGAGAGCGGCCAGTATGATGACCAGCCAGAACGGCAGACCCGGCCCCAGGACGATGATGGAGTAGCCGATGAAGGCGCCGACCATCATGATATCGCCCTGGGCGAAATTGACGAGCCCCATCGCACGGTAGACCATACTGAACCCCGCCGCGACGAGGCCGTAGATGCAACCGACTGCGAGCCCGCTCAAAAGCAGAATCGTGACGTTCATTGGTTCTCCCGCACGGCGGCCGATGCCGCGATGACTAATGCAGCAGGGTGTTGAGGATCACCTGACCGTCGCGCAGTTCGGCGAGCGGCAGCGGCCGCTGAACGTCGCCGTTCGGCAGAATGGTGATCGGCCCCGTCGCGCCCTGGAAGTCCTTGGTCTTGAACATCTCGTCACGGATGGTCCGGGTCGTGACCTTGCCGCCCGCGGCCGCGCGCTTGATGGCGTCCGCCAGGACGTACATGACGTCGTAGCCCATGCCTTCATACTGCGTCGGCATCCGCTTGTAGCGCTCCTGCCAGGTCTTCAGGAACGCCTTGCCGCGCGGGGTGTCGATCGAGCCCGCGAGATAATAGAGCATCCCGAAGGTGCCGTCCGCGGCGGGCCCCGCGATGTCGCGGTATTGCGCGATGCCGATGGAGCTGCCGACAAAGAACGGCATCTTGATTTGCATCTCGGCCATCTGCTTCGCCATCAAGCCGGCCTCGGTGTAGTAGCCCCACAGCACGAAAAAATCCGGCTTGGTTTCCGCCGCCTTGGCGAGAAGCGGCTTGAATTCACGCATCGTCGGTTCATAGGCGACGCGCCCCTTGATTTCGAGCCCGAGTTCCTTGGCCTTCTTCTCGAAGGCGTCCGCCAGCGGATGCCCGAAATTGTCGTTCCTGACGAACAGGTAAACGGACTTCGCCTTCTTGTCCCGCGCCAGCCAGGTCGCGGTATGCTCGGCCCAGACGTTGGACGCTTGGGCGATCCGCGCGAACCACGGGTTTTTCACCTGCGTCAGCGCCGAATCCTGCGCCAGCGGCGAAAGCTGCGGCACCTCCGCGGCGCGCGTCACTTCGATGGCGGCGGCGGTTCCCGCGCTGGTCGATCCGCCGACCACCGCGAGCACACCGTCGGCATCGATCATGCGCTGCACGGCCTGCGCCGCCGTTCCGGGGTTGGCCGCATCGTCGGCCGGGATCAGCTTGATCTTGTCGGCGCCGAGATAGCCTTGCGAATTGATCTCCTCGACCGCGAGTTGGGCGCCCAGCAGGCTTTCCGAGCCATAGGCCGCCACAGGGCCCGACATCGGCCCGAAGAATCCGATCGGCAAATCCTTTGCGCTGAGCGGCGTCACGCCGACCGCCAGCCATACCACCGCTAATGCCTTACTGAGCCACTTCATCTGTCGTCTCCCTCGTCGTTTTCTGGTCTTTGATTTCTGGCTTTTGATGTTGTCGGAGGCGCACCGTCACCGCGTTCAAGCGCCGAGATAACTCTGTCGGACCAACGGATCCCGCTCCAGCATCGCCGCCGTGCCCGCGAGCTGGATCGATCCGCGCTCAAGAACGTAAGCGCGGTCGGCGACATCGAGCGCCTCGCTGGCGTTCTGCTCGACGAGCAGGATCGTCATGCCCTCACTCGCAAGGCGATTGATGGTGTCGAAAACCAGCTCGATCAGCATCGGAGCCAGTCCCATCGACGGCTCATCGAGCAGCAACATCTTGGGCTCCGCCATCAGCGCGCGCGCCATGGCCACCATCTGCTGCTCGCCTCCCGACAGCGTGCCGGCGAGCTGGTTGCGGCGATCATACAATTTGGGAAACAGCTCATAGGCCCGCTCGAACTGCCAGCGGGGTCCGAACCCGACCTTGCGCGAGTAGTGACCCATCGCAAGATTCTCCGCCACGCTCAGGCTGGGAAACACGCAGCGCCCCTCGGGCACCACAGCAATTCCTGCGCCCACGATCCGGCGCGGTGGCAAGCCTGTCAGATCCTCGCCTTGCAGAAACACCCGGCCGGATCGCAGCGGCAACAGCCCGCAAATGCCCTTGATCAAGGTTGTCTTGCCGGCGCCGTTGCGGCCGAGCAGACAGACAACCTCGCCTTTTCCAACTTCGATCGAAACGTCGCTGATAACATCGATACCGGGAATATAAGCGATGCTGAGGCCCGTCGCGGACAGATATGGCTGACCCGTAGCATTTACAGTGGTATCGGCGACCATGCGCTAGACTCCTCGACCGTCAGCCAGACGATCCGCCATCAATCCGCACGGCGAGCTGTCGGAGGCA
>JBDHSX010000077.1:0-16608 GCA_039808365.1 Xanthobacteraceae bacterium | reverse complement strand
CACCGATCCCGACGGGCAGATCGTCGCCAGCGCCCGCGCCGAGCTCCGCATCATTCCCCGCAAGACCGGACCATAACGCGCCCTCAGCGCCGCATGCGAAACATGTCCTTCGCCGCGATGAGGCCGCCGCCAGCGATCAGCAGCGCCGATCCGGCCAGCCCGACAGCCCCGACGATACCGACCGCCCAGGCTCGCCGGCAGCCGCAACGCGAAGCCGCGAGCTTCGAAGGGCGACGATGGAGCATTTCAACTTCGGGGCAACCATGCTCCAGCCCCCTCCCCGCGCGCGGGGAGGAAACGGAGACGCATGGCTTCGCCGCGATCGAATGTCGCAACGACGCCGCTTCGACTCAGACCATGTACTGGCCGCCGTTGATCGACAGCGTCGAGCCGGTGATGAAGCCGGCGTCGTCGGAGGCGAGGAAGACCACGGCGCGGGCGATCTCCTCGGGCTCGCCGAGGCGGCTTACCGGGATCAGCGGAATGATGGCTTTGTCGAGAACATCCTTCGGCACCGCCTGCACCATCTCGGTGTTGATGTAACCCGGACAGATCGCGTTGACGGTGATGCCGCCCTTGGCGTTCTCCAGCGCGAGCGCCTTGGTGAAACCGATGTCGCCGGCCTTGGCCGCGGAATAATTGACCTGGCCGAACTGGCCCTTCTGGCCGTTGATCGACGAAATGTTGATGATGCGGCCGAACTTGCGGGCCCGCATGCCCTCGATCACCGGCCGCGTCATGTTGAACAGCGAGCCGAGGTTGGTGTTGATGACGGCGCTCCACTGTTCGAGCGTCATCTTGTGGAACGCGCCGTCCTTGGTGATGCCGGCGTTGTTGACGAGGATATCGACCGGGCCGAGATCGGCCTCGACTTTCTTGATGCCCTCGCCGCAGGCATCGAACGAACTGACGTCCCACTTGTAGACCGGGATGCCGGTCTCCGCCTTGAACTTCTCCGCCGCCGCATCGTTTCCGGCATAGCTCGCGGCCACCTTGTATCCGGCCGCCTTCAGCGCCTTGCTGATCGCCGCGCCAATTCCTCTCGTCCCACCGGTCACCAATGCAACACGCGCCATCGTATCCTCCTCGATATCCTCTGACTCCGCCGATCTAGCATCGCGGTTCCGCCATCTTCACGACAAAAAATGCCCGGCGCAAGGCCGGGCATCGATGCTGAATCAGAAAGTCGCGGGCCGCCGCGCCGTCAGTTGCGCTCGACGCACATCGCGATGCCCATGCCGCCGCCGATGCACAGCGTCGCCAAGCCCTTCTTGGAATCGCGCTTCTGCATTTCGTGCAGCAGGGTCACCAGCACGCGCGCGCCGGAAGCGCCGACCGGATGGCCGATGGCGATGGCGCCGCCATTGACGTTGACCTTCGAGGTATCCCAGCCGAGGTCCTTGTTGACCGCGCAAGCCTGTGCCGCGAACGCCTCGTTGGCCTCGATCAGATCGAGATCGGCGATATTCCAGCCGGCTTTCTTCAAGGCGGCGCGCGACGCCGGGATCGGTCCGGTGCCCATGATCTTGGGATCGACGCCGGCATGGGCCCACGACACGATGCGCGCGAGCGGGGTCCGGCCCTCCTTGGCGGCCTGCGACGCGCTCATCAGCACCACGGCGGCGGCGCCGTCATTGATGCCGGAGGCGTTGGCCGCGGTCACCGTGCCGTCCTTCTCGAAGGCCGGGCGCAGCTTGGCGATGCCTTCGACGGTCACGCCCGCCTTCGGATATTCGTCGGCATCGACGACGATATCGCCCTTGCGGCTCTTCACCGTCACCGGCGCGATCTCGTCCTTGAAGCGGCCGGCCTTCTGCGCCGCCTCGGCCTTGTTCTGCGAACCGGTCGCGAACTCGTCCTGCTGCTGGCGGGTGATCTGGTATTGCTTGGCAACGTTCTCGGCGGTGTTGCCCATGTGGTAGCCGTTGAAGGCATCCCACAAGCCGTCCTTGATCATGGTGTCGACCAGCTCAAGACTGCCCATCTTGACACCGCCGCGCAGGTACTGGGCATGCGGGGCCATGCTCATGGACTCCTGGCCGCCGGCGACGACGATATCGGAATCGCCGTTGAGAATGGCCTGATAGCCCAGCGCCACGGTGCGCAGGCCGGAGCCGCACAACTGGTTGACGCCCCACGCCGGACTTTCCACCGGAATGCCGGCGGCGATCGAGGCTTGCCGCGCCGGGTTCTGGCCCTGCGCCGCGGTCAGGATTTGCCCCATGATGACTTCCGAGACCCGGCCGGGCTCGACGCCGGCCCGTTCCAGCGCGGCCTTGATGGCGACCGCGCCGAGATGGTGCGCCGGCAGGGTGGCGAACGCACCGTTGAAACTTCCGACCGGGGTGCGGGCGGCGCTGACGATGACGACATCGTCTGACATGGACATCTCCTGGGCTTGAGGCTGAAGAACTTCGGGCTGATTGGCTTTAAGTTATTGTAAGAATTACGATCTGGCGCGGCGGCCGCCTGACGGGCGGGGGCTCTGTCGGCACTATCCTGTTAAGCCGCGCGGGGTGTGTCAATCGCCTTGCGCAAGAAAGTGATTGCCGTGCCGCATGCCATGCTGCACGGGCTTGCAGCATTTCTCACAGTAGGACGTCGCCAAGCGCGCGACGGCGCCGCCGCGCCCCTCCTATCGGCTTGTTAATACAAACTCTTTGTCGCGATCCGGGTCGCGGCGGGCGGCGGCGCGCCCGGCGGGCGATGCCGATTTCTTGCTGCACAAAACGGTAGCAGAGTCCGGCGAAAGCGCCTATTTTGTTGCATCGCGTTATCCGCTCGCCCCACGGCGTCCTTTCCCCGGTATTCAAGTGAGAGCCAATGGCGAAATCAGAGCAACCCACGACGATCAAGAAATACGCCAACCGGAGGCTGTATAATACCGGAACCAGCACCTACGTGACGCTGGAGGACCTCGCCGCCATGGTCAAGAACGGCGAGGACTTTCTGGTCTACGACGCCAAGTCCGGCGAGGACATCACCCGCTCGGTGCTGACGCAGATCATTTTCGAGCAGGAGAACAAGGCGGGGCAGAACCAGAACCTGTTGCCTACCACGTTCCTGCGGCAGTTGATCCGCTTCTACGGCGACAGCATGCAGATGGTGGTACCGCGCTATCTCGAACAGTCGATCGATTCGCTGACGCGCGAGCAGGAAAAATTCCGCAAGCAGTTGACCGACACCTTCAGCGCCGGCCCGTTCGCCCCGCTTGAGGAACACGTCCGCCGCAACATGGAATTGTTCCAGCGCACGTTCCCGATGTTCAAGCCGTTCGTGCCCACGCCGCGCCCCAGCGCGCCGCCGACCCCGGAAAAGCCGACCGAGCCGCCCGCCGAAACCGCGACCAACATCGAAGACCTTCGCCGGCAGATGAAAGACATGCAGGAGCAGCTCGAACGCATGTCGAAAAGCGTCAACAAAGAGGATTGACGGAATTTCGCGCTCGCCATCGGGACGCCCGCATTAACCTTCATTTAACACCGCCTTAAGCCCCACGGGTTACTGTCCCGGGAGCATGGGGTGGGTGCGTGAGCGGATGGCGTTGCGAGGAAACAAGAGCAATCAGCGGAAAGAACCGCAGTTCGGGCTGGGCGCCTCGTTGGCGAGCCTGCGCCTCTCCATCGCCGACCGCATCAACATCGCCGGCGACGACAAGCCGAAATCGAAGAAGCCTGCCAAGCCCGCCAAGTCCGCTAGCAGCGGCGGCGACAAGCGCAAGCCGCGCAAGTCCGCCGCGCGCGGCCTGCGTCGCAAGCTCTATCGCGTCGCCTATTGGGGTGCGGTGCTCGGGCTATGGGGCGTCATCGCCATCGTCGGCGTGGTGATCTGGGTCGGCGCGCATCTGCCGCCGATCCAGTCGCTGGAAATTCCGAAGCGGCCGCCGACGATCCAGATCGTGGGGCTCGACGGCAGCGTGCTGGCGACGCGCGGCGAGATGGGCGGCGTCAGCGTCGCGCTCAAGGACCTGCCGCCCTACCTGCCGAAGGCGTTCATCGCCATCGAGGATCGCCGCTTCAACAGCCACTACGGCATCGACCCGCTGGGCATCGCCCGCGCGGCGTTCGCCAACCTGATGCATCGCGGCGTGTCGCAAGGCGGCTCGACGCTGACCCAGCAACTGGCGAAGAACCTGTTCCTGACCCAGGAACGCACCCTGCAGCGCAAGTTGCAGGAGGCCGAACTGGCGCTGTGGCTGGAGCACAATCACACCAAGAATGAAATTCTCGAACTCTATCTCAACCGTGTCTATTTCGGCTCCGGCGCTTACGGCGTCGACGCCGCCGCGCAGAAATATTTCGGCAAGTCGGCGCGCAAGGTGACGCTGGCGGAAGCGGCGATGCTGGCGGGTCTGGTCAAATCGCCGTCGCGGCTTGCGCCCAACCGCAATCCCGAGGGCGCGGAAAAGCGCGCGCAGACCGTGCTCGGCGCCATGGCCGACGCCGGCTTCATCACCGAGCAGCAGGCCAAGGCGGCGATCGCCAATCCGTCCTACGCGGTGAAGCCGCCCGGCGCCGGCACCGTCAACTACGTCGCCGACTGGATCGGCGAAGTGCTCGACGACCTGATCGGCCAGATCGACCAGAACGTCGTGGTCGAAACCTCGATCGATCCGAAACTGCAAAGCGTGGCGGAAGCCGCGGTGATCGACGAACTCGCCGCCAAGAGCGTCAAGTTCAACGTCTCGCAGGGTGCGCTGGTGGCGATGACGCCGAGCGGCGAGGTCCGCGCCATGGTCGGCGGCCGCAACTACGCCGACAGCCAGTTCAACCGCGCCGTCACCGCCAAGCGCCAGCCCGGTTCGGCGTTCAAGCCGTTCGTTTATCTCACCGCGATCGAATCCGGCCTCACCCCCGACACGATCCGGCAGGACGCGCCGATCGACGTCAAGGGCTGGAAGCCGGAGAACTACACCCACCAGTATTTCGGCGCGGTGACGCTGACGCAGGCGCTGGCGATGTCGCTGAACACGGTGGCGGTGCGGCTCGGCCTCGAAGTCGGAGCCAAGAAGGTGGTGCGCACCGCGCATCGGCTCGGCATCGCATCAAAACTCGACGCCAACGCCTCGATCGCGCTCGGCACCTCCGGGGTGTCGCTGCTCGAACTGACCGGCGCCTACGCGCCGTTCGCCAATGGCGGACACGCGGTGTCGCCGCACGTCGTCAACCGCATTCGCGGCGAAAACGGCAAGGTGCTGTATCGCCGCCCACCCGATGCGCGCGACCAGGTGATCGAACCGCGCTATGTGGCGATGATGAACACGATGATGCGCGAGACGCTGGTGAGCGGCACCGCGCGCAAGGCGGAGATTCCCGGCTGGACCGCCGCCGGCAAGACCGGCACCAGCCAGGACTTTCGCGATGCCTGGTTCATCGGCTACACCGCCAATCTCGTCACCGGCGTCTGGCTCGGCAATGACGACAACTCGCCGACCAGGAAGGCCACCGGCGGCGGCCTGCCGGTCGAGATCTGGACCCGCGTCATGCGCGCCGCCCATCAGGGCGTGGCGGTCGCGGCGCTGCCGGGCGCGCAGGCGAACGGATCGTTTCCGAGTTTCGCCCCGGCGCAGCCGGCGGGCATGATCCCGGCTGCCGTGACCACCGGCGCGGCGACGAACATCGCGCCGCCTGCATTACCGCCGCAACATGTTCCGGCGCAGCCGTATCCCGCACCAGTGCCGCCCGCGCCGGTTGCGGTCAACGCCGGCGGCGCGCCGCGTCCGGCGCAGACCGCGGTGCGCCCGGAAGCCGCGAGCGGCCTCGACGGCTGGTTGACGGAACGGCTGTTCGGCGGGCGGCGGTAGCGACCAACTGCCATCGAACCGTCATTGCAATGACGATCAAGTCGACAGGACTTAGTCGCTGATGCCGTAGCGGTGCAGGTCGTTGCCGTGGACGTCGAGCCAGGTCTTGGCCTGCTCGACCTTGGGGCAGATCCGCGCCACCACTTTCCAGAAGCGCGGCGAATGGTTCATCTCGACCAGATGCGCCACTTCATGCGCGGCGAGATAGTCGAGCACGAAGGGCGGCGCCAGAATCAACCGCCAGGAGAACGACAGCGACCCCGCCGAGGTGCATGAGCCCCAGCGGCTCGATTGATCGCGGATCGACAGCCGCCGCACCTTGACGCCGAGTTCAGCGGCATAATGCACGGTCGCCTTTTGCAGATCGCTGCGCGCCTCGCGCTTGAGATAATCATGGACGCGGCGATCGATGAATTCGACGCCGCCGGCGACGCAGAGAATCCGCTCGCCGCTGTCGCGCGTCTCGATCCACGCGGTGCCTCGGCTGCCGGCGCGATGCACGATGCGATGCGGCACGCCGCGCAGCGGCACGGTGACGCCATGCTGAAACGGCGCGGCCTTCGGCAGACGGCCAAGACGCGCGGCGATCCAGCCGCCGTGACGCTGCGCAAAGTCCTTGGCGTCGGCGATGGTGCCGCGCGGCGGCATGGTGAGAATCGCCTCGCGGTCGCTCGGATGAATCCGCAGCGTGTAGCGACGCGCTCGTCGATGTCGCCTCAGTCGCACCGCGAAAATCTGCGAGCCGAACTTGATGGCGATGGTCGAGGGTTCATGAGGACGGCGATAAAGCAGCGCGCGAAAGGCCATGTCGACGGATCCGGCATTCAGGAAACCGCCGGGATTCTGCCACATCCGCCGCCAAGGAAAGCGGTCCGCGCAAAAACAAATCATTTGCCCAATATACAGGGGGAGTGATTTGAAATCGCCCTATATCATGTGGGTTGTGAGGCCGGATTTGAGGTAAAATGCAAGCGATCGCCGCGCCCAAGCAGCGTCGCCACATTCATAACTTCATGAAATTATGAATAATAATTCAATCTTATAATCCAGCCGACGTAACGACCCTCGCAACAATCGTGAGATATAGCGAGCGGAAGCAACGCCGCTGTTCGAACGGCGACGCGCGGCAATGACGGCTCTTGTTTCCGTCAAAAGACAAGCCGCCTCAGCGTCGGTTACATCGCGCCGTTGAGGAACGGATTGGTCTGGCGTTCGTGGCCGAAGGTGGAGCCCGGTCCGTGGCCGCAGATGAACTGCACGTCGTCGCCCAGCGGCAACAGCTTGTCGGTGATCGAGCGGATCAGCGTCGCGTGGCTGCCGCCAGGCAAGTCGGTGCGACCGACCGAGCCGTTGAACAGCACGTCGCCGACATGGGCGAAGCGCATGTCGCGGTTGAAGAACACCACGCTGCCCGGCGAATGGCCGGGACAGTGGAAAATCTCGAACGTCATGTCGCCCAGCGAAACCGTGTCGCCCTCGTTGAGCCAACGGTCGGGCGTGAAGTTGCGCACGCCCGTCATGCCGAAGCCGGCGCCGCTTTCCACCACATGGTCGAGCAGGAATTTGTCGTCGCTATGCGGGCCGACGATCGGCACCTTGAGCGCGTCGCGCAACTCCGCCGCGCCGCCGACATGGTCGATATGGCCGTGGGTCAGCCAGATCTGCTCGACGGTGACGCCGCTTTGCTTGATCGCCGACAGGATGGTGGGGACGTCGCCGCCGGGATCGAACACCACGGCGCGCCGGGTGCGCTCGTCCCACAGCAACAGGCAATTCTGCTGAAACGGCGTGACGGGGATGATGGCTGCGCCGGCTTTGGGCCGGTCATCGGAGCTGTTTTGCGAGGCGTTTGTCATGCTCCGCACAATGCCGATTTCCATCGTGCCGCCAAGCAAAAAGTGATCCGGTTCCGTGGCGGGCCGGAGTCGCTCTCATGCTGCCGTGTGATGATAAAATCTGTTAGGTTCGGGAATCATGGACTCGATCGCACCCAATCTCGCGCCGCCGCCGGACGGCCGCCAGTCGCAGACCGCGCTCACGGTCGCGCGCGGCGCCGCGCGCTGGCTCGGATCGCGCGGCTTCTCCTGCATCAGCGAATTGCCGCTGCCGTCGGGACGTCGCGCCGATCTGGTGGCGCTCAACAGTCGCGGCGATCTGTGGATCATCGAGATCAAGTCGTCGGTGGAGGATTTGCGCGCCGATCACAAATGGCAGGATTACCGCGCCCATTGCGACCGGCTGTTCTTCGCCTTCCCACAGCATCTGCCATGCGAGATTTTCCCGGAAGGGACCGGGTTGATCGTAGCCGACGCCTATGGCGCGCATCTGCATTGCGACGCGCCGGAACATCGCCTGCCGGCGCCGACGCGCAAGCTGATGACGGTGCGCTTCGCCCTGGTCGCGGCGCAGCGGATGAACCGGCTGATCGATCCGCAGGGCCACGCCTTCGATGAATGGGGTTAAGCCGCCCTCGCGAGTTTCCCCGTCATTGCGAGTTCTCTTCCTCCGTCATTGCGAGCGAAGCGAAGCAATCCAGGGTCGCGAAGAAAGAGTTGGATTGCTTCGTCGCTTTGCTCCTCGCAATGACGAGGTTGTCCCATTTGTGCTAGCGCGGGGCGCGCTTGGCGAGGATGCGCTGCAAGGTGCGGCGGTGCATGTTGAGCCGCCGCGCGGTTTCCGAGACGTTGCGGTTGCAAAGCTCGTAAATGCGCTGGATGTGCTCCCAGCGGACGCGATCGGCCGACATCGGGTTGGCCGGCGGTTGCGACGTCTCGGTGCCGCTGGCGAGCAGCGCGGCGACCACGTCGTCGGCGTCGGCCGGCTTCGACAGATAATCAACGGCGCCCATTTTGACCGCAGTGACGGCGGTGGCGATGTTGCCGTAGCCGGTGAGCACGATGGCGCGCGCGTCCGGGCGCTGCTGCTTGAGGGCGGCGACCACGTCGAGGCCGTTGCCGTCGCCGAGCCGCAAATCCACCACCGCGAAGGCGGGCGCGGACTTGCCGATGTGGTCGAGCCCGTCGGCGACGCTCTCGCACGAGGTGACGGTGAAGCCGCGTGTCTCCATGGCGCGCGACAGCCGTTCGAGGAACGGCTTGTCGTCTTCCACGATCATCAGCGAGCGATCGGTCTCGGCGGCGAGTTCGGCAATGGCGGTCACGGCGGTTTTCCTGATTGGCGCTGTTCAGAATATGGGGTTCTGCCATGCAGATCCAAGGGGGCTTAGGGGCTGCATATGGTCGCAACGGCAATGCCGCGAGAGGCCAGGAGGTTCCCGCGCGGCGCGTCGGACCGGTTCAGGGCATCGTGCTGTTCGCGACGGTGGCCGGCGCGGTCTCGAAACTGGTGCGCGGCCAGGTGATCCGCACCACGGCGCCGTGATCGGGAAAAGTCCGGTTGGAGAACGTCACCTCGGCGTCGGAGCGCTCCAGGAAGGTGCGGGCGATGAAGATGCCGAGGCCGAGCCCGTGGCGCTCGCGATGGGTCTGATCCATGCCGCGGCGGCGCGACAGATAGGGCTCGCCGATCCGCTTCAGGACGTCGGGCGCGATGCCGGGGCCATCGTCGGCGATGACGATCTCGACGATGTCGTCGTTCCAGCGGGCGTCGACGTCGACCGTGGTGCGGGCGAAGTCGACGGCGTTTTCGACGATGTTGCCGACGCCGTAGAGGATCGCCGGATTGCGCATGCTGGCCGGCTCCGGACCGTTCGAGGCGGCGATGTGGATGTTGATGGCGATGCCGAAATCGCGATGCGGCGCCACCGTTTCCTCGATCAGCGTCGACAGCGGCATGCGGTCGAACGGCGCGCCGGACGACGACAGTTGCGCGATCTTGGCGAGGATGTCGCGGCAGCGTTGCGCCTGTTCGCGCAGGGTCTTGAAGTCGCTCGCCAGCGGCGAGTCGCGCGACGTGGTCTGTTCGAGTTCGCGCGAGATCAGGAAGATGGTCGACAGCGGCGTGCCGAGTTCGTGGGCGGCGGCGGCGGCGAGGCCGTCGAGCTGGGTCAGATGCTGCTCGCGGGTCAGCACCAGCTCGGTCGCGGCAAGGGCATCGGCCAGCTTGCGCGCTTCCTCGGTGACCTGAAAGGTATAGAGGCTGGTGACGCCGATCGCCAGCAGGATCGAGAGCCAGACCCCCGCCATGTAGACCGGCGGCAGCACCAGCGGCTCGTCGCCGTTCCATGGCAGCGGCAGATGAAAGAACCCGAGCGCGGTGGAGCAGACTGCGGCGAAGACGCCGAGCGCGATGGTGATCCGGGTCGGCAGCGCGGTGGCCGAAATCAGCACCGGGCCCAGGAACAGGAACGAGAACGGGTTCTCCAGACCGCCGGTCAGATAAAGCAGGCCGGCGAGTTCGGCGATGTTCAGCGCCAGCAGCGCCGCCGCGAAGCGCGGCGCCAGCCGCTGCATCGGATTGACGGCGATCTGCAGCGCCAGCGTGACGATGGCCGAGGCCGTGATGATGGCGATGCAGGGGATAATCGGAACATCGAAGTCGAGGCTCTGGACCACGAAAAAGATGGCCGCGAGCTGGCCGAGGGCGGCGAGCCAGCGCAACCTCAGAATGGTGTCCAGGCGGATATACCGCCGGGGATGATGGATGTCGGGAAACGCCGTATCGGTCATGGCCGGATACTAATGCGCCCCGGGTCGGCATGGATACGGACCATCGGTCGCGGCCGGGAAGTGTGGTGACGGCACCACAGGCGGCGGGAATCGACCCCGCGCGCCGCCGATCTGGTCCGAAGGGCGGCCGCGAAGGAACAGAATCTTTCCGTTAACCCTCCGTTGAGAGAATGGAATTGCCGAGTCGGCCGATGTAGCAAAACGGATGGATTGACGCTCTGCGGTGCAACCGTCACACTGTTGCGACGCAAAATGCAAATCGGGGATGAGCTAATGGCGATTGGGGTATTTGGCGACATACCGGCCCAGCCGATGCAAGGCGGCTCGGCGTTGATGATGCCGATGTACTGGATGTACGAGATGGGGCACGCCTCACTCAATCCCATGCGCGCGGTCATGGACGCCACCAAGGTGCTGTTCGGGAACCCGGACAATCCCTGGTCCCATACCACAGCCGGCAAATCGATCGCTGCGGGCTGCGAAGTGTTCGAGCGCGTCACGCGCCGTTACGGCAAGCCGGAATGGGGCCTCGATTTCACCGAGGTGGAAGGCCGCCGGGTTCCAGTGGTGGTTCGATCGGTGTGGGAAAAGCCGTTCTGCCGGTTGTTGAATTTCGATCGCGGCATCACCGCGCCGCTGAGCGAGCCGCAGCCGCGAATCCTGATCGTCGCGCCGATGTCCGGTCACTATGCGACGCTGTTGCGCGGCACCGTCGAGGCCCTGCTGCCGGGTCACGACGTCTATATCACCGACTGGGCCGACGCCCGCATGGTTCCGCTGACGGAGGGCCGCTTCGACCTCAACGACTATGTCGATTATGTCATCGAGATGCTGCATATGCTGGGCGGCGACGTCCATGTGCTGGCGGTCTGTCAGCCGGCGGTGCCGGTCCTGATGGCGGTGTCGGTGATGGAGGCCGAGGACGATCCCTGCGTGCCGGTGTCGATGACCCTGATGGGCGGGCCGATCGATACGCGGCGCAATCCGACCGCGGTCAACAATCTCGCCCAGGAGCGCGGCATCGGCTGGTTCCGCCGCAACGTCATCACCAAGGTGCCGTTTCCGCATCCCGGCTTCCTGCGCGACGTCTATCCCGGCTTCCTGCAATTGAGCGGCTTCGTCAGCATGAATCTGGACCGCCACGTCGACGCGCACCAGCGGCTGTTCGACAATCTGGTGAAGGGCGACGGCGACAAGGTCGAGAAGCATCGCGACTTCTACGACGAATATCTCGCGGTGATGGATCTCAGCGCCGAATATTATCTGCAAACCGTCGATCAGGTCTTCATCCGGCAGTTGCTGCCGAAGGGCGAGATGCTTCATCGCGGCAAGCGGGTCGATCCGTCGAAGATCCGTCGTGTCGCGCTGATGACCGTCGAGGGCGAGAACGACGACATCTCCGGGCTCGGCCAGACCGAAGCGACCCACGGGCTGTGCAGCGCGATTCCGTCCAACCGGCGCGTGCATTACATGCAGAAGGGCGTCGGACACTACGGCGTGTTCAACGGCTCGCGGTTCCGCAAGGAGATCGTGCCGCGCATGTCCGCGTTCATGCGGGCGTCGGCGGCGCGATCGTCGTCGCAAGCCGAACTGGCGATGGCCGCCGAATAATCGTCGGCGGTCGCGCGCGCGATTGCGACCCGGAGCGGTTTGTCTTTTGATCGAGGCGCGGGCCGGGCCCGCGCATGACGATTCCGCCTCAATCGAACCCGCCTCAGTTCAGCTTCACCACCTCGACCCGGCGGTTCTTGGCGCGGCCGTCCTCGGCGTCGTTGGAGGCGGCCGGCGCCAGCATGCCGACGCCGGCCGCG
Organism: Xanthobacteraceae bacterium; assembly: GCA_039808365.1. Taxonomy (GTDB): domain Bacteria; phylum Pseudomonadota; class Alphaproteobacteria; order Rhizobiales; family Xanthobacteraceae; genus 62-47. The sequence continues at coordinate 4,366 of JBDHSX010000077.1, read as the reverse complement.
CGCAGCCGCTTCGGGTCGGCCTGGAAGCCGGTGGTCAGCGCCTTCACCACCGCCTCGGCGCGACGGCGCGACAGGTCGAGGTTGTAGTCGTAAGCGCCCTGATTGTCGGTGTGGCCGACGATCAGCACCGCGAGTTTCGGATCGGCCTTCAACAGTCCGGCGATCTCGGTCAGCGTCGGGTTCGATTCCGGCTTGAGGTCGGCCTTGTTGGTGTCGAAGAAGATGCCATACAGCGCCACGCGGCCGGTGGTGGCGATGTTGCGCGCCATCTCGTCGGCCTTGACCACCACCATCTTCTGCTCGCGCGGCTTCGGCTCGACGATATGCACCAGCGCCACGGTGCGCTCGTTGAGCGCCTTGCAATACGACGTGTCCAGGACCTGGAAGGTCTGCACCGTGACGTAGGCGTCGCCGCCGGCCTGCGGAATTTTCGCCGCGAAGAAGCGCTGATCGTCGATGTCGGAGGCCAGCGCGCATTTGCCGTTGGAAAAATCGGCGTCCTTCAACTGTCCGGCGTGGAAGAAATACATCATCAGGCTCATCTGGCCGCCGCCGCCCTCGCTGGAGCGATCCGGCGCGCCGCCGCAATCCTCGCCTTTGCAGGTGAACAGAATCTCGCCGCCGGCGGCCTTCACCACGTCCTGATAATTGCGCAGCACCTCCAGCGGCGAGCGCTCGGCCGGCATCAGATAGGCGATGCGGGTGCGGGCGCCCTCGACCTCCAGCGCTTGCTTCGGCTTGTAGAGCCGGTTGTTCATGCGGTCGCGCGCATCGTCGTCCTCGACCCGTTCGAGCTTCGACAGCGGCACCTTGAAATCGGTGAAGGCGAGACGTTCGTAGCTGACGATGAACGAACCGTCATAGCGCTTGAGCAGCGGGTTATCCTTGGCGCCGGCGATATCCTTGGTGGGAATGGTGGCGTCGGCATGGGCGGCCGCCGCGCCGACCACCATCATCACGCCGGCGAGCGTCGCAATCAATTTGAGCATTCGGTCGGGTCTCCCTGCACCAGAGAGACCCACGAAACCGATTTTCCGATGCCTGACAAGACATCGCGGCCACGGCGATTGGCCGCAGCGCAAATCGCCCTCTCACCTTGAACCTTTCGCGCCGCCCGACGACTTCTTTAACTGGCGGCGGCCAAGGGATCCGCCCTCACCCGCGAAACAGGTGCCGGTCGGATTCTCCCCGAAAGAGTAGAGATCACAACTGCCCAAGCAGCGTGTCGCCGCCCGAGACTTCGACCTTGCCGGGGTTCGGCTCGATGTTGAGCTTCTTCACCACGCCGTCCTCGACCAGCATCGAATAGCGCTTGGAGCGGATGCCGAGGCCGAGGCCGGAGGCGTCCAGCTCCAGGCCGATCGCCTTGGCGAAATCGGCGTTGCCGTCGGCGAGGAAGATCGCCTCGTCGCGCTGGTCGGTGTCGCGCTTCCAGGCGTTCATCACGAAAGCGTCGTTGACCGCAATCACCGCGATGGTGTCGACGCCCTTGTCCTTCATCGCATAGGCGTTGAGGAAAATGCTCGGGATGTGCATCTTGTGGCAGGTGCCGGTGTAGGCGCCGGGCACCGCGAACAGCGCCACCTTCTTGCCCTTGAAGATGTCGTCGGTGGTTCGGGTCTGGACGCCGTCGCCGGTCATGACGTTGAACTTGGCCTCGGGCAGGCGGTCGCCAACTTGAATGGTCATTCGTACTCTCCTTCAGAATATGCGGTTCTCATTCAACCCAGCTTCTCGCCCTGGCGCAATACGCGCGCGCCGCCTTCAACTCGGCGACGTCTTGTTGAGAGGCGCGTGGCGGCGGCCGAAGTCGGCGGCGGCCTCGTCCTGCCCGATGTTGACGATGCCGCGCCGGATGGCGCGGGTGCGGGTGAAGTGGTCGAACAGCGTCTCGCCGTCGCCGCGCCGAATGGCGCGGGTCAGCTTCGACAGGTCTTCCTGAAACTCGCCGAGCATTTCCAGCACCGCGTCCTTGTTGTTGAGGAACACGTCGCGCCACATCGTGGGATCGGACGCGGCGATGCGGGTGAAGTCGCGAAAGCCCCCGGCGGAGAATTTCAGCACCTCGGAACGGGTGACGCCTTCGAGTTCCTCCGCCGTCGAGACGATGGTGTAGGCGATCAGATGCGGCAGATGGCTGGTCACCGCCAGCACCAGGTCGTGATGCTCCGGCGTCATGGTCTCGACATTGGCGCCCAGCGCGCGCCAGAACGCCGCGAGTTTCTCCACCGCCGCCTCGTCGGCGCCGGCGGGCGGCGTCAGGATGCACCAGCGGTTGGCGAACAGTTCGGCGAAGCCGGAATCCGGGCCGGAGTTCTCGGTGCCGGCCACCGGATGCGCCGGCACGAAATGCACGTTGTCCGGCAGATGCGGAGCCATGTCGCGCACCACCGCGCTCTTGACCGAGCCGACGTCGGAGACGATCGCGCCGGGCTTGAGATGCGGCGCGATCTCCTCGGCGACCGGCCCGCAAGCGCCGACCGGAATCGAGAGGATCACCAGATCGGCGTCCTTCACCGCGTCCGCGTTGCTGTCGACGACGCGGTCGACAATGCCGAGTTCGCGGACACGGGCGCGGGTCTGCTCGGAGCGCGCGGTGGCGACGATCTCGCCGGCGAGCCCCTGCGCCCGCGCGCCGCGCGCGATCGAGCCGCCGATCAGGCCGAAGCCGATCAGCGCCACGCGCGGAAACAGCGGGGCCTCGCTCACGGCCGCGCCATGAAATCGCGCAGGCCGGCGACGACGAGGCGGTTGGCCTCCTCGGTGCCGATGGTCATCCGCAGCGCGTGCGGCAGGCCGTAATTGTTCAGCGCGCGCAGCACCAGTCCGCGCTCGGTGAGGAAGGCGTCGGCGTCGGCCGAGGTCTTGCCCTTGGTCGTCGGGAAGTGGATCAGGACGAAGTTGGTCACGCTCGGCGTCACGGTGAGGCCGAGCTTGCCGATCTCCTCGGTCAGCCAGTCGCGCCAGTGCTCGTTGTGCTCGCGTGACATCCGGATGTGCGCGGTGTCCTCGATCGCCGCCTTCGCCGCCAGCATCGCCGGCGTGCCGACGTTGAACGGGCCGCGGATGCGGTTGACCGCGTCGACGATATTGGCCGGGCCGAACATCCAGCCGACGCGCAGCGCGGCGAGGCCGTGGATCTTGGAGAAGGTGTGGGTCATCACCGTGTTGTCGGTGGTCGCCACCAGTTCGATGCCGATCTCGTAGTCGTTGCGCGAGACGAAATCCGAATAGGCGGCGTCCAGCACCAGCACGACATGCGGCGGCAGCCCGGCGCGCAGCCGCTTGACCTCGTCGAACGGGATGTAGGTGCCGGTCGGGTTGTTCGGGTTGGCGAGCCACACCAGTTTGGTGCGCGGGCTTACGCGCGCCAGGATCGCATCGACGTCGGCGGTGAGGTTGGTTTCCGGCGCGACGATGTTCTTGGCGCCGTTGGCCATGGTGGCGATCGGGTAGACCAGGAAGCCATGGGTGGTCGAGATCGCCTCGTCGCCGGGCTTGAGGTAGGTGTGCGCCAGCAGATTGAGGATCTCGTCCGAGCCCGCGCCGCAGATGATGCGGTCGGGATCGAGGCCGTAGGCGCGGCCGATCGCCTCGCGCAACACCCGTGAGGTGCCTTCCGGATAGTCCTCAAGGTGCTCGATGGCGGCCGCGTAGGCGTCCTTGGCGCGCGGCGAGGGGCCGTGCGGGGTCTCGTTGGCGGACAGCTTGAACACCTTCTGCCCCGGCTTCTGCACCGGGCTCTTGCCCGGCGTGTAGGGCGCAATATCGAGAATGCCGGGATTCGGCACGGGACCTGACATCTTGGACTCCGGAGGGGTTGGCGCGGTTAGTCCCGCGCCGGATCGTTGGTGGTGACCGTATAGCGCGTCGCGTGGCTGCCGACGAGAGCGGTCGAGCGGACGGTGGCGCCGGCGGCGACCAGCGCCGCGATGATCTTGTCGAGGTTGCCGGCGCCCTGCACCGACACCAGCAGCGCCGCGCCGTCGAAGGCTGAGTCGGGGACCGCGGCGATTTCCGCGAGCGCGGCGACGGCGCGCGCGGTTTCGGCGTTCCAGCCGGAGACGCGGACGCTCCACATCTCGACCTCGGTGACCATGGCGTTGTCGGCGACCCGCGACACCACGAACACCGGCAGCGCGGCGGGATGGTCGGCGCGCTCGATGAAGGGCAGCCGGGCGATGATCTTCGGCGCGCCCTCGGCCTCCAGTTCGAGCCACCACGGTTGCCGGCTGGCGGTGGCCGTCACCAGCGCCAGGTCGCCCTTCGACTTCGCCACCGCCTCGACGGCGGCGATCGGGTTGAAATGCGCCACGAACGGCACCGTGAAGCCGAAGTGGAACCGGGCCGAATCCCGCATCGCGGA
>JBDHSX010000076.1:0-16671 GCA_039808365.1 Xanthobacteraceae bacterium | reverse complement strand
CTTGGCGAACAGCCAAGGTGTCGATCCTCGATTATCGCGACCGAGGACTGGATCGCCCAAGTTGATGCGCGGCTGGCAGATTTGGAGCGGGCGATTATGCCCCCGTTCCGCGCCAGACCATGGCCGTCGGCTTGAATTGCAGTGCCCGCCCTCGGCGATCGGAGGGCGAGCACAAATCATCCGGGAGGACAGCGACGGCCCTAGATACTCCGCTTTTGACGGAATCACCGCCGTCATGCGCGGACTTGATCCGCGCATCCATCATCTTCTTGAAAATGATGGATTGCCGGGTCAAGCCCGGCAATGACGCTTCCATCAAAATAGGAAATTCTCTGAGCGGCCGCCGATCCGATCAGGCGCGCCATGCTCGCGACCCCGTTCGCGCACGATCCGGCCACAACCTGTTGCTGAAAATCATCAGCACCTCGCTGAATCGTGATCGTTCCGGTTTTCCTTTTGACTGTGCGGGGGCCGATGCCGTTACCTGACGCGGCTGGGTCAAGGACGACGACGATGTTTGAGACGGTGACTGCGATTTTCGGTTTTCTGAGTGCCGGTATTTTCCTTGCCCATGCCATCGACGGCTATCGATCAGGCCACAACGGCCGCGTCTGAGTCGCTTTTCGCTCGTCTTGCTTTTCAGCTCGTGTCGCTTTTTCGGACCGTCTGACCGGCATCGGAAGCGGCGGGCAATGCCATCTTTCCCTCCGACCCGGCCGGCCGCATGCCGGCATCATTCCGGCGGTCATCGCACCCCACGGCCGTTGCGTTTAACGCCTTGTCAATGTCTTTGCGAAAGCCTGTCGCGACAGGAGTTGCGCCATGGCCAAAGCCAGCGATCCTCATGCCCGAATCGGACTGCGATCCGCGCGCGCGCCGTCGCCATCGGCGGAAACCGGGCGGACCCGGCTGGCGAATTGGCCGCCCCCTTATCGCGCCAGGGAAAGCAAGCCGATCATCATGACGCATCAGCCGGGCGAGGTTCCGAAGCGGGCCAAGCCGCGCGGCTGGCGGCTGACGCGGGCGATGTTTTCCGAATTCGCCGACGACTGAACCGCTGGCCCCGCATGGAAATGATGCCGCCGGTCGAGCCGGACTGCGTCGACCAAGGTGGTTTTTTGAACGAGCCGGAATAGCCTGGGGCCGGCGCTGCATCGAAACAGCGTCCTGGTCGCGCGCCGATGGTTTGGCCGAGGGAATCGCCGGCGGCTCCGCAGGGAGGGAATGCCATGGCAACGTGCATCGTCATCGTTCAGTTCGATCTGCCCAAGCGAACCGAGGAACAAGCCATCAAGGGAGGGACGGCCTCCGCTCCGACCTACCGCGCCCTGGCGACGCGAGGGCTGATCCGCAAAGACTACCTGAACGGAGATGCGGGCGGAGGCGGCGTGTATCTGTGGGAGAACCGCGCCGCCGCCGAAGCCTGGTTCACCGAGGCGAAACTTGCGGAATTGACCGAGCGTTTCGGCGTCCGGCCGCGCCTGACCTGGTACGACACCCACGTCACGGTCGATAACGTCAAAGGCGAGACCAGAGTGAATCGATCATACGCGGAAGCCGCCGCCCAGTGATGAACGAGCGCGTCGCCATGCCGTGGAGACGCGCGGTTCCCGCTTCGGCGCCTGCACCGGTTCCTTCATCGGAGGTTCAGGCAGGCTAGGATTAGATATCCTCCGTCCAACAGCACGGAGGATAGCAATGAAGATACTCCGATCCGCATTGTTCGCCGCCGGCCTTCTTGGTTTGTCCTCGGCGGCCCAGGCGCTCCCGGTGGGACCGCTTCCGAACATCCCGAGCCCGATCGCACAGGTCGATTGGTTCTGCGGTCCCGGCTGGCACCTCAATTCATGGGGACGTTGCGCGCCCAACCGGCGATTCTATCGCCCCTTCGGTTTCAGGCATTGGGGACCGCCACGAGCGCACTGGCATCGTCCCCACTGGGGACATCGCCATTGGGGCCGTCCCCATTGGGGGCATCGCCCGCATTGGGGCCGCCATCACTGGGGGCATCGCTCCCATTGGGGCCACCATCATCGTGGCCATCGCCGGTAAGCCCGGCGGAGCCTGTCTCGGAAACCGAGGCGGGCTTTTTCTTTCGTTCTGATCCGCCGTGTTTTGCAGCTTGCGCTCCGATGACAACAATGGCAATCAAATCAGCGCGCTAGTCGCGGTTCGCGGGTGTAGCTCAATGGTAGAGCAGCAGCCTTCCAAGCTGAATACGAGGGTTCGATTCCCTTCACCCGCTCCATGGTATTTGTTAATATAATCAATATTTTACTTTGAGATTTGGGCGGACTCGGGCTCCACGACGCCGGGATCGAGCCCTTTCGCATTCCCGAGACCGCACTGACCTCACTTTTCCGGTTTGCTGGAAGCCGCGTCGATAATCTGCGCGTCTGTCACCGCGTCGGATTTTTTCAGCAAAACGAGACCCGGAATATTGAAACCGGGCGCCGGACTGTACATCCCGCGCTTCTCAACATGAGTCGCGCCCGCTTCAAACGGCCATGGCGGCTCATGTCGAAGGATGTAATCCGGCTGATACTTGGTGAGCCAGCTCAACGTGTCGCGCTTGGCGATGAAATCCGCATTATATTTGTTCGTGAGCCCCAAAATATCGATGATATGTGTGTTCGGCCCATACCAACCCACGGTGCCGATCTCAACCAGCGCAACCGACGTGTTGGGTTGCAGGTTTGTCGCCAGCCAATTTCCCGCCTCGGCGTAACGTTCATTGCGGCCGCCGCCATGCGAGGCGGGAAGCGATTTCACATAAGACGGTAAAAAGGCGGCGATCAGAATGAAGCCCAACGCCACCCGCGCGCCCGGCTGCGTCACTTGCGTCCACAATTTTGCTACGACCTGTACGATCCAGAAACAGGCGAACACGACGGCGAAGAAAAAGAATGGCGCATAGTACCAATGATAGTTCGGAATATTCAGACCGGCGTAGAAGGCCAGCAACAAACACACGAACACAAGCGAGATTTTCGTCACCGGCTGCCGGAATCCGAGATACGCGCCGCAAACGGCCATGACGGAAAGAAGAATGGGGGGATACAGGCTGTGATGGAAATTGTATCCGAGCAGGATCTCCACATTGAAGAAAATCCAGCCCGCGCCCCAAAATCCGGATTGTCCCTGACCGATCTTCGCATCTCCGGTCGCCGGCAAGAAGGCGCCGTAATAAAAGCGACTGATAAGGAAGGGCGTGATGAAAATAAGCGCACCGATCACGCAAAGACGGAGATCGGGAAGCCGCCGGTGGCGCAGCAGGTAATCGAAGGCCATTGGAAGCGCGAGGAATATGCCTTCGCCGCGTGTCGCCACCACCAGCGCCAATGAGATGACGAAATAATCCGAACCTTTCCGGTACAGATAAAGCGAGAGCGCGATCAGCATCAGGAACAGCGGCGTCTCCATTCCGAACGTGGAGTAGAAATAGCCGAAGGTGACGATCACGAACGACGTGAAGGCCTGGCCTAGTTCCGTCGAACACAAAATCCGGCCGCCGAGGAAACCGGTCGCCGCGAGGCACACCGCCGCGACGCCGAGGGTCAAGACGTGCAGATTACGGACAACGAAAGAACCGAGAACTATAAGATAGGAAAAGAACGGCGAGGTGAGGCCGTTGAATTTCTCGCCGGGATTATAGACAAGCCCGTGGCCTTCGTGAAAATTTCTGACGTAGCGCAGATAGATCAACGCATCGTCGAGCTGAAAATGGCGCCAGACATAGGTAAAATATGCCACGGCCAGAAGGGACGGCAGAAAATACAAAAACGAAACGGTCGCGGCTTTCCTGTCCATCCCGAGCACCCTGGATACCATCACGCATTCCTTTGCACGCCGGCGCGTCGTGGTCTACGATCGCGGGCGAAAGCCATCGGTCGCCTCGAAAACAAATGTCTTGTCGAGTTGGTACTTGACGACATAGCCGATCGCCAGACCCATGGCCCCGCCGAGATAACGACCCGCGCCTTGAGGATCGAGCCACGTCCCGGCCAGTTCAAATCCCCAGAACACCATTGTCGTCAGCAACCCCATCACCGTGTAGAGCGAGAACTTCTTGGTGTGCGCGGCCGCGCCGGATGACATGTCATGGAAGATGTAGCGTTTGTCCAAGACGTATTTGGCGATCAATCCCGTCCCTGTTCCTACCATGAGAGGAATCAGAAAATCGAGATTCCGCGACAGGTGGAGAGGGGAAAGCATCTGGAGCGCGGCCCACTGACTGACGAGATTCACCAGCGTTGCGAACACCGCGAACAGCCCATAGAGAAAAGCGATCTGCAACAATTGCTCCCGTGGCAGGCGGCGTGACTTGATCAAACTCCGACGACATTGTGGCCCACCAGGCGGGCCGCGCCGGTGAGAACCTTGCGCGTCGGCCCCTTCAAAAGTTCATCTTGTCGAAGATCGCGGACGGAATCGTCCGGATGATTGTCATGATCAGCCGCCATCGCGCCGGCGCGTAGACGATCGGCCCGCCGCGGTCGGCGGCCTTGCGAACGATAGCCGCGACAGTTTCGGGGCTCGCCCATAGCGGTCCGCCCTTGGCCATGCCGGCGGTCATGGCGGTGTCGGTCGGTCCCGGCTTGACGATCACGGCGCGCGGCCCCTTGCCGGCAAAGCGATGGCTGATGCCCTGAACGAGAACGGCGAGCCCGGCCTTGGCGGCGCCGTAGACGTAGTTCGACCGCCGGCCCCGGTCGCCGGCGACCGATCCCAGCACCACGAGGCTGCCCTTGCCTTTTTGCTCAAGGAAGTTTGCTGCCGCGAGACACCACGCGGCGGCCGAGCGGAAATTGACGTCGAGAATGGCGCGCGCGGCATCCGCATCGGATTCGGCCTGACGTTGATCGCCGAGAAGACCGTAAGCGAGAATGATGTGGTCGACGCCGCCGAGTTCAGCATCCGCCTCAGCCAGGGAAGCAGCGGCGTCCGCCGACACAAAATCGATATCGAATGTCGCAACCCGCGCCGCGCCGCGGGTTTTGAGATCGTCGGCGATGCTGGTGAGCCGGGCCGGATTGCGCCCGGCAAGGCCGATCGTGGCGCGCTCGGCGGCGTAGAGGCGGGCCGTCGCCTGCGCGATGCCGGAGGCGGCTCCGAGAATGAGGACACGGGGCGGCGATGAATGTGTCATAGACCCACGCGACGGCTGAAAGAGGATGACAGTCCAGGGTCCCGGTGCTTCACGAATTCGCTCAGACCGGGATATCCTGCTCGAAACATTTCCGGGGGAAGGCGGCCGTCCTTGGCTGGATAAAGCCGCCCGCCCGCTTCTCGAACAATGGCGTCCAGCCTGTCAAGAAGCGCAAGGGTGCGGGGGCCACGATTGGCGAAATCCAGCGCCAGCGTGGTTCCCTTCATGGGAAACGACAATAGCCCAGGCGATGGAACATCTCCGAATGTCTTGAGGACGGCGAGAAACGAGCCCTGTCCCGCGGCCGCGATGGTCTTGAGCATCTCCATCGTGGCGGCTTCCGCCACAGCGGGCGGAACGACGCTTTGATACTGGTAAAACCCCTGCCGGCCATAGAGCCGGTTCCATCCGCCGATCGCGTCGAGCGGATAGAAAAACGGATTGTAGGAGACCGTGGCGTGCCGCCGCCGTCCCGCCAGTCGATAATAGAAAGCGTTGAAGGCCGACAGCGAGAAGCGGTTCAGAAGAAATCCCGGCGCGTCAATCGGCACCGCCAGCGCGCGTTTGTCGTCAACTTCCCGCGATCCTTCGCGGCTGTGCCATGCGCGGCTGAAGACGCCGCGCCCGAGCGCGCCGCCCGAACTCAGGCAATCGACCCAGGCGACCGTGTAGTCGTGCGTGGCGTCGCTTTCTTCCGCGAGCCGGAAGAATTCGGACAGATTCCCGAACGGAATCGTCTCGACCTCCATCATCGAACTTGCGATCGGCTGAAGTTGCAGTTCGGCCCGCGCGATGATCCCCGTCAGGCCCAATCCGCCGATTGTCGCGGCGAACAGGCCGCTCGCATCGTCGTCGGATAGCTCATGCTCCGCGCCGTCGCTGCGGATCAGGGAAAGGCGGCGAATCCATCGGCCCAAGGTGCCGGCGCGATGATGGTTCTTGCCATGAACGTCGTTGGCGATCGCTCCCCCGAGCGTCACGAACTTGGTTCCCGGCGTGACGGGCAGGAGAAATCCCGCCGGGATCGCCACCTTCAAAATGTCCGCGAGGCTGGCGCCGGCTTCCGCCACCAGCCGGCCGGTCACGCGATCGAAGCTGATGAGACGATCGAGGCCGCTCATGTCGATCACGGCGCCGCCATCGTTGAGACAGCTGTCGCCATAGGAGCGGCGCAAGCCGGTGGCCAGAAGCCCGCCCGGAATGCGCCGTGCATCGGCGATCAGCGGCCGCAGTTCATCGGCGAAGGACGGACGCGCGATCGACTGGCTGACGCGCGGCGTGCGCCCCCACGACAACGCAGCGGAGGTTGGCAGGAAAGAGCTCATATCGCCAGCAACAGACTGACCGCGACGCAAAGGCCGAGGCCGAGACTGAGGCGATCCCGCAAGGCGAATGCGACAGGGTCATCGGTCATGCGGCCTCGGTGCGAAAGCGTCCAGATACGGCATGTAAAGAGGAAAATCGCGATCGGCGCCACCCACAGCCATGCCGGCGTCGAATAGAAATGACGCGAAAACACGTCCTCGACGAGATAGATCACCACGATGACGATGGACGCCATGGATGCGCTGATGCCGAAATTCATGGTCAGGCCGGCGTCGTTCAATTGATATCCGCGCCCTTCGAGTTTCCCGGCCTTGTGTTCCGCGGCCCGAAGGATCTCGGTATGCCGCTTGGCGAGCGCCAGCGAGAAGAAAAAGAACATCGAGAACGTCAGCAGCCACGCCGAGGGTTGCAACCGCGCCACGGCGATGCCGATCAAGACCCTGATCGTGAATAACAGGCTGATGATGAAGGTATCGAAAATCGGAACGCGCTTCCATCCGAATGAATAGCCCAGCGTCACCACGACATAGCAAAGCAGGCAGACGCCGCCGAGCGGCGATATCAGGAATGACAGCGCCAGCAGGATCGGCAGCGCCACGCCGACAACGAGCAGGCCATCGCGAACCGGAAGCGCGCCCGAGGCAAAGGGACGCCGGCGCTTCGACCAATGTTTGCGATCCGCGGCGAGATCCGCCATGTCGTTGACAAGGTACGTCAGGGATGCGACGGCGCAGAGAAGCGCCGTGAAAATCACGGTCTTGACGAACCCGGCCGGGGTGATGTCATGCCATCCGAGCGCGAGCGGCACAAAAACGATCGCGTTCTTGGCCCACTGATGCGGGCGGAACGCCCGGATCCAGGCCGAAGCGCGCGGCGATTTGTCATCAAACGTTTTCTCGACGGGAACGCCGGTGGCTGCGACCGCGTCGCCGAGCGAACGATTGTCCGACACCACGATCGCGGCACGCGCGGCGCGCCAGACCGGCAAGTCCGCGAAGCTGTCACCCGCATAGACGAATCCGTCCGGGAACAGCGCGGCGAGCTTTCGCGCCTTGGCCGCTCCTTTCAGATTTTCGGAGTTTTCGGTTGCCTGAACCGATTTGAAGATCGGATGGTGCCGCGCGACACCTTCCGCGATCGACCGATCGGCGGCCGTCGCGAGATGAATGTCGCGACCATGGGCCTTCTGTTCCGCGAGATAATCGAACAACTCGCCGCGAACCGGCAGCACGGACGGATCGAGCCGCGCAAGACTGGCGAGGCGGGCCTTGAACGCCGCGATTCCATCCCGCAACGCCAGGAGCGACAGCAGCGTCGCCAGCGGTTTGGTGAAAAGTCCGGTGGCGAACAGTTCGTAGAGCGTATCGACCTTGAGGAAGGTATGATCCAGGTCAACGACGATCGGATGCAAGCCAGCGCCCTGGATCACCCCATCGGTTTCGGATTGCAGAACAGTCATGAACAAGAAACCGCTGACCCATGTTAACGTCGGTACGTGACGAGGGTGGGACCGACCTTGACTGAACGAACGTCCCGACAGGCTGTGCTCTAAGCAATTTTATCTGAAAAACCAAGGCGGATACCGGCGCGGCGCCCACCATCTGGCGCGGCCTCGCATGAAAAATAAACGCCAAATCAAGTGGTTGAGACGCATCCGGCGGCTATCGGAAAGGCCCATGAGGCAAATGGGGCGCGGGGTCCGGTGGCCCGCCGCCCAACACGCGACCGCGCGAGGATGAAATGGGCGGAGCAGGGGCGCTTCATCCGCTCCAGCCGCCGCCGTTGTTCCCAATTCGGATAAGCCACCGCTCAGGCGCGTTGCGCTGCGGCGCTCGCGCCGGTTCGTCGCGTCGTCAGCGCCAGGGTCGCGACGGTGACGACGCGCGCGATGACGCCGTCGACATCGTCGAGGTCGCACAGGCCGCCCGAGAGCTTGTCGAGCCGTTCGCCGTCGCGGATGGTCTGGTGCGCCATCGCCAGCGCGAAGTGCAGGCCCCAGTAGATATCCACCTCCGCGACATCGGGCAGGGAGCGCTGCATCGCGGCTGCGAAGCGCCGCAGATGGCTGATCTCGCGGTTGCGGATCTTGCGGATCGGCGGCACCGCCTCGATTGAGGCGCGGATCATGAAGCGCGCCGCGGTGGCGCGTTGCCGGTCCGGGCCGAGGCAGCCGCGCAAGGTGGGGCCGACCAGCGCCCGGAGCACCGCCTCGATCGAGGCGCGGCCAGTGCCTGCGTCTTCGGCGGCCTTCAACTCCTTTAGCCGCTCACGATTGGTGGCGATGCTCCGCGTCACGAACAGTTCAGCGATCAACTCGTCCTTGGAGCCGAAGTGGTAGTTGACGGCGGCGAGATTGACGCTCGCCGCCGCGACGATGTCGCGCAGCGTCACGTCGGAGAAGCCCCGCTCGGCATAAAGCTGTTCGGCGGCATTGAGAATCGCCGTTCGGGTCTGGTCGGTCGCCATTAATACCGCGCCTTGCTTCGTCGGGGGCGCCATGCCGGGCGGGCATACCCCAGCGGGTTGCAATTCAAACAGTTGTATGAAACTATCGTTTCACAGTCGCGAATTGTCAATGCGTCTCCGCATCGGGCGTTTCGCGGTCGCTGCCATCGCGCGGTCTTCCGATGCCTTCGCGGCTTTGTCGCGGATGCGCGCGCCGGCGGCGTGATCCCTCATTTTGCAAGACAACCGCGAGGATCCCCCGATGGACTTCAATATGTCTGATCGCCAGCGCGAATGGCTCGACCGCGTGCGCTCGTTCATGGCCAAGCATGTGCGCCCGGCCGAGGCGATTTACCGGCAGCAGGACGCGACCGGCGAGCGCTGGAAAGTCATTCCCGTCCTTGACGAATTGAAACAGAAGGCCCGCGCCGAGGGGCTGTGGAACATGTTCATGCCGCCGTCCGAGCACGAGGACGACGAGTTTCGCGGCGCCGGCCTGACCAACCTCGAATATGCCCTGCTGGCCGAGGAAATGGGCCGCGTGAGCTGGTCGTCGGAAGTCTTCAACTGCTCCGCGCCGGACACCGGCAACATGGAAGTCTTGATGCGCTACGGCACCAAGGAGCACAAGCGCCAGTGGCTGCGCCCCTTGATGGACGGCAAGATCCGTTCGGTGTTCCTGATGACGGAGCCGGCGGTCGCCTCCTCCGACGCCACCAACATCGAGACCAGCATCAAGCGCGACGGCGATGAATACGTCATCAACGGCCGCAAGTGGTGGTCGTCCGGCGCCGGCGATCCGCGCTGCAAGATCGGCATCCTGATGGGGAAGACCGATTTCAACGCCGCGCGTCATCAGCAGCAGTCGCAGATCCTGGTGCCGATGGATACCAAGGGCATCACCATCGAGAAGATGCTGCCGGTGTTCGGCTACGACGACGCGCCGCACGGTCACGCGCAGGTGCTGTTCGAGAACGTCCGCGTTCCGGCCAGCAATCTCTTGCTCGGCGAAGGTCGCGGCTTCGAGATCGCGCAGGGCCGCCTTGGGCCGGGCCGCATCCATCACTGCATGCGCACCATCGGCAAGGCCGAGGAGGCGCTGGAAAAGATGGTCAAGCGGCTGTCGACGCGCACCGCCTTCGGCAAGAAGATCATCGAGCAATCGGTGTGGGAGCAGCGCATCGCCGCAGCCCGCATCGATATTGAGATGAACCGGCTTTTGTGCCTCAAGGCCGCCGACATGATGGATAAGGTCGGCAACAAGACCGCCCAGCTCGAAATCGCGATGATCAAGGTCGCCGCGCCGAACATGGCGCTGAGGATCATCGACGATGCGATCCAGGCGTTCGGCGGCGCCGGCGTGTCCGACGAGGCCGGTCTCGCCGAGTCCTACGCCCACGTCCGCACCTTGCGGCTGGCGGACGGTCCGGACGAGGTCCACAACCGCGCCATTGCCAGACTTGAACTTCGGAAGTATGCCAATCAGGCGGCTTCGAAATAGCGGGTCAGCCCCTCGTGGCGCTCCCGCTGGCCGACATCCCGCGGGACGAAACCAAACGGAGCGCCACTTTGGCTGAAGGCGTAAGAAACGACGAGGAATACTCCGGCACCAAGCCTGTCGAGGAGCGGCATCGGATCGATGAAATCCGTCTCGACAACTGGATGCGGGAGCATGTCGAGGGTTATGCGGGACCGCTGACGGTCCTGCAATTCAAGGGCGGCCAGTCCAATCCGACCTATCGGCTGAATACGCCCGGCCGGTCCTACGTGATGCGGCGCAAGCCGTTCGGCAAGCTGCTGCCGTCGGCGCATGCGGTGGATCGCGAGTTCCGGGTGATCGCGGCGCTCGGCAAGCAGGGCTTCCCGGTCGCCCACGCCTACGCGCTGTGCACCGACGATTCGGTGATCGGCGCGGCGTTCTACATCATGTCGATGGAAGAAGGGCGGGTGTTCTGGGATCCGTCGCTGCCGAGTCAGCCGCCGGCGGCGCGGCGCGCGATCTTCACCAGCAAGATCGAGACGCTGGCGAAGCTGCATCGCTATGATCCGCAGGACATCGGCCTCGGCGATTTCGGAAAGCCCGGGAACTATTTCGCCCGTCAGATCGATCGCTGGACCAAGCAATATCGCGCCTCGGAAACCCAGCACATTCCGGAAGTCGAGCGGCTGATCGAGTGGCTGCCGCGCACCTTGCCGGAGCAACGTCGCGTGTCGGTCGTCCATGGCGACTATCGCCTCGACAACATGATTTTCCACCCCACCGAACCGCGCGTGCTGGCGGTGCTGGACTGGGAGCTGTCGACGCTCGGCGATCCGATGGCGGATTTCACCTATCTGCTGATGCAGTGGACCATGCCGGGGCTCGCCGATCTCGATCTGGGCGCGCTCAACATCCCGACGAGGGACGAGGCCGCGGCGATCTACTGCAAGGTCACCGGTGACGACGTGCCGGACTTCAACTGGTACTTCGCCTACAACCTGTTCCGTCTCGCCTGCATCACCCAGGGCATCGCCGGACGGGTTCGCGACGGCACCGCGGCCAACGCCAAGGCAATGGAGTCCGCCAAGCGGACCGTGCCGTTGTCGAAGGCGTCCTGGGAATACGCGCGCAAGGCCGGCGCGGAATAACGACATACGCAAGGCGCGGTCCGATTCGGAGCGCGCCTTGATTCCATTCGCCGCTGTTTTCCGAGTTGCACGTTCGCGCGCGTCCCCGCCCGCTGGACCCGGACCTTGCCGTGAACCTTTCCCCGAATCTTCGTGGCAACCTGCTCATGGTGGTCGCCACGGCCTGTTTCGCCACAAATGACGCGCTGACCAAGTTCGTGTCGTCCGAGATCAATTTCGGACAGGTCATGCTGGTGCGCGGCGTGTTCGCGATGGCGCTGATCGCGGGGCTGGTGGTTCGTCGCGGCGCGATGCGGCCGATCCGCACCATCCTGATCGCGCCGGTCGCCGTGCGCATTGTCGGCGAGGTCGGCGGCGCGATCCTGTTCCTGGCCGCGATCACCCAACTGCCGCTCGCCAACCTCTATTCGATCTTTCAGGCGCTGCCGCTGGCGGTCACGCTCGGCGCGGTATTCGTGTTCAACGAACGGGTCGGCTGGCGCCGCTGGCTGGCGATCGCCGCCGGCTTCACCGGCGTTCTCATCATCATCCGCCCCGGCGTCGCGGGGTTCAACCAGTATGCGCTGCTGGCGCTGGGTTCGGTGGTCTTCTGTTCGATCCGGGATCTCGCGACCAAGAGTATCCCGAAGGAGATTCCGTCGCTGTTCATCACGCTGCTGACGACGATATCGGTCGGGATGGGCGGGGCGCTGGTCCTGGTCCCGCTGGGCGGGTGGTCACCGATGTCGGGGCAGACGCTGGCGCTGCTGATCGTCGCGGCGATCCTGCTGCCGATCGGTTACAACTGCATTATCATGGCGCTGCGCATCGGCGACATTTCGTCGGTGGCGCCGTTCCGTTACACCGCGCTGATCTGGGCGATCCTGATCGGTTATGTGGTGTTCGGCGAGGTGCCGGACCGGATGATGATCCTGGGCGCCTCGGTGATCGTGGCGTCGGGGCTCTATGCGCTCTATCGCGAGCGCGTCCGCGACAGCGACCGCCCGGCGGCGAGCGCCTCAAATCTGCCGCCGGACGGATTGTGATCCGTCTCAGATCGGCTTGCCGGCATAGGGCATCGACGCAGTCAGGCCGCCGTCGACCGGGAACGCCTGCCCGTTGACGTAGGACGCTTCGTCGCTGGCGAGGAACAGGCCCATCGCCGCCAGTTCGTGCGGCTGGCCGGCGCGCTTCAGCGGGTTGAGCTGGCCGATCTTGCCTTCCGTGCCGCGCTCCTTGGCGTTGTCGAAAATCGGTTTGGTCATGCCGGTTTCGATCAGGCCGGGGCACACCGCGTTGATGCGCACGCCGGTGCCGGAGAGCGAGTAGGCGGTGGTCTGCACCAGGCTGATGACGCCAGCCTTGGAGGCCGCGTAGGGATGGCCGCTGGCGTTGGCCTTGAGGCCCGCGACTGAGGCGGTGCAGACGATCGAGCCGGAGCCTTGCTTCACCATGTGGGGAATCGAATATTTCACCGCGAGGAACGGGCCGATCAGGTTGACGCGCAGCACCTCCTGCCAGTGCTCCACCGTCTGTTCGCTCAACGGGATGAGGCCGCCGCCGATGCCGGCATTGGCCCAGACCACGTCGAGCTTGCCATAGGCCGACAGCGCCTTGTCGATGAAGGCGATGACGTCCTTCTCCGCGCCGGCGTCGGCGGTGACGGCCTCGGCGGTGCCGCCGGCCTTGCGGATGTCTGCGACGGTCTGATCGACGCCCTCGGTGCGGTCCACCGCGATCAGCCTGGCGCCTTCTCGGGTGAACATCAGCGCGGCCGCGCGGCCGATGCCGCTGCCGGCGCCGGTGATGATGACTGATTTGCCTTCGAGGCGACCCATGACATTCTCCGATGTTTTTCGCGCGGTGGAATTGGCGCTTGGAATTCATACAATGTTTGAAACGACCGGCGGCATGGACGGTCATGCCGGAGATGGCGTTGACTTGTGATCCCGCTATATCTCACTTACAGCCGCGTGAAACACAATTGAAGGGCTCTCGTCATGTCCAATCAGCCACCGCCGTTCGTGGCTCAGCACAGCGTTCCCGCCGGCGTGGTGGCGACGCGATGGTGGTGGGTGCGCCACGCGCCGGTCCGCGAGGACGGCGGCTGCATCTACGGGCAGACCGACATCGGCTGCGATTGCAGCGACCGCGTCGTGTTCGACGCGGTGGCGCGCATCCTGCCGCGTCCGGCGGCATGGTTTGCCAGCAGCCTCAAGCGCACGCACCAGACCGCGCAAGCGTTGTGGCAGGCCGGCTATCCGGAGCCCGCCCTGATGCCGCACGAGGCGGCGTTCGCCGAGCAGCATCTCGGGCAATGGCAGGGGCTCAACCGCGCGGCGTTTTTCGCCAGCCGCCCGATCGCGGTCGGCAGCTACTGGTTCGCGCCGATCGACGATCCCGCGCCCGGCGGCGAAAGCTTCATGGACCTCTACAACCGCGTCAAGGGCGCGATCGGGCGCATCAACGCCGCGCATGCCGGCGGCGATGTCGTCGTCGTCGCCCATGGCGGCACCATCAAGGCCGCGCTCGGCGTCGCCCTGAACGACCAGCCGGAGCGGGGACTGGCCTTCACCATCGACAACGTGTCGGTGACGAGGCTCGATCATCTCGCCAGCGACGGCCACAGCGGCTGGCGCATCCCGATGGTCAATCAGCAGCCGTGGATCGCCGACGCCTCCCACGCGGCGATGCACCAGCCCTCCGGCGCGGAGCCGGCCGCCACCAAGCTGGCCTGACGCGGAATCGTTTCGACAAGCACCAATAGGCAAGCACCCATAGGAATGTCACAGGAGAAGCACATGACCTTGTTCGATATGTCTGGAAAAGTCGCGGTGATCACCGGCTCGACGCGCGGCATCGGCCGCGCCATCGCCGAGCGGATGGCGGAGCACGGCGCCAAGGTGGTGATCTCGTCGCGCAAGCAGGACGTTTGCGACGAGGTCGCCAAAGAGATCAACGACAAGTTCGGCAAGGGCACCGCGGTCGCGATCGCCGCCAACATTTCCAGCAAGGAAAATTTGCAGAACCTCGTCGACGAGAGCAACAAGGCGTTCGGCAAGATCGACGTGCTGGTCTGCAACGCGGCGTCGAACCCGTATTACGGGCCGCTCGCGAAAATCTCGGACGATCAGTTCAACAAGATCCTCGGCAACAACATCGTCGCCAACAACTGGCTTATCAGCATGGTGGTGCCGCAGATGATCGAACGCAAGGACGGCTCGATCATCATCGTGTCGTCGATCGGCGGCCTCAAGGGCTCGACCATTCTCGGCGCCTACGCGATCTCGAAGGCCGCCGACATGCAGCTCGCGCGTAACCTCGCCTGCGAATACGGCCCGCACAATGTCCGGGTCAACTGCATCGCGCCCGGCCTGATCAAGACCGACTTCGCCAAGGCGCTGTGGGACAACCCGGACAACCTCAAGGCCTCGACCGCGCGCTCGCCGCTGCTGCGCATCGGCATCCCGGACGAGATCGCCGGCGCGGCGGTGCTGATGGGTTCGGCCGCCGGCAATTTCATGACCGGGCAGACGGTCGTGATCGACGGCGGCGCGACGATTAGTTAGAGGACGTCATTGCGAGCGAAGCGAAGCAATCCAGCTCTTTCCGCGCGGCCCTGGATTGCTTCGTCGCTTCGCGCCTCGCAATGACGACCGTCTTGGTCACTCCACCGCCGCGTAGACCAGATTGCGGATGACGTTGCGGAAATATTCGCGCTGGCCCGGCCCCTGCGACATGAACACCGCGAACAGCTCCTCCTTCGGGTCGATCCAGAAGAACGTTCCGGCGATGCCGCTCCAGAAGAATTGACCGGGCGAACTCGTTACCGACGCCATGCCCTCATGGGTGCGGACGCAGAAGCCCAGTCCAAAACTGTGGCCCGGCGTCAGCAGCGTGCCGTTGCGCGGCAGGCTCTCGCCGAGATGATCCGACGCCATGAAGGCGAGCGTCTTGCGGCCGATGATGCGTTCGCCGTCGAGCGTGCCGCCGTTGAGCAGCATCTGGCAGAACCGGGCGTAATCCATCGTGGTCGAGACCAATCCGCCGCCGCCGGATTCCATCGCGGGTTTCTCGGTCATGTCGAACAGTTTGACGGGATCGCCGGTCCACGGATCCGTCGCGAACGGCTCGGCGAGGCGATCCCTGTTGTCGGCGCTGGTGTGGAAGCCGGTCTCGGTCATCCGCAGCGGCGCGAGGATTCGCTCTGTGAGATAGGCGCCGAGCGTTTGCCCCGAGACCACTTCGACGACGCGGCCCAGAATGTCGGTGGAGCGGCTGTAGTTCCACGCGGCGCCCGGCTGGCAGATCAGCGGCAGGCTGGCGACGATGCGGGCGTGCTCGGCGTTGTCGATCTTGCGGCTGCGCAGCCGCGATTGCTGATACATCTTTTGTACCGGCCCGTTGCCGGTGTGCTCGTAGGTGATGCCGGAGGTATGGCGCAGCAGGTCCTGAAGTGTGATCGCGCGGGCCGGAGGGACCAGTTCTAATTCGCCGCCATTCTCGACCGCGACCTTCTGGTCGGCGAATTCCGGAATGTATTTGGTCAGCGGATCGTCCAGCAGCAGCCGGCCTTCCTCGAACAGCGTCATGATCGCGATCGAGACGATCGGCTTGGTCATTGAGAAGATGCGGAAGATGCTGTCGTGGCGCATCAAAGCGTCGGCGGCCGGGCTTTGCCGGCCGAGCGCGTCGAACCATCCGATCTGGCCATGGCGGGCGACCAGGACCGTCACGCCGGGGGTCGTTCCCTTGTCGATGTCGCGCTTGAAGGCGTCGGACATCCGCTGAAGGCGAACAGGGGACAGACCCAGCGCCTCCGGCTTCGCGTGCGGCAGCGGCGGGGTGGCCGGGCGGTCGGCGGGTTTGGCGGCTTGCGCATTTGCTGGCGGGTTCATGGGCGTCTCCCGATTGATCTTCTTGTTCGGCTGACTAAATAGGACGTTTTCCGGCATTGCTGGCAAGATTGGCCCAGAACCTACGACTTGAACAGGGCCGTTTTTTTGAGTAACCAGCCGCCGGTCTGGAGCCGCGCAGATGCCCGGCCGCGAGAGGTGGACTTAACAGATGGCCAAAGAGAAGTTTGAACGCACGAAGCCGCACTGCAACATCGGGACGATTGGTCACGTGGACCACGGCAAGAC
>JBDHSX010000075.1:0-17006 GCA_039808365.1 Xanthobacteraceae bacterium | reverse complement strand
CGCATTTCGGCGTAGAGATCCGCCTTGCCCTCGAAGCCGATGCCTGGCAGTTCGGGCATGGTGATGTAGCCGTTCTCGACGCTCACCCCGTCGGGAAAGCCGCCATAGGGCTGGAACAGATCCGGATAGCTTTCGTTGCCGCCGAGGCCGAGGCCGGCGGCGATGTTCAGCGACATCTGATGGCCGCCATGCGGAATGCAGCGCGACGGCGACCAGCCGTGGGCCTCAAGCATGCGCAGCGTGCGCTGGTACTCGCACAGCCCATACGATAACGCGCAGTCGAATTGCAGGAAGTCGCGGTCGGGCCGCATCCCGCCATAGCGAATGAGGTTGCGCGCGTCCTGATGGCTGAACAGGTTCTCGCCGGTCGCCATCGGTCCCGGATAGAACTCCGCCAGCGCCGCCTGCAACTGATAGTCGAGCGGATCGCCGGCTTCCTCGTACCAGAACAGCGGATAGTCGCGCAGCATCCTGGCGTAGGCGATCGCGGTTTCGAGATCGAAGCGGCCGTTGGCGTCGACCGCGAGCCGCGCCGTTGAGCCGATTTCCGTCAGCACCGCCTCGATGCGGGCGCGGTCGTCATCGAGCGAGGCGCCGCCGATCTTCATCTTGACGACGCTGTAGCCGCGATCGAGATAGCCGCGCATTTCCTGCCGCAGCCTGTCGAGACCCTTGCCGGGATAGTAATAGCCGCCCGCGGCGTAAACGAACACGCGCGGATCGGCGGCGCGGCCGTGCCGCTCCGCGAGCAGGCGAAACAGCGGCTTGTCCGCGATCTTGGCCACCGCGTCCCACACCGCCATGTCGATGGTGCCGACCGCCACCGAGCGCTCGCCGTGGCCGCCCGGCTTTTCGTTGGTCATCAGCGCGGCCCAGACCTTGTCGGGATCGAGGTTGTCGCCGCTCGCATCAAGCAATGTCGCCGGATCGGCTTCGGTGAGGCGCTTGGCGAAGCGCTCGCGGATCAGCCCGCCCTGGCCGTAGCGGCCGTTCGAGTTGAAGCCATAGCCGACGACCGGACGGCCCGCGCGCTCGACATTGGTGACGACGGCGACAAGGCTGGTCGTCATCTTCGAGAAGTCGATATAGGCGTTGCGGATGGCGGAGGCGATCGGCTTGGTGACCTCGCGCACGTCGACGATGCGAACCGGCATGATGAAAGCCTCGCTTTGCCCCGGTCAGCTTTCAGCGTCGCGGAAATAGGGCTCGACCGGCCCGCTGAGCTTGATGGTCAGCGGATTGCCATGGCGATCGCGGGCCGCGCCGGCGGACACGCGAATCCAGCCCTCGCTGACGCAATACTCCTCGACATTGGTCTTCTCGACGCCCTTGAAGCGGATGCCGATATCGTGGGCGAGCAGTTCGGCGTTGTAATACGGGCTGCGCGGGTCGATCGACAGCCGGTCCGGCAATAGATTGGTTTTCTCGTTCAAAGCAGCGCCTCGATTTCCCTGGTCAAGCTTTCCGGCCGCGTGGTCGGCGGGTGCCGCGCGACCACCCTGCCCGCCTTATCGGTCAGGAATTTGGTGAAATTCCATTTGATCGACGTCCCGAGCAGGCCCGCTTTCTCACGTTTCAGGAATTTGTACAACGGATGCGCCGCCTCACCGTTGACATCGATCTTCTCGAACATCGGGAATGTCACCGTGTATTTGCCGGCGCAAAACGCCGCGATCTCGGCCGAGGTGCCGCGCTCCTGCTGGCCGAACTGGTTGCAGGGGAAGCCGAGCACCGCGAAGCCGCGCGGCCCGTACTGGCGATAGAGCTGTTCGAGCCCCTGATATTGCGGCGTGAAACCGCAGGCGCTGGCGGTATTGACAATCAACAGCGCCTTGCCCTGAAACTCCTTCAGCGCCACCTCGCGCCCGTCGAGCGCGCGGGCGGAAAAATCGTAAACGCTGGTCATGGTTCACCCCACCGGATCGATCGGCGACGGCGGCGTGCCGCCGGCCTCGATCGCCTCGCCCGCAAGCAGGCACAGATCCTCGCGATAACGTCCCGCCACCACCTGCACGCCGACCGGCACGCGTCCGACCAGCCCGGTCGACACCGTCAATCCCGGCAACCCCATGAACGGAATGCCGACCTGCGGCATCTGCGCCCGCCACACTCGCGCGAACGAGGCATCGTCCTTGAGATCGAGTTGATCCTCGAACGGCAATTCGCCGGACACCGGCATCACCAGCACCGGATAGTCCTGAAGGAAAAGCTGCCAGTCGCGCGTCAGCGTGGCGCGCCGCCGCGCGATCGCGGAAAAGCCGTCCGCGTCGAGCGGATGCACCCGGTCGCGGCTGCCGCGCAGGCACGCCAGCGCGCCGGGGTCGCCTTCCTGTTCCGCCGCCGCCAGCATCGCCTCGAAACCGTCGCCGAGCCAGAATTTTCGCTGCAACTCGGCGGCCTCCTCAAGTGGCGGCGTGTTGGCGACCTCCTCCACGGTCCAGCCCGCGGCTTGCAGGCGGCGCGCGGCGTCCTTCAGGGCGTCGATGACCTCCGGAACGGTTTCGAGTCCGTCGGGCCGCAGGCACAGCGCGGCGCGGCGCGGCATCGGCGGGCCTTCGAGCGGCGCCGGCACCCACCACGGATCGCGCAGGTCCTGTTGCGACATCGCGGCGAGCGCGAGACGCAGGTCGCCGACGGTCCGCGCCACGGGGCCGGAGACGGCGGAGATCTGCGGGCACAGCGCCCGTTCCGGCAGCGAAGGGTTGTGGGCGGGAATGCGCCCCAGCGTCGGCCGCAGCCCGTGAATGCCGCAGGCATAGGCCGGGTAGCGCACCGATCCGGCGATGTCGGTGCCGTGGCCGATGTGGCCGATGCCGGCGGCGGTGGCCGATCCGGCCCCGCCCGACGAGCCGCCGGGCGTGATCGCCGGGTCGCGCGGATTCCTGGTATGCCCATGCACCTGATTGTTGGCGAACCAGCGGAAGGAGAACGCCGGGGTGTTGGTGCGGCCGACGATCACCGCGCCGGCCCGGCGCATGTTCGCCACCACCGGATTGTCTTCCTGGGCGATATGATCGCGCAGCGCCTTGATGCCGTTGGTGGTGGCGTAGCCGGCCTGATCGACATTGACCTTGATGGTGACCGGCACGCCCGCGAGCACGCCGGGGTCGCGGCCTTCGGCGATGGCGCGATCGACCGCCTGCGCCTGCGCCAGCGTGTCGTCCGGCCGCCAGTCCACCACGGCGTTGATCCGGGGATTGACCGCCTCAAGCCGCGCCAGCGCCGCCTCCGCCGCCTCCACTGCGGATCGTTTTCGTGACCGGATCAGCGCGGCCAGTTCGGTCGCCGACAGACGCCAAAGATTGTCCATGAACTCGCTCCATCCCTGATCGCGGGATTATCCATCGCCGCTCCTTGAGGGGTACGGCGTTTTCGGACGGATTGCCACCCCGCATGCGCCGCGCCGGTCGCGCCCGATCCGCGCCGTGTCACCACTTTCTCCAAATTGACAATGGCCTCCGATCCGGATCGCCGTAAACTGCCGGCCGACAACAAGCCAAGCCGCAACCGCAAGCGAATGCCACCGATGATGCCTGACGCCGTCGCAACGCAGCCAACCCCGCGCGGCGACGCTCACGCGCCGCCGACCACGCGGATGCTGCCGGTCGGCGACGGCCATGAGATTTATATCGAGACCGTCGGCAAGGCGGACGGCGTGCCGGCGGTCTATCTGCACGGCGGCCCCGGCAGCGGCTGCCAACCCGACCATCGCCAACTGTTCGACCCGGAGCATTGCCGCGCCGTGCTGTTCGACCAGCGCGGTTGCGGACGCAGCCGGCCGAAAGGCGGCCGCGACGCCAACACCCTGCCGCATCTGATCGCCGACATGGAGGCGATCCGCGAGGCGCTCGGCATCGCGCGCTGGCTGGTCAGCGGCGGGTCGTGGGGCGCGACCTTGGCGCTGGCCTACGCCCAGGCCCATCCCGACCGTGTCGGCGGCCTGGTGCTGCGCGCGACGTTTCTCGGCACCCGCGCCGAACTCGAGGCGGCGTTTTGCGAGATGCTGCCGCGGCTCTACCCGGCCCTGAACGACGATTTCCTCGGCCTGCTGACGCCGGACGAACGGCGGTCGCCGCTGGATGCCTATTGGCGGCGCATCCTCGATCCCGATCCGGCGATCCACGGCCCCGCCGCGTGGGCGTGGCACGACACCGAACGCATCCTCTCCACGCACGCGCCGCAACAAACGCGGCTCGACCGCGCGGCGCCGGCCTCGTCGCGGCCGCTGCCATCGACGCCGTTCATGGAGGCTCACTACTTCCGCAACGACTGCTTCCTGACGCCGGGCCAACTGCTCGCGGGCGCGGCGCGCCTGCGCGGCATTCCCGGCATCATCGTGCAGGGCCGCTACGATCTCCTGTGTCCGCCCGCGACCGCCCATGCGCTGGCGGCGGCGTGGCCAGCGGCGGAGGTTCGCGTCGTCGAGGGCGCCGGTCATTCGCTGTACGATCCCGGCGTCCGCGACGCGGTGACCAAGGCCACCGCCGACCTCGTGACCGCCATTCGTTCCCATGACGCCCCGACAGAAGGACGCTGACCGATGCCGATCGCCGCCAAGGGCATGCTGCTCACCTCGATGGATATCGACGCCGCCGACGAGGCGGACTTCAACCGCTGGTATGATCGCGAGCATATCGCCGAGCGCGTGGCCATCGACGGCTTCGTCGAGGCGCGGCGCTATGTCGCCGAGGTCGGCAGCCCGAAATACCTCAGCCTGTATTCCACCGCGACGTTCGAGACCCTGGACAGCCCGGCCTATCGCGCCGCGCTGGCCAATCAGACCGAGTGGTCGAAACGGAACATCGCCCGCTTCCGCAACATGATCCGCGCGGTGGCGCGCATCACCATCAGCCGGGGCCAGGGGCGCGGCGCGGTCCTCGGCATCCTGCGGCTGCGCCCGATCGACGCCGACAAGCTCCGCCCGATGCTGGCGCTCCGGCTCGATCCCGAGATGCTGGACGGCGGCATTTCGATGCATCTTCTGGAGAGCGATCCCGCCCTGTCGAAATCGCTCACCGACGACGGCCCCGGTCCGGGCGCGGGCGACTGGTTCGTGCTGATCGACGCAACGGACGTGACATCGGTCGCGCGCGCGATGGCGCTGCGCTTCGATTCACAGGAACTGGTCGGCGCCGGCCGGATCGTGTCGTCCGGCATCTATCGCCTGATGTGGGATCTGGCGAAAAGCGATCTGTAGCGCCGGGCTTCTCATGTTAGCCATCTGCTCCGGGCGCAACGCGGCTCCGCGAATTTCGAATGGCTATGCTGCAACGCGACAAGAACGGCGCGCGCACCGCGACGAAGTTGCTCAGCCCGTTCACCTAAAAATGCTTTTGCGATCGGCCGAGGATCGTATTGAATTATTATACTTCTAAGATCATGATCCGAACGCAAAGTAACAAGGGCGCCCCGACGAACGCTCGAAAACGACGAAAGACCGCGCGACAGAGCCCACCTTTCAGAGCGCGGATTTGGGTTAGGAATGAAACCGACCGATATTTCGGCGCCTGACTACTTTCACAAAGTGGTCGATTGCCAATGGGCCTGCCCGGCGCACACGCCGGTTCCTGAATATATCCGACTGATCGCCGCGGGCCGCTACAGCGACGCCTACATGATCAATTGGAAGTCGAACGTGTTTCCGGGAATCCTCGGGCGCACCTGCGACCGCCCATGCGAGCCGGCCTGCCGGCGCGTGCGCGTCGAGAACGAGCCGGTGGCGATCTGCCGGCTCAAGCGCGTCGCCGCCGACTACAAGGACGACATCAAGGCGCGGCTGCCGAAACCCGCGGCCGCCAGCAACGGCAAGCGCATCGCGCTGGTCGGCGCCGGCCCCGCTTCGCTGACGGTGGCGCGCGATCTCGCGCCGCTCGGCTACGACTGCGTGGTGTTCGACGGCGACACCCGCGCCGGCGGCATGATGCGCACGCAGATCCCGAAATTCCGCCTGCCCGACAGCGTGATCGACGAGGAGACCAACTATATCCTCGACCTCGGCGTCGATTTTCGCGGCGGCACCCGCATCGACAGCATGAAGGCGCTGCTGGCCGCCGGCTATGACGCTGTCATGGTCGGCTCCGGCGCGCCGCGCGGCCGCGATCTCGACATTCCCGGCCGCAAGGAGGCCGCCGCCAATATCCATATCGGCATCGACTGGCTCTCCAGCGTCTCGTTCGACCACATTCATGCCATCGGCAAGCGCGTCATCGTGCTCGGCGGCGGCAACACCGCGATGGACTGCTGCCGCTCCGCGCGCCGCCTCGGCGGCGAGGATGTCAAGGTGGTGGTGCGCTCCGGCTTCGACGAGATGAAAGCCTCGCCCTGGGAAAAGGAAGACGCCGCGCGCGAAGGCATTCCGATCCATAATTTCCTGGTGCCGAAAGAATTCCTGCACGAGGGCGGCAAGCTGACCGGCGTGGTTTTCGAGAAGGTCAAGGCCGAATACGACGCCAAAGGCCGCCGCAAGCTGATCCCGTCCGGCGAGCCCGACGTGACGTTTGCCTGCGACGACGTGCTGGTCGCGGTCGGGCAGGAGAACGCCTTCCCGTGGATCGAGCGCGATATCGGCATCGCCTTCGACGAATGGGGCATGCCGCAGGTCGACAAGGTCACGTTCCAGTCCACTCACCCAAAAGTGTTCTTCGGCGGCGACGCGGCGTTCGGCCCCAAGAACATCATCTGGGCTGTGGCGCACGGCCACGAGGTCGCGGTGTCGATCGACAAGATGCTGCACGGGGAAAATATCGCCGAGCGGCCGCTGCCGGCGGTGACCGTGGTCAACCAGAAGATGGGCATTCACGAATGGAGCTATAAAAACGAGATCATGCCGGATCATCGTTACGCGGTGCCGCATCGCGACAACGCCACCGCGCTCGCCAGCATCAAGGCCGAGGTCGAACTCGGCTTCGACGCCAAGCTGGCTTTGGCGGAAGCGGGACGCTGCCTGAACTGCGACGTCGAGACGGTGTTTTCGGCGCCCTTGTGCATCGAATGCGACGCCTGCGTCGACATCTGCCCGATGGACTGCATCACCTTCACCGACAACGGCGAGGAAGGCGAATTGCGGGAGCGGCTGCACGCGCCGGCGCTCAACCTGAGCCAGGACATCTATGTCGCCGACGGCCTCAAGACCGGCCGCATCATGGCGAAGGACGAGGATGTCTGCCTGCATTGCGGGCTGTGCGCCGAGCGCTGCCCGACCGGCGCCTGGGACATGAACAAGTATTTCATCGAAATGACTCACGCAGGTCCGGCATGCCGCTAACCGCCGTCAACGATTTCGTCATCCGCTTCGCCAACGTCAACGGCTCCGGCTCCGCCAGCGCCAACGAGATGTTCGCCCGCGCCATCATGCGGATGGGCATTCCGATGTCGCCGCGCAACGTGTTTCCCTCGAACATCCAGGGCCTGCCGACCTGGTACGAGGTCCGCGTCACCGAGGCCGGCCATCTCGGCGCGCGCGGCGGCACCGACATCATGGTGGCGATGAATCCGCAGACCTACAACGCCGACGTCGCCGCGGTGGAGCCGGACGGCTACCTGATCTACGATTCGACGCGGGCGATGCCGCCGGGCAAGCCGCGCACCGACATCCATTTGATCGGCATTCCGCTGACGGCGATCTGCAACAAGGAATACTCCGATCCGCGCCAGCGGCAGCTGTTCAAGAACATCATCTGCATCGGCGCGCTGGCGGCGCTGCTCGACATGGACATCGCTGAACTGGAAAAGCTGGTCGGCGAGCAGTACCGCACCAAGGAAAAGCTGATCCAGCCCAACATCCACGCGCTGCACCTCGGCCACGCCTACGCCAAGGCCAATTTCAAATGCCCGATCGGACTCAAGCTGCAACGCTCCGACAAGGTCGGCGACCGCATCCTGATCGAGGGCAACGCCGCCGCCGCGCTTGGCGCGGTCTATGGCGGCGCGACGGTGTGCGCGTGGTATCCGATCACGCCGTCGTCGTCGGTGGCGGAGAACTTCACGAAGTTTTGCGGCAAGTACCGCCACGATCCGGCGACCGGCGAGGCGCGTTACGCCATCGTCCAGGCCGAGGATGAAATCGCGTCGATCGGCATGGTGGTCGGCGCGGCCTGGAACGGCGCGCGCGCCTTCACCGCCACGTCCGGCCCCGGCATCTCGCTGATGCAGGAACTGTTCGGCTTCGCCTATTTCGCGGAGATTCCCTCGGTCATCATCGACGTGCAGCGCGCCGGCCCCTCCACCGGCATGCCGACGCGCACCCAGCAATGCGATCTCATCAACTGCGCCTACGCCTCCCACGGCGACACCAAGCACATCCTGCTGTTGCCGGAAGACGCCGCTGAGGCGTTCGAGTTCACCGCCAGCGCCTTCGACTACGCCGACCGGCTGCAAACGCCGGTGTTCGTGCTGCTCGATCTCGACATCGGCATGAACCATCGGCTGTGCCGCCCGCTGCAATGGGACGACGCCCGCCGCTACGATCGCGGCAAGGTGATGACCGCCGCCGACCTCGAAGCCGGCAAGGATTTTGGCCGCTACACCGACGTCGACGGCGACGCCATCCCGTTCCGCACCTATCCCGGCACGCACCCGACCAAGGGTGGTTATTTTACCCGCGGCACGTCTCACGACGCGCGGGCAAAATATTCCGAGGAAGGCGCGGATTACGTCGAGGGCATGCAGCGGCTGTTGCGCAAGCACGACACCGCCAAGGGCATCCTGCCGCGCCCGTTGCGCCGCAACGCCGACAAGCCGACGCGATTCGGCGTGATCTACTACGGCTCGACCGCGCCGGCGATGCATGAGGCCGCCGAAATCCTCACCGCGCGCGGCCATACACTGGACCTGATGCGGGTCCGTGCCTTCCCGTTCCATCAGGATGTGGCGAGCTTCGTCAGCGATCACGACTTCGTTTTCGTGGTGGAGCAGAATCGCGACGCACAACTGCGCTCGCTGATCGTCAACGAACTGGACATCGATCCGGTGCGGCTGGTGCCGATCCTGCACTACGACGGCACCTCGATCACCGCCCGCTTCATTTCCGGCGCGATCAGTGACCGGCTCGACGCCCTGAAAGTCACGCCGCTGCGAAAGGCGATGTCATGACCTATCTGGCCAAGCCGAAATTCCATCATCCGTCGCTGCCGAAGAACGCGCTCGGCTATACAAGGCGGGATTACGAGGCCGCGACCTCGACGCTGTGCGCCGGCTGCGGCCATGATTCGATCTCGGCCGCGATCATCGAGGCGGCGTTCGAAATGGCGATCGAGCCGCACCGCGTGGCGAAGATCTCCGGCATCGGCTGCTCGTCGAAGACGCCGACCTATTTCCTCGGCGCCTCCCACGGCTTCAATTCGGTGCACGGCCGGATGCCGTCGGTGCTGACCGGCGCCAACCTCGCCAACCGCGACCTGATCTATCTCGGCATTTCCGGCGACGGCGATTCGGCCTCGATCGGCTTCGGCCAGTTCGCCCATGCGCTGCGGCGCGGCGTCAACATGACCTATATCGTCGAGAACAACGGCGTCTACGGCCTGACCAAGGGCCAGTTCTCGGCCACCGCCGACCGCGGCTCGAAATCGAAGAAAGGCGTGGTCAACACCGATAATGCCATCGACCTGGTGGCGATGGCGCTGCAACTCGGCGCGACCTTCGTGGCGCGCTCCTTCTCCGGCGACAAGCGGCAGTTGGTGCCGATCATCAAGGCGGCGCTCGCCCATCGTGGCGCGGCGTTCATCGACGTGATCTCGCCGTGCATCGCCTTCAACAACCACCCCGGCTCGACCAAAAGCCTCGATTATGTCCGCGCCCATAACGAGGCGGTGAATACGCTCGACATCTTGATCGGCCGCGACGCCATCACCGTCGATTACGAGCCCGGCGAGGTGGTCGAGGTGACCCAGCACGACGGCTCGGTGCTGACGCTCCGCAAGCTCAACGAGGATTATGATGCCTCCGACCGGGTGGCGGCGATGAACTTCCTGCAACAGGAAGCCGCCAAGGGGCGGATCGTCACCGGCCTGCTCTATGTCGACGGCGAGGCCGACGACCTGCACGGCCATTTCAACACCGTGGCGACGCCGCTGAACCAGCTCAACGAACCCGAATTGTGCCCCGGCTCGAAAGCGCTGGACAAGATCAACGCCGGGCTGCGGTAAGGCGGGCTCGTCTCGCTTTCTACGTCGTCCCCGCGCCGGCGGGGACGACGGATTTTGTGTTGCGTATCCGCGCACGAGGCGATTTTCCGGATCGCACACTCGGGTGTGACCGCCAAATCCCGCCCGATGTGGGAACCCTTGGCCGCGCCATGCGTCAACCTTAACAAACCATATCCGAGATCGGCCCCCGCCCCGCATTCCGAATGCCCTTGCTCGGCCGCCGCCTCCGGAGCGGTTGACAAAATTCGGCCGCAGGGCAGAACACATGATGGAACTCAGCCCTTCCCCGACAGCGAACAAGGCACCATGAATCCCGTCAAATCCCTGCAACAGCATGGCCAGGCCGTCTGGCTCGATTTCCTCGCCCGTGGATTCATCGCCAAGGGCGACCTCAGGAAGCTGATCGACGACGACGGCGTGCGCGGCGTCACCTCCAATCCGGCGATCTTCGAGAAGGCCATCGGAAGCTCGGACGAATACGACAGCGCCATCGCCACGTTGCTGAAGCAGCACGACCGGCCGGTCACCGCTTTATTCGAGGCGGTGGCGGTCGAGGACATCCGGGCCGCCGCCGAGGTGCTGCGGCCGGTCTATGATAGCCTTAGGGGCGCGGACGGCTTCGTCAGCCTGGAAGTCTCGCCCTATCTCGCCAACGACACCGAGGGCACCATCGCGGAGGCCGAGCGACTGTGGCGCGAGGTCGACCGCCCCAATCTGATGATAAAAGTGCCGGCGACACCGGAGGGCCTGCCTGCCATTCGGCACCTCACCGCGCGGGGCATCAACGTCAACATCACGCTCTTGTTCGCGCAAAGCGCCTATCGGCAGGTCGCGGAAGCCTATCTCGCCGGACTGGAGGACTATGTGGCCAAGGGCGGCGATCCGTCCCATGTCGCCAGCGTCGCCAGCTTCTTCGTCAGCCGCATCGACAGCGCCGTCGACAAACAGCTTGACGACGCCATCGCCAAAGCCGGCGATCCGGCGGAACAGGCGCGGCTCAAGGCGCTGCAAGGCAAGGTCGCCATCGCCAACGCCAAGATGGCCTATCAGCATTACAAGACGGCGTTCGCGGATGCCCGCTGGCAAAAGCTCGCCGCCCGGGGCGCGCGGCCGCAGCGGCTGTTGTGGGCCTCCACCGGCACCAAGAACAAAGCCTATCGCGACGTGCTCTATATCGAGGAACTGATCGGGCCGGATACCGTCAACACGGTGCCGCCCGCCACCCTCGACGCCTTCCGCGATCACGGCCAATTGCGCGACAGCCTCGACCACGACATCCCCGGCGCCGAGCGCGTGCTGGCCGACCTTGCCCGCGCTGGCATCTCGCTCGACGCCGTCACCACGAAACTGGTCGAGGAAGGCGTGCAACTGTTCGCCGATGCCTTCGACAAGCTGCTGGGCGCTGTAGCGCACAAACGCGTGGCGCTGCTTGGTCGCGCCATCGACTCGCAGACACTGACGCTGGGCGATGAACTGGCCAAGGCCGTGAGCGCCAAGGCCGAGCAATGGCGCGCCGCCGGCCGCATCCGGCGGCTGTGGAAGCGCGACGCTTCGGTGTGGACCGGGGGCGATGAGGCCAAGTGGCTGGGCTGGCTCGACAGCGTCGGCGTCGAGCAGAACAAGCTCGCCGACTACGGCGATTTCGCAAGCTGGGTCAAGCAACAGGGTTTTACCGACGCGGTGGTGCTCGGCATGGGCGGCTCCAGCCTCGGCCCCGAAGTGCTGGCGAAAACCTTCCCGCGGGCGCAGGGCTTCCCGAAACTGCGCGTGCTGGATTCCACCGATCCGGCCCAGGTGGCGCGGATGGAGGCGGCGGTCGATCTCGCCAAGACCCTGTTCATCGTTTCCAGCAAATCCGGCGGCACCACGGAGCCCAACGCGCTGAAGGATTACTTCTACGGCCGCCTCGAAGCGACTGTCGGCAAGGGCAGCGCCGGCGGCCATTTCGTCGCCGTCACCGATCCCGGCTCGTCGCTGGAGAAGGTGGCGAAGCAACAGGGTTTCGCCCGCACCTTTTTCGGCGATCCCGCCATTGGCGGCCGCTATTCGGTGCTGTCGCCGTTCGGCCTGGTGCCGGCGGCCGCCGCCGGTCTCGATGTCGCGCGCCTGCTCGATCTGGCGCAGGCGATGGTCTGGTCCTGTGGCCCGGACGTGCCGCCGCAGGACAACCCCGGCGTACAACTCGGCCTCGCGCTGGGCTGCGCCGGCCTTGCGGGCCGCGACAAGGTGACGATGCTGACGTCTCCCCATATCGCCGATTTCGGCGCGTGGGCGGAGCAGTTGATCGCCGAATCCACCGGCAAGAATGGCAAGGGCCTGATCCCGGTCGACGGCGAAGCGCTGGGCGATCCGGCGGTCTACGGCGACGATCGCGTCTTCATCGACATGCGCGCGGACGGCGACAACGATCCCGCGCACGAGGCGAAGCTGGCGGCGCTGGCCAAGGCCGGGCATCCGGTGATCCGCATCGTGCTGTCATCGATCGACCACATCGGACAGGAATTCTTCCGCTTCGAGATGGCGACGGCGGTGGCGGGCGCGGTGCTCGGCATCGATCCGTTCGACCAGCCGGACGTCGAATCCGCCAAGATCAAGACCCGCGAACTGACGGCGGCGTTCGAAAAGACCGGCAAGCTGCCGAGCGAGGCGCCCGTCGCCACCTTCGACAACGTCGCGATCTACACCGACGCCGCTAACGCTGCGGCGCTACGCAAGGGCGGCGCGAACGGCGACCTTGGCTCATGGCTGACGGCGCAGCTCGCGCGAGCCAAGCCGAACGACTACGTCGCGCTGCTCGCCTATATCGATCACAGCCCGGCGCACATCGCCGCGTTGCAGACCATGCGGATGGCGATCCGCGACCGCCGCCATGTCGCGACCTGCGCCGAGTTCGGGCCGCGCTTCCTGCATTCCACCGGGCAAGCCTACAAGGGCGGCCCCGACAGCGGCGTGTTCGTGCAGATCACCGCCGACGATGCGAAAGACCTGCCGATCCCACAGCAGGCGGCGAGCTTCGGCATCATCAAGGCGGCGCAAGCGCGCGGCGATTTCGACGTGCTGACCGAGCGCGGCCGCCGCGCGCTGCGGGTTCATCTCAAGGGCGACCTCGGAGCCGGGCTGGAAAAGCTGAAGGCCGCTATCCTGACCGCGCTCAAATAGAAGGACCAAGATCATGCAGCTTGCCGTCGTCGGCCTGGGCCGGATGGGCGCCAACATCGCCCGCCGCGCCATGATGCAAGGCCATCGGGCGGTGGTTTACGACAAAAACGCGGAAGCCGCCGCGGCGCTGACGCGCGACGGTGCGACGGTCGCGGCTTCGCTCGAAGACCTGGTTGCGAAGCTGCAAGCGCCGCGCACGGTCTGGGTGATGCTGCCGGCGGGCGCGATCACCGAAACCACCATTGAGGCGCTCGGCCGACTGTTGTCGAAAGACGACGTCGTCATCGACGGCGGCAACACCTTCTGGCAGGACGACGTGCGCCGCGCCGGGGATCTCGCGCCGCGCGGCATCCATTACATCGACGTCGGCACCAGCGGCGGCGTCTGGGGGCTGGAACGCGGCTACTGCATGATGATCGGCGGCGACAAGGATGTCGTCGCGCGGCTCGATCCGATCTTCAAGGCGCTCGCGCCGGGGCGCGGCGACATTCCGTCGACGCCGGGGCGCGAGAATCGCGATCCGCGCGTCGAGCAGGGCTATATTCACGCGGGGCCCGTCGGCGCCGGCCACTTCGTCAAGATGATTCACAACGGCATCGAATACGGCCTGATGCAAGCCTATGCCGAGGGCTTCGATATTCTCAGGAACGCCAACAGCGAGGCGTTGCCGCCCGCGCACCGGTTCGATCTCGATATCGCCGACATCGCCGAAGTCTGGCGGCGCGGCAGCGTCATCCCGTCGTGGCTGCTCGATCTGACCGCGACGGCGCTGGCGCAACACCCGACGCTGGAAAACTACTCCGGCTATGTCGAGGATTCCGGCGAAGGGCGCTGGACCGTCAACGCCGCCATTGACGAAGCGGTGCCCGCCGAAGTGCTGACGGCCGCGCTCTATGCGCGCTTCCGCTCGCGGCGCGAGCACACTTTCGCGGAAAAAATCCTTTCCGCCATGCGCGCGGGCTTCGGCGGCCATAAGGAGCCGGTCAAGCCATGAGTTCGAGCGGCATCGCCCAACAGGCCCGACCCGATCCGTGCAACTTCGTCATCTTCGGCGTCACCGGCGACCTGACCCATCGGCTGGTGATTCCGGCGCTCTATAATCTCGCCGAAGCGGACTTGCTGCCGGCGCGCTTCTGCATCACCGGGGTCGTGCGCAAGCCGACCGATCCCGACGCCCTGCGCGACAGCCTGATGCAAGGCCTGCACAAGTTCGCCACCCGTCCGGTCAAGGACGATCTGGCGCGGCGGTTGCTCGGATGTCTCAGCACGATCGAGGCCGACCCAAGCGAGCCGGCGTCGTTCGACCGGATGCGCCAGCACCTCGAACGCACGGAACAAAGCCACGCCACCGCGGGAAACCGGCTGTTCTATCTGGCGACGCCGCCCGACGCCTTCGCGCCGATCGCGCGCGAACTCGGCCGCGCCGGCCTGTTGCGCGAGGACGACGGCTATTGGCGGCGGCTGGTGATCGAAAAGCCGTTCGGCACCGATCTCGCCTCGGCGATCGCGTTGAATGGCGCGTTGTTGAAAGTCGCCGACGAGCATCAGCTCTATCGGATCGATCATTACCTCGGCAAGGAGACGGTACAGAACATTCTGGTGCTGCGCTTCGCCAACGGCATGTTCGAACCGATCTGGAACCGCAATCACATCGATCACGTCCAGATCACCGTGGACGAGACGCTCAGTGTCGGCCATCGCGGCAGCTTTTACGACGCAACCGGCGCGCTGCGCGACATGGTGCCGAACCACCTGTTTCAACTCCTGTCGCTGGTGGCGATGGAGCCGCCGGCGCGCTTCGACGCCCACACCGTGCGCACCTGCAAGGCGGAAGTGCTGGCCGCGATCCCGACCCAGAGCGAGGCCGAGGCGCTGCGAAACTCGGTGCGCGGGCAATACCGCGCCGGCCGGATCGGCGATCACACCGTCGAGGACTATCGCAGAACTGCGAACGTCGCGCCCGACAGCAAGACCGAAACCTATGTCGCGCTGAAGCTCGCCGTCGATAACTGGCGCTGGGCCGGCGTGCCGTTCTATCTGCGCACCGGCAAGGCCCTGGCGACCAAGCGCACCGAGGTCGCGATCAAATTCAAGGAAGCGCCGTTCACGATGTTCCGCTCAACGACGGTCGACCGGCTGTCGCAAAACTATCTGGTGATCGGCATCGAGCCGGTGGAGGGCATCACGCTGCAATTCAACACCAAGGTGCCCGGCCCTTCGATCACCATCGACGGCGTCGAGATGAAATTCCAGTACAAGGACTATTTTCACGCCGCGCCGAGCACGGGTTACGAGACGCTGATCCATGATTGCATGATCGGCGACAACATCCTGTTCCAGCGCGCCGACAGCGTCGAGGCCGGCTGGCGCGCGGTGCAGCCATTCCTCGATGCGTGGCGGAAGGCGGGAGACAACGGGCTCGCCGCCTATCCGGCCGGCGGCAACGGGCCCGAAGCCGGCGAGGCGCTGCTGGCCCGCGACGGCCGCAACTGGCGCACGCCCTGCTGAACGATGGAAAACGAACGCCAGATCATTCGGGTGCGAGACGCCACTGCGCTGGCGCAGGCGGCGGCCGAGCGCCTGATCGCGCGCCTTGACGCCAATAGCGGACGCGCCGCGGTGTGCCTCACCGGCGGCTCGAGCCCGCAGCCGCTCTATCGCTTGTTGGCCAGCGATCCATACCGAAGCCGTATCCCGTGGCGACGGGTTCACTGGTTCATCGGCGACGAGCGCTTCGTCCCGCCGGATGATCCGCGCAACAACATGGCGATGGCGCGACGGCTGTTTCTCGACGCCTGCGCGCCGCCGGACACCATTCATCCCATTCCGGTGCAAGCGGGCACGACGCGCGACGCGGCGCGCCGTTACGAAATCGCGCTTCAGACATTTTACGGCGGCAACCGCCTCGATCCGGCGCGGCCGCTGTTCGATCTGGTGTTGATGGGCCTCGGCCCGGATGGCCACACCGCGTCGCTGTTTCCCGACGACGCCGCGCTGAACGAACGCGAACGTTGGGTCGTGAGCGTCGCTCACGCCAACGTCGAACCGTGGGTGCCGCGCGTCACCCTGACATTGCCGACACTGGCCTCGTGCCGCGAGATGCTGTTCGGGGTTAGCGGCGCGGACAAGCGCGACATTCTCGCGCGAGTCCTGAGCGGCGAGGACCTTCCCGCCGCCCGCGCCCGGTCGTGCGGCGAGACCGTGTGGCTTGCCGACGCCGCCGCCCTGCCGGAGTCTCGCGATGACGCATGACGCGATCGATCCCAAACTCCATGCCGTTGTCGTCATGGGCGTCTCTGGCTCCGGGAAAAGTACCGTCGGCGCGGCTCTGGCGCGGCGGCTCGGCTGGCGCTTCGAGGACGGCGACGGTTTCCATCCGCCCGCCAACGTCGCCAAGATGAAGGCGGGCCATCCGCTCGACGATGCGGACCGCCGGCCATGGCTTGAGGCCATCGCCGCCGAGATCGCGCGCGTCGCAGCAGGGCGCGGCCATATCGTTATCGCCTGCTCGGCCCTGAAGCGCGCCTATCGCGATATCCTGATCGACGGCCGCACGGATGCGAAAATCGTTTTTCTCGATGGCGACCAGGCGTTGATCGCCGCCCGGCTGGCGAAGCGAAAAGGCCACTTCATGCCGCCGGGCCTGCTCGCCAGCCAGTTCGCCACGCTGGAACCGCCCGCCCCCGGCGAGCACGTCATCACCGT